>VFKC01000058.1 GCA_009885745.1 Actinomycetota bacterium
AGATTCACTACTGTGCGACCGCGAAGTGGCGGTAACTTACCTAAGCCTTGGGACGTTGCCGCAGCCAATTGCTTTGCGGTATCCAAAACTAAAATCGCATCTTCGCGGGTTAAATCTGCTGCGCTCAATAGATGTTTCATGCGCCACGCTCGATTGCTACTTCGTCAATACCATCGTGTTCGACTAGATGGACTCGCACCGATTCAGCACTTGAAGTTGGCAGATTCTTACCGACATAATCAGCGCGGATTGGTAATTCGCGATGCCCGCGATCCACAAGCACAGCTAGTTGTACAGACTTGGGTCGGCCATGCTCAGAAAGTGCGTCAAGAGCCGCGCGAATTGTGCGACCCGAATACAAAACATCATCAACCAGGATCACCAAGCGGTCGGTAATGCCTTCGACTGGAATCGTGGTTGGTTGCAAGGCGCGCGCTGGGCGCATCCGCAAGTCATCGCGATACATGGTCACATCAAGTGAGCCATAAGCAACCGGCGAGCCTTGAATCTTGGCAATACGCTCGGCTAAGCGTGCGGCCAAAGTAGAGCCTCGAGTTGGGATTCCCACCAGAGTCAGATTTGTTGCGCCATGAGTACGCTCCACGATTTCGTGGGCAAGGCGCGTTAAAGCTCGGGAGATATCAGCGGAATCTAGGACGACGCGACTGGCGTCTTGACCATGCTCATTTACATGCGTCATTCTTACCCCCTTTCCTGCCTCACTGGACAGGTGTTAAAGGATGATGTGTTCATAACTTAGCACATGAGTAGCAGGACCTGCGATTTTGCCAGGCAAGTGCCCCAAATGCATCAACTAGTGCGGTAGGCATCCCGCCGATGCCGAACGGCCATTACTCGAATGATCTGAGCGGCATCATCAAACTCGTACAAGATTCGATACTCCCCGCGGCGTGCAGACCAAATGCCGTCCAATGGTTCAACCAACGGTTTTCCAACACGGGAAGGGTCTGAGGCTAACGACCCATACAAGAACTCGATAATGCTTGGCTGAATTTTGTCTGGGATTTGACTAAGTGACTTTAGAAAAGTTTTTGATGCGTGAACTTCGTAACTCATTCATCACGCACGATCTGTTTTGAGGTACTCAAGCATTTCTAACTTTGTCATCGGTATTGCCTGCTCTAAACGGGCTGCTAACAGTTCTTCAACAAGTGAGTGATCCGAGAGAACCTCGAGGGTCTCAAGCAATGAGTCATATTCAGCTACTCCGACAATCACAGCCGCCGGTTTACCATGCCGAGTAATCGTTGTCTTGGCGCCCTCACGAGCAACTTCGTCGACAACCTCAGAAAGGTGTGCCTTTACCTCGGCCAATGGCATGAACTCTGAAATACTCATACACCCACTCTAGCAGATTGGTCATACTTATGACTAGTTATTCTGTGTCGTGAAATCAGTCAAAATAGAAATCCCCGACCTCAGTAAGGCCGGGGATTATCTAGAAGTTCTTTTATTGAGTGTTGTTAGCTCCACTGCCAAGGCGG
>VFKC01000040.1 GCA_009885745.1 Actinomycetota bacterium
ACGAGAGAGCTGGACGCAATCGCTGAGCCGCAACCATAGGTTTTGAAACGCGCGTCTTCAATCACACCTGTGAGTGGGTTGACCTTGATTTGCAGCTTCATCACGTCGCCGCAAGCGGGCGCGCCCACCATGCCGGTGCCTACTGAGTCGTCGCCTTTTTCAAAGCTACCAACGTTGCGTGGGTTTTCGTAGTGGTCGACTACTTTTTCTGAATAAGCCATGATATTTACCTCTTAAATTTCCAAATACAATTTTTAAATACTATTATTTATCAATAAGTTATGAAGATAAATTAAAGTAATGGGTTAATGAGCTGCCCATTGAATGGTGCTGATATCTATGCCTTCTAAGTGCATATCCCACAGCGGGCTCAGGTCGCGCAGTTTCGCGACGTTGAGTTTGATGGTGTCTACGGCGTAGTCGATTTCTGCTTCTGTGGTCCAGCGGCCAATCGTCATACGCAAACTGCTGTGCGCCAATTCGTCGCTGCGACCCAAGGCGCGTAGCACATAACTTGGCTCTAAAGACGCTGATGTACAAGCTGAACCACTTGAAACCGCCAAGCCTTTGATACCCATGATCAAAGACTCGCCTTCAACATAGTTAAAGCTCATATTCAAGTTGTGCGGAATGCGTTTGTCGGCGTTGCCGTTCAAAAACACCTGCTCGATGTCTTTCAAACCGTTCAACATACGCTCGTGCAGGGCACGAATACGCACATTGTCGGCGTGCATTTCTAGCTTGGCAATGCGAAACGCCTCACCCATACCCACGCACTGGTGTGTAGGCAGCGTACCTGAACGCATACCGCGCTCGTGACCACCGCCATGCATTTGCGCTTCCAGGCGAACGCGCGGTTTGCGGCGCACGTATAAAGCACCAATTCCCTTAGGGCCGTAGGTTTTGTGCGAGGTCAAGCTCATCAAATCAATCGGCAATTTAGACATATCGATGTCAATCCGCCCGGTGGCTTGTGCAGCGTCGACGTGGAAAATAATGCCCTTTTCGCGGCAAATATTGCCAATCGCGGTCATGTCTTGAATCACGCCGATTTCATTGTTGACGAACATCACACTAGCCAAAATCGTATCTGGGCGAATCGCGGCTTTGAAGACTTCTAAATCAAGCAATCCGTCCTCTTTCACATCCAAGTAAGTCGCCTCAAAACCTTGGCGCTCTAGTTCACGGAAGGTATCCAGCACGGCTTTGTGCTCGGTTTTCACGGTGATGATGTGCTTGCCTTTGGTTTTGTAGAAACCTGCAGCGCCCTTGATGGCCAAATTGTTAGACTCAGTTGCACCGCTGGTCCAAACGATTTCACGTGGATCTGCACCAATCAAATCAGCAATATGGCATCGCGCTTTTTCAACAGCGGCTTCCGCTTCCCAACCCCAGGCATGACTGCGAGAAGCTGGGTTGCCGTGGTGCTCTCGCAACCAAGGAATCATTGCGTCAACGACGCGTCCATCGCAAGGCGTGGTGGAACTGTAATCTAGGTAGATAGGGAAATGTGGGGTAGCGTCCATTTATTTGCTCAATATTCAATAAAACTGACTAAAATGAGTCGAAAAACATTAAATTCATATAAAAAGCTGCTCTAGCCGGCGTATTTATTGCTTAATTAGCTATAAAAAATATAGCGATTTAGCGATTTAGCAAGTCATTACGCCTTAGCCGCATACATCGCACCCAATGCGAACACTGAGTTCGGCGCATTCGTGCGGATTGGTTTTTGTATCGGCATACTAGAAATACCACGCTTGGTGAGCGGAGCGCTGACGGTTTCTACACCACCTTTAGCGTGGTGGTCGTCCATCAGTTTTTGCAGCGATACGGAATCCAAAAACTCCGTCATTTTACTGTTCAACGATGTCCACAAGTCGTGCGTCATACATTTGCCCGTACCTTCTCCATGGCAATTTTCACGGCCTTCGCAGTGGGTGGCGTCCAGTGGTTCATCCACCGACGTCACGATGTCGGTCACCGAAATGTCAGCGGCATTGCGTGCCAAGGTGTAACCTCCTCCTGGACCACGGGTGGATTCGACCAACTGCGCCCGACGCAACTTGCCGAAAAGTTGCTCTAAATAAGACAGAGAAATATGTTGGCGCTCGCTGATGGTCGCCAAAGTTACTGGGCCATTGGTTTGGCGCAGGGCTAGATCTATCATTGCGGTAACGGCAAAACGGCCTTTGGTAGTGAGTCTCATAACAGTTTCCTAGTGGTTAGCTCAGTGTAAACCCTTGCTTCTTATGAAAATGCAGGTCTTTGCCGAGTAATTAAGTCAAGTATAACAGAAGTAGAGTTAATTAGTCAGGTAATACGCAAATAAGTTCCCGACTGATTTCATTCTACTCCTCTATGAGTTAAATAGATACTGTTTAGTTCAATAAATAACGTAGTGGTTACCTTGGTTATACAGGAATTATCAATCTGAGACAGTTTTAAGCCTTTATCTGGCTATCGACACAATATTGTCCACCCCAGGCGCGCCGAACGCCTGCTCTTTCAAGATGTGCAACTGATCCCGCACATTGGCCGCCTTTTCAAATTCCAAGTCTTTGGCATGCTGCATCATCAGCTTTTCTAGGCGCTTGATTTCGCGAGCGATGTCTTTCTCTGACATGTCCTCCACCTTGGCGCGGTTCATAGCGTCGTTTTCAAGGCGCTCCATCTCTGCGCCCGCTTTGGCGCTGTAAACGCCGTCAATCAGGTCTTTGATCTTCTTGTTGATGCTCATCGGCGTGATGCCGTTCAGCGTGTTGTGGGCAATTTGCTTGTTACGGCGGCGCTCTGTTTCATCCATCGCGCGTTTCATGGAGTCGGTGATGCGGTCGGCGTACAAGATGGCGCGGCCGTTCAAGTTACGTGCTGCACGGCCGATCGTTTGGATCAATGACCGTTCAGACCGCAAAAAGCCCTCTTTGTCCGCATCCAAAATCGCCACCAAGCTGACCTCGGGCACGTCCAAGCCCTCGCGCAGCAGGTTGATACCGACCAGCACGTCGAACATGCCGAGACGCAGGTCGCGGATGATCTCGACACGCTCGACCGTTTCAATATCCGAATGCAGGTAGCGCACCTTGATGCCGTGTTCGGAATAATATTCGGTGAGGTCTTCCGCCATGCGTTTGGTCAGCGTGGTCACCAGCACGCGCTCGCCCTTGGCCGTGCGCAGGCTGACCTCGGACATTAAATCATCCACTTGATTTGTGGCCGGGCGCACTTCAATCTGCGGATCAACCAGACCAGTCGGGCGCACCAGCTGCTCGACCACCTGCCCCGCATGCTCGGCCTCGTACACCGACGGCGTGGCGGAAACAAATACGCTTTGGCGCATCACGCGCTCGAATTCATCGAAGCGCAGCGGGCGGTTATCCAGCGCAGACGGCATGCGAAAGCCGTAGTTAACCAGGTTTTCCTTGCGCGCGCGGTCGCCCTTATACATGCCGCCGATCTGCGGGATGGTGACGTGGCTTTCGTCTATGAACATCAGCGCATCGGGCGGCAGGTAGTCAATTAATGTCGGCGGCGGTTCGCCCGGCTTGCGCCCGGACAGATGGCGCGAATAATTTTCGATGCCTTTGCAGAAACCGATTTCATTGAGCATTTCCAGATCGTGGCGGGTACGCTGTTCGATGCGCTGCGCTTCGACCAATTTATTTTCGCTGATAAAAAATTTAATGCGTTCGGCCAATTCAACTTTGATTGTTTCAATCGCCTGCAGCACGGTGCTGCGCGGCGTGACGTAATGGCTGGACGGATACACGGTAAAACGCGGCACGCGGTTGAGGATGTGGCCGGTGAGCGGGTCGAACAGCAGCAGGCTTTCCACCTCGTCGTCGAACAGCGTCAGGCGCAGCGCATGTTCGCTGTTCTCCGCCGGGAAAATATCAATCACGTCGCCGCGCACACGAAAATGCCCGCGCGAAAAATCCACATCATTGCGCTCGTACTGCATCTCAGTCAGGCGTTTGATCGCATCCTGCCGCACAATTTTTTCATGCTCGCGCAAATGCAGAATCATGCCGTGATAATCCACCGGATCGCCGATACCGTAGATCGCCGAGACAGTAGCAACAATCACCACATCCTGCCGCTCCAGCAGGGATTTTGTGGCCGACAGCCGCATCTGCTCGATCTGCTCATTGATACTGGAATCTTTTTCGATATACACATCGCGCGACGGCACGTAGGCCTCGGGCTGGTAATAGTCGTAATAGGAAACGAAATACTCGACCGCGTTTTCTGGGAAAAAATCACGCAGCTCGGAATACAACTGCGCTGCCAATGTCTTGTTCGGCGCCATCACAATGGCTGGACGTCCCAGTTGCGCGATAACATTGGCCATGGTGAAAGTCTTGCCGGAGCCGGTCACGCCGAGCAGCGTCTGAAATGACAAGCCCTCGTTGATACCCTCCACCAACTGCGCGATGGCTGTGGGCTGGTCACCTGCCGGTTCGAATGGCTGGTGCAGACGATAGGGGCTGTTGGGGAAGGTGATGACATTCATGTGCGGTTCCTCGGAACCCGACATTGTAAAGGCAAACCGGGAACATTGTTCACCACGCCAACATTGAGTAGACTAGCGCCATGTTCTATCTCGACCTTTTCTCCGCCCTCGACCGCCACCGCGTGGACTACCTTCTGATCGGCGGATTGGCCGTGTCGCTGCACGGCGTGGAGCGCGCAACCATGGACGTGGACATCACCGTCGCCATGACCCAGGACAATCTGGCGCACCTGATCGAGACCGCCAGAGAACTCAAGCTCACTCCCGTCCTGCCGGTTCCGCTGGAGTCACTCAACGATCTGCAACTGCTGCGCCATTGGCACGCCGAGCGCAACCTCGAAGCCTTTGCCTTGCGCACGCCGGACTTGGCCGGCGTAACATTGGACGTGCTGCTGTTTCCGCCCGTGGAATTTTCCGGCATGGCGCAACGCGCCACGGTGTTCAACGTCGCCGGCACGCCCATCCGCGTCGTCGCCATTGACGACCTGATCGCCCTCAAGCAAGCCGTTGGTCGCCCGATAGACCTTTCCGACATCGAACACCTACAACGCATCAAGCAGCCATGAACCAACCATTCGATCCCGGCGACCGCACCTATTATGTCAGCGATGAACGCCTGCGCGCGTTTCGCCACCTCACTCCCGAGCAACGCCTGCGCTGGGTGGAAGAATTGGCGGCATTTTTGAGGCTGGCAAAGGCCGGGGAAAAAGAGCAGCCAAAAATACTGGGCCGCAGCTGATCGGCGATTTCTTATTTCAAGGTGAAGCACCACAAGGCGCAACATTGCCATGTAAGTGCGGCAATGGGATCAAATACAAATTTTGTTGCAAACCTATCGACAAGCGGTATGAGTTTCCTCGTCAAGAAAACTAACGGGGATGCCGTAATGCCAGCCAGCGTAGCCCGGATGCAATCCGGGATTCATCATCTCAATTTTCCCCGGATTCACTCTTTCCCCGGCACGGGTATAATTCGCCCTCACGTTTAAACAGCCAGGAAATATCTTGAAACTCTCGACTCGCGTACAGGCCATCAAGCCCTCCCCCACTCTCGCCGTCACCGCCCGCGCGGCAAAACTCAAAGCCGAAGGCAAGGACATCATCGGGCTGGGCGCGGGCGAACCGGATTTCGATACGCCGCAGCACATCAAGGATGCGGCGATTGCGGCGATCAACAAGGGCTTTACCAAATACACCGCCGTCGGCGGCACGCCCTCGCTCAAGCAGGCCGTGATCGCCAAGTTCAAGCGCGACAACGAGCTGGATTACACGGCGAAGCAGATTCTGGTTTCGTGCGGTGGCAAACAGAGTTTTTTCAACCTGGCGCTGGCAGTCATTAATCCCGGCGATGAGGTGATCATCCCCGCGCCTTACTGGGTGTCTTATCCTGACATTGTGATCATCGCGGAAGGCAAGCCGGTGATCGTGCAGGCGGGCATCGAGCAGGGCTTCAAGATGACGCCCGCGCAACTGGAAGCGGCGATCACTCCAAAAACCAAGATGGTGGTGATTAACAGCCCAAGCAATCCGTCCGGCGCGGTGTACAGCCTGGCAGAGTTGGAGGCACTCGGCGCGGTGTTGCGCAAGCATCCGAATATCCTGATTGCCACCGACGACATGTACGAGCACATCGCGCTGACCGATGAGAAATTCGTCAACATCCTGAATGCCTGTCCCGACCTGTATCCGCGCACCATGGTTTTGAACGGTGTTTCGAAATCCTATGCGATGACCGGCTGGCGTATCGGTTATGCGGCAGGGCCGGAGCACATCATCACCGCGATGGAAAACGTGCAGTCGCAAAGCACCTCCAACCCGACTTCGATCTCGCAAGTGGCGGCGGAGGCCGCGCTGAATGGCGATCAGGGTTGCATCACGCCGATGCTGAAGGCGTTCCGCGAGCGGCATGTATTCGTGGTGAATGAACTGAACAAGATTCCGGGGGTGAAGTGCATCATGGCGGGCGGCGCGTTCTATGCTTTCCCCGACGTGCGCCCGGTGATCGCCAAGCTGCATCAACGCGGCACGATCAAGGCTGCGACCGATGTGGCTCTCTCGGAGTATTTGCTGGAAAACGGGGGCGTGGCGGTAGTGCCCGGCTCGGCTTTCGGCAGCGAGGGTTACATCCGTTTATCCTTCGCCACGTCGATGGAAAACCTCAAGCAAGCGCTGGAGCGCATCGCGAAAGCATTTGCTTAAGGTTTCGGTGTAGACCCCACCCCCATCCTAACCTTCCCCCTGACAGGGGGAAGGAATAGTTAGCGGTATGCGTCAGCAAAAGTTATTCCGGCAAACTCTTGGCTGCCATCTGCATCGCCCGCAATACCGTAGCCCCTATG
>VFKC01000072.1 GCA_009885745.1 Actinomycetota bacterium
ACTTTGTTTGCTGGGCTGCCAGGTATTCAGAATGTTTGGATGAGCCATGGCGATTCTGTGCAAGAAGCACCTGCTGGTTTTGCAGTTGTTGCATCGACTGCTGGAGCGAAAGTTGCGGCGTTTGAAGATGTAAGCCGTCGTCTTGCTGGTGTTCAATTTCATCCTGAGGTTATGCACTCTGAGCATGGCCAAAAAGTTTTGGAACATTTCCTTTATGACATCGCGGGGCTTGCTCCGACTTGGACGCCAGCCAACATCGTTGACGAGCAAGTCGCGCGGATTAAGGCGCAGGTTGGCGATGCGCAGATTATTTGTGGACTTTCAGGTGGGGTTGATTCGGCTGTTGCTGCGGCGCTTGTGCATCGCGCAGTTGGCGATAACCTCACGTGTGTTTTCGTTGATCATGGTTTATTACGCGCAGGTGAGCGCGAACAGGTCGAGCGTGATTATGTAGCAGCGACTGGCATCAAACTTGTTGTGGTTGATGTGGCTGATCGTTTCCTTTCAGAGTTGGCTGGGGTCACCGATCCTGAAGAAAAGCGCAAGACCATTGGTCGTTTGTTCATTCGCGTCTTTGAAGATGCGCAACTGAAACTTGTCGAAGAAGCCGGTGAACATGGAACGTCGATTGACTTCCTTGTTCAGGGCACTTTGTATCCCGATGTGGTGGAAAGCGGTGGTGGTACAGGTGCTGCCACGATCAAGAGCCATCACAATGTGGGCGGCCTGCCTGATGATTTGAAATTCACTTTGGTCGAACCACTTCGCGAATTGTTCAAAGACGAAGTGCGCGCGGTTGGTCGCGAACTTGGTTTGCCCGCTGAAATGGTGATGCGTCATCCATTCCCAGGACCTGGTCTTGGCATTCGTATTGTTGGAGCGGTTGATTTTGAGCGTTTGGAAATCTTGCGAGCTGCGGATGCAATCGTGCGTGAAGAAGTAAGTGCAGCCGGTCTAGATAGTTCTATCTGGCAGTTCCCAGTTGTGTTGTTGGCGGATGTTCGCAGTGTTGGTGTTCAAGGCGATGGTCGTACTTATGGTCACCCGATTGTTTTGCGTCCAGTTTCTAGTGAAGATGCGATGACTGCGGACTGGACTCGTTTGCCTTATGACTTGTTGGCCAAGATCTCAACGCGCATCACTAATGAGGTTCGTGAAGTGAACCGGGTAGTTCTAGATGTGACCAGCAAACCGCCTGGCACGATTGAGTGGGAATAGATCCGTAGGCAGTTCCCCCAAGATCAGGGATTTGCGAGCACTTATTCTTTCGGCGCCTCATCAACTAGCACTCCAACCTCGCGCAGATGCCTGCGGCTTCTGGATCCAGACTCAACAACAGCCCAAGGACCCTTGGAAGTCATTTCGGCACTCCACCCACAACTACACACCATCATGCATTTCTGTGTGCCGTCCTCATTTGCCGTGTAGACAAAGTCAAACTTGTGACCGTTGTTGTCTATGCCTGTTGAAATTAACATTCCCATGGTGTCTCCTTCGTGACGTGATGTGCCATTACATTTGCGGTGTCGTTGCGATAAGTTAGCAGATGTAGCTGACATAAAGGGAGCAAAATCACTCCAGGTGCCTTTGGTCGCTTACCATTGTTAAATGTTGTGCTTGCACTTTTGGTGGGGCAGTAGTTCTATGGGTCCAAAATTCGCCTGAGTTTGCGTTAAAGCTTTCTTC
>VFKC01000042.1 GCA_009885745.1 Actinomycetota bacterium
ATCATCGTTCCGTTACTGGGTTGGTGGGAGGTTGCAATTGGAGTTTGTTTCCTAATTCCAGCTCTGACGCGAATTGGCCTGCTACTTTTAGCTCTGCAGATGCCGGGGACTTTTCTGCCTTTGATTCTGCTACCAGAGGCTTGTTTTACCGTTTTCCCTTTTGGTCTAACACTTGAGGGACAGTACATTGTGAAAAATCTTGTGATTATCGGTGCTGCATTGGTAATTGGAGCAGGCCTCACGGTTAAGAGGCCTCCTGATGAAAATGCCTAAGTCAATCGCAAGGATTTTGATACCCAAATTCTTGCCCGCTGGGCAACTCCTACTCTTCCCTACCCCTCTAAGAGTGCGGATTTGAAACCCGCTTTGTGATGAGCAAGACCTCAGCTCCGCCACCTAAGATCCTTGGCTCTGCGAGATAGACATCCTGCCTTGCGCATACATCGACATCTCTTAGGCGTCTTCATAATGCTCAGGTCGTGGGTTCGAGCCCGCCCCACTTAAGCCATTAAACGCGGATTTTTTGTTTTGCGATGTGACTTAATGCCCTAATTACTACACTGAGCGTGCAACTACCACTTCACTCGACATGCACTTTCACTTGGTAATTGTCACTAGTGATTCTTCTTGTGGCTCTTCTTCTGCTTGACCTTATGACCACCTGGCGTGCAACGACCCTTGCTAGACCCGGCAGTACAACTCCCAGCCTTTACTGTTTTATGGGGAGTTCGTTTGATGGCTCCCTGAGTCTTGACCGCTAGCGGTAATGCCGTTTGGCGCACACTACGAACATTTGCGGGCATCGCCGAAATTCGGTTACGAATCGGGATGCCACTAAAAGTTGTGCCCCAACCAGTGGACCCAACAGAAATATCTACCGCAATGAGATCAGGATTCTGATAGAAAATGTTTTCAGCCTCAGATGGAGCATTCCCGGCAAAAGTGACTGATGCAAGCGAGTTAAGGAAAAATGCATACTGACCTACGCTTGTTACGGAGGCTCCTACCCAAGCAGAAATCAGTCCATTGTTCAAAAAGGCTCCTGCACCAACGGTGACAACCGAGTTAGGGATCCTGACAGACGTTAGCGAGTTGTTAGAGAATGCATAGCCACCGATGTCGGTCACTGAATCTGGAATGATCACTGATGTTAGTGATTTTCCATAGAATGCAGCAAAACCAATTGCGGTAACTGGATGTCCGTCAAGAACAGCTGGGATCTCCAAGTCAGCCGGCGCGTTACCGCTGTACCCAGTGACTGTCACGTTCCTATTTGCATCCGTGGTGAATATGAAAGGCGTTTCTCCGTCAATCGTAGGTGTTAATGGTGCATCACCTACGCGGACATAGAGATGTGAAAATTGTGCGTACCAACCAGTAGAACCAAAAGCAACATTCACTGAAGTCAGGGACTGATTCCCGTGGAATACGCCGATGCTCTCTCTTGCTGGCGCGTTACCGCTAAAAGTGGCTGACCTCAAGAGATTGTCGGAGAACGCATAATTGCCGAGGCTCATTACCGACTTTGGAATCGTGAGCGTTACAAGATTATTGTGCGCAAATGCGCTCTCACCAATGCTGGCAAGGCTCGAGCCTAGAGTGAGAGAACCGAGAGTGAGAGAACCGAGACGGTTGTATTCGAAAGCGGATTTGCCAACGCTCGTAACCGTAGATGGCACATCTAGCGAGCTCAGATGATTTGCCCAAAATGCTCTATCTTCAATCCTTGTGACTGAAGCAGGAATGGTCACAGAGTCGAGTGCAGCGCTGGAAAACGCACCAGGTCCGATCGCTGTTACAGGTTTGCCTTCGATTTGAGAAGGAATAACCAAGTTGACTGAAATGGCGCCAGTAAAACCGGTAATTGTCGCAGTTCCATCGTTATTCGTGTCGAACACATAGGACACATCTGTAGGAACACTTGGTGACTCAGAAGGGACAACACTTGGTGTAGCAGATGCCGATGGGGCTGGAGCAGGTCCAAGTCGAACTAACACACCAGAGAAGGTTGAATTCCAACTTGTTGAACCGGAGGTCACGTACAGCGCTTCAAGGGATGGATTTTCACCAAACACTTCGCCGCCATCGAATGGTGCTTCACCGGAAAAACTCACTGCAGTCAATGAATTGTTGAAGAATGCGCGGGAGCCCAAACTAGTAACTGATGATGGGATACTAAGTCGCTCCAACGAGTTATGGTAAAAAGCGCCATCTCCGATGAATGCAACCGATGAACCAAGATCAACTGATTTAAGCGGGCAAAATGCAAATGCCCTATCCCCTACATATGTGACTGAGTTAGGCAACGCTACTGACTTTAAGTAGTCGTTGCCATAGAAGGCCCCACTGCCAATGGTTTGCACAGAATCAGGAATCGTTACCGTGGACAAATTCTGATTGACAAAAGCACTGTTTGCAATGATTCGAACCGGCTTGCCATCAATGGTTGTGGGAATGCTCAGCGAACTTGGGCATGCTCCGATGCAGCCAGTGATAGTGGCATCGCCATTCATTTCAGTTTTATAACTGAAGGCGCCTTCCGCACTCGCTGGAGTAGCCAAACCTGCGATAGGCACTAGGGCAATGAGCGCAATCTTCACACACTCGCGCCACTTGCCCGACAACGTGCGGGATGAAAACGACCTAATTTGGTTCACTCTCAACTCCCACGGGCAACAGATTAGTAAAAGCCTAACCTATCCGCATCTTTTTTGGCACGCGTCGCGCTGATGCAGAGTGCGCCCATTTATTCACTAAATGGCTTTAAGTAATTGAGGTAGCAATACGATTTCCGCAATCTTTAACTGCTGAAAACCGTTGGTAAGGCCTTGTCGAGCCAAATGCAAAAATGAGCGGAGATTCTCGCTAAAGAGGTGAACACAACTCCGTGCGATCATCACAAATAAATATAGAGCAGCTAACAAGCGAATGGAACAGAGACACTTATACCTGAAGCTTTGGGCATCTCTTGCTCAACTCTCGAAGCCATCTTCGATGAAATGTGTTGTTGAAGCCTTAGTGCTCCGCCCAAAAGCACAACTGCAAAAGCCGGCGCAGCAAAAATTTTGATTCCCATCTGCACACTTTACCAAGGCAAATTTGTTTATTTATATGTTGGTTGGATTTGAATCCTGTGAATCTGGTCAGAAAAAATTACTTAAAAAGATCGAGTGCTAGTGGAGGTTCGCGTACGTAGCATTCGCGCTAAGCAAAGTTGATCTTGATGGATTACCGTAAAGGCTGCCAAATAGTGCGAGCTAGATTCAGGAAGCTCTCGAACACAACAAGATTGCCATTAGCCGACAAGTGGTGTTGATCTGTGTAGCGGAAACGCTGCTTCACTTCAGAGCGACATGGATTGCCTGGGCATAACAATGAGAATGGGTCCCACAAGATTGCGCCGGTTTGCTCACTTAATATCCGATACGACTTCATCACAGGAGCGCGCAGTTCCAATTGATAATCACGGTCAGTTTTAAAACCAGGTTTACAGACCGGGTTGTGACGGTTAAACCAACTGTGACAACGATCCGGTGGAGCTTCAAACACTGGCGATGGCGCAGCAAGCACTACGGTCAAACCAGATGCTTGTAACGTTCGCACGATTCCAATGGAGTTAGCCAATACTTCTGCTCGATCTTTTTGAGCTTGCTGTGACTGGAGTCCAGCAAGTAAAACCTGCTTATCCAAAGGTCCCCAGTATTCGGCGATGGGTGAAAGCGAGAAGGAGGACAAGACAACAATGTCGCCGGCTTTTGTCTTGTTTTTAATCTTGTCGATTACTTGCTGATCACCAGAGCACGTCTTGGGGGCAGCACGCTTGAGGTTTACAAAGCCACAACCGTGTTGATCAAAGATTATGGATTTGGCTTGAGTCTTATTAGCGGCCCATTTGGCTACGAAACTATACTGGCCAGCATGTGAGTCGCCGACAAAGAGGATCTTGCGGCCAAGCCCGATTGAATTATTCGGAATGCCATCAAGCACTTCGGCGATTGCCTGATCATCACGAAATAAAGGGACAAACTGTTTCTCATGAAATTTCACAGCCCACGCCGTCACACTAGGTACTGTCTTGAAGCTCGCCAGACCGCCCACTAAAAAGACGCAAAGTACTGCCAGAACTATGCGCGACTTCGGCGAGTTACTCCTGCGCGGCAGACTCTCAACATATGTGTAGCTCAACCAACTGAGCCCAAACGTAAGAACTATGGCGAGCATCTTTGTCCAGGCTGACTCAAGACCAATGGTCCAGCGCATCAAGACAAAAACACCCCAATGCCACAGGTATAACGAATATGAAATCTTTCCAATGAAAATTATTGGTCGACTTGTGAGCATCTCACGAGTTGAACTAGTTGTCCCTTCTGACACATTTTGCGCTACGTGGATGAGGGCGAGAGCGCCGAACACTGCTGGTAACGCCCACCAAAATGGAAAATTGGCAATTGTGGCAAAGCCCAGCGAAGTGCCGATTAGTGCAAGACCGAGACAAAAGAATGCTTTGTTATACGCCGGATTAGTGAGGCGATTGCCACTGCTGCGTGAGACGAAAAGGTATAGCAATGCGCCAGCAGCTAACTCCCAAAAACGCGAAGGAAGCAAGTAAAAGGAACGCAGTGGATCAGCATTTGTTTGCCAAACACAAAATGCCAAAGAACTGATAGCGCCTGCCGCCAGAATGAACTTTCCGATTCCAGCTAACAAACGATTGGAACGCTGCAGACCAATTCCTACCAAAAGCAAGATGATTGGAAAAATCAAATAAAACTGTTCTTCAACCCCAAGTGACCATGTGTGCAGGAATGGGTTGAATGGGACACGACTGCCAAAGTACCCATCACTAGACATAACTAGTTGAATATTGCTAGCACCGAAGATTGCCCACTTCGCTGTCGTCATAATTCCCTGCCCAAGGTAACTCCGAGGCACAAAATACGCGGTACATACTGAGACGATTGCGATGTAAACAAAGAGCGCTGGAGCTATGCGCTTAAAACGACGTACATAGAAGCCTGTGAAGTAGAGCCTGGCGCTGCTCTGTGGGCGTTCGATAAGCGTCTTTGTAATCAGGAAGCCAGAGATAGCAAAGAAAATATCAACACCAATAAAGCCACCAGGCAGCCAACCCTCGTGCAGATGGTAGATGATGACGGCCGTAACAGCTAAAGCGCGAAGTGCGTCTATGCCTGAGATGTAGGAAGACTTATGCCCCGTTACTTTGGGCGTATTCTCTTGAATCAAAGTTGCCATTTTTCCCTTTAATGACCAGTTAATAGCAACGAATGGTTCGCGAAATTGTTAGGTGTGGTCATTAAAGCTGAAAGTTTCACTGCTGGCCTCCATGACCACTTAGTTCACAAAACGACGAGGCTAAAGTGAAGTTTCTTCTGGGTCTTTGGTTCTATTCAATGAAGACATTTTCGCAAACACCAAAGGGAACTCTTAACACTATACCTAGCGAAACTAGTAGCGAAAAACGACCTGTTTCGCTTGAAAAGCCATTGCTGACCCAACCCGCTTGTGGCTCATCAGCCACACCGAAGGCAGCGGAATTCCGGTCGTTCCTGTCGATGCCACCGTAATGGTCTTTGCGATTTCGTCCTTGGTATTAAGAAAGCCGGTAGCAGTGGTCGTGGCTGTGACCTTAGTAGTGGATTTGGCTGGTTTTATCTTTTGTTCTACTGCAGCCGCCTGACCAGCCACGACGGTAGATGTGATCAAAAATGAAAGCGCAACGAATGCAGATAGCCATGGGTGCCAACACGTAGTCACTGTCAATAAATTACATGCTTGCATGGCCAAGCCAAATAATGTACTCCAGTGCTTGTTAATGCCATTATCCTTGCCTTATCCGCACATAAGCTAAGGAACCTAAATGCCATCTGTTAAAGCATCTGGCCCAAAATCAAAGCGATTTATATTTCTCAGCATCATTGCCGTGACCTCAGTTTTAATCACCGGAGGAATTGCTTGGCACAGTCAGAGCCAAAGTTCAGCAGCTACAGGCAAAACCTACGACACTGTGTCAGGAGTAAAAGCTGCGAAGTGGAGTTCGAAGGTTTCCCGTTCGTACACAACCAAATATGTAACCCTCAAATCAGATGACATTCCTAATCATGAACGTGACGCATATTATGCAGTACCAAATCCTGGAGTAATTGTGCCAAATTCATCAACTGCAAATGTCATTAAAGACCCAACTAAAGCGCAAGACATGAGCTTTAAGATCCCACTCCACCCCCAATACTTGACTACTACAACCGCTGCCCCACTTGGCTCTATCGGATTGATGATTTCTGGTTCAGTACTTTTCAACCCATACGAAGGTGATGGCAAGACAGTCGCCATGTCTAGCAACTTCTTCATCAAAGACTCAAAGGGCAACAAAGTATGGTTCGTTGATCACTGCAGTGGTCATCCCACACCAAACATCGGCCAATATCACTATCACGCACTGTCTGCTTGTATTTCTAAACAGGTGGACACAACCACAGGTCCATCACACATTGAAGGCTTAGCACTGGATGGTTTTCCGATCTACGGACCTCGTGACATAAACGGAAAGGTAGTTCCTGTTTCTAAATTAGACAGTTGCAACGGGATTGTTAGTAAAACCCCAGAATTCCCAAAGGGCATTTATCACTATGTACTTCCTCAAACTTCTAATGCAACCTCTTCAATTCGATGCTTCCACGGCAAAGTTGATAGTTCGCAGATCCAACAGATGCCACCAATGGGCCCGATGCCACCAATGCCAAGATAGGCATTGAGTTAGTCAAAGTAACTGGTGTAATTACTGCAATTAATGGTTTGGAACGGGTTAAATCCAAATACGGTTCGAGTCCCACCCGCCACAGTATTAACCGTTTTGACTCGATGAGCATGTTTGAAAGCGCGAGTTGGCTAGTGCGCAAATTCAGAATTGACCTTTGATTTCTTTGGTAGCAACAAAGTAAGCAGGAAGAATAAAGTAACCAATCCAATTTGAAGAAGCAGCGCATCTCTAAAGCCCTTATCCACCTGGCCAGTTGTTACTTGATTGAAGAACAACGTTCCAAAAATTGCCACACCTACAGACGAGCCAATCGACTGCACGGAAGAAAGTACCCCAGAGGCAGAGCCAACTAACTCATCCTTGATGGAAACTAGAATCGCATCAAAGAGTGCGGCCACTACTAATCCGGTACCGAAACCCGAAACCACCATTCCAGGAACGATGTGCCAGAAGTCATATGACGCCATATCTGGCAGTGCGGTGAAGAGCAAGATTGCGCCAGTGATTTGTGCCGCTGCTCCGATTTGAAGCACGCGAGTTCCAAATTTATCGGCAAGAACTGCGCCGCTTAGCGCTCCACCGATTGCCGTACCTAGCGCAATCGCAATGTTTGCGATTCCTGCGCCGCTAGCTGAATATCCTTGTCCGATTTGAAGGAATAGCGTGATGATCAAATAGATGCCAGTGAAGCCAGCGAAGAAAATGAAAATCCCGGCAAGACCCAAATTATATGTACGAGCTTTGAAAATGTCCGGGTCAACTAGAGGTGTCTTGTTTCGAGAGATTACCCATCGCTGTTGAATTGTGAAAACTCCAAAGCCAACCAATGAAGCGGCCAATGATGCGAATGTCCAAAGAGGCCATCCGGCTTCCTGGCCTTGAATCAATGGCAATAGCAATAGGCCAGAGGAAATGATGATCAATAAGCTACCCATTACATCAATCTTTATTGAATGATCTGGATCTCGCCTTGGTAGATATTTCCAAGCTAACCCGAAAATTATGATTCCAATTGGTATGTTCACCAGAAATACCGCGCGCCACCCAGTGGATGCGATATCGCCATCGATAAGAAACCCGCCAATGATTGGCCCGAGTATCCCACCGAGTCCAAATACTGGACCGAAGATTGCAAATGCTTTACCGAGTTCTTCAGGCGGAAAGACATCGCGGATAAATCCAATGACATGTGGCAGAACCATTGCGCCGGCAAATCCTTGAATTAAACGGAATGCAATGAGAGCCTCGATACTTGGCGCCAAGGCGCATAGCAACGAACTAAGTGTGAAGCTCGCCAACCCTGCCAAGAATACATTTCGTCGTGAATATCGGTCAGCTAAGCGACCACCCAATATGAGACCGGCTCCAAGTGTCAAGGTGTATCCGCCGATAACCCATTGGAGTCCTGCAGGTGTTGCGTTTAGCTTTTCTTCAAGAGACGGTCCAGCAACATTCACAATCGTCGAGTCAAGCAGATCCATTATCTCTGCGGCTAAAACAATGCCAAGGATGAGCCAACGATTTTTATTTACTGATACCTCTGAAGTCATTACATAAGGGTACAAGTCCTACTAACGGATTAACGAATAGGAAAGACTTCAGATTTGTCCATCTTCCAATCCTTGTAAAACATATTCGGCACGTTCTTTAACTTCTGGCAGATTACTAAGGCGTCTAAGACCACCCATTTGCTGAAACATCCGATGGTTGGCCGCAAAGGTATTTGAGTGTCTATCTAGGAAGTCCCAGTAAAGAGTGGTGTATGGACAGGCATCATCACCTGTGCGTTTCTTGGGATCGTATTTGCACGCTTTACAGAATTGACCCATCTTTGAAATGTAGGCGCCACCCGCTGCATAAGGCTTCGTCATTAATACTCCCCCGTCGGCGTGAGTAGCCATCCCAATAACGTTTGGCACCATCACCCAGTCAGCGGCATCAATGAAAACTTCGCGCATCCAATCCAAGAATTCCTGTGGAGAGACTCCGGTGACCAATGCCAAGTTGCTCAGAACCATAAGTCGCGGAATGTGGTGAGTCCAACCTCGCTCCTTGATATCACTCACAACAGAGCGCACACAGTTCATTTCGGTCTTGTCTGGGTCATGAAACAATGGCAACAATTTTCGATTGGCCTGCAGTTGATTGTTCGCCCGGTAGTCCTGCCCTAGATACCAATACATTCCATTTATATATTCACGCCAGCCAATTATTTGTCTAATGAAACCTTCGCAAGAAGAAATGGGAATGTCACCGTGGGCGTAACGCTCTAATGCCGCAGCGACAACTTCCGATGGCAACAACATCCCGTTGTTGAGATAAGGACTGATTAATGAGTGGTGAGCACTCCAGCTTTCACCTGGCATTGAATCTTCAAACGGACCAAAATCCTTAAAGTGATTAGTGAAGAAATGCGACATTTGAGTTAATGCCTCAGCCCGCGAAGTGCCCCAAGTCTTTCCATTTACATCTCCCCAAGCATTTGCTGGGAGTTCGGAGATAACTTCTTGATCAATATCATCGAAGCTAAAATAGAGCGGCTCTCCCCAGTCGTGCACTTTGGGCGGTGGCAATCGATTGTCGGCATCATAATTCCATGAACCGCCAACTGGGTCGGTTCCATCCATCAAAATTGCTAAACGCTTGCGTTGTGCGCGATAGAAATTTTCCATCGTAAATGTTTTTTGTTCACTTGCCCAGCGCGTAAAAGTATCCGTTGAAGTGAGAAAGAAATCATTTTCAACGAAAGTAACTCCGAAGTCAGTTAGCGCCTCTTTTAGCCTGAATGAATTTGGGGTTGCGCACAATACTTCACAATCTGGATGTTTTTGCTTCATCTCAAGAAGGCCATCAATGGTGGTAGCAGACTTAAGGTAAGAGACATCCCAACCAGATTCGGTTAACTGTTTTGCGAAATGCCTAGCACTTGAAAGCAAGAATAGGAGTCTTTGTTTATGCCATTTACGATCAGCCAGCATCCGTTGACTTTCAATCAACACAATGTGGTCAGTGGCCTTATTTGCCAACTTCATTACGCCAGCTGCAACATTCAACTGATCGAACTGGACATATATGATGCGTGCCATTAGCTGCGCCTGCACTTTTCCGAGCAATACTTCACGGATTCCCAGTCACGGCTCCACTTTTTACGCCACTCAAACAAAAGGCCACACCTTTGGCAAGCTTTGGGAGCAAATCCCTGTTTAATCTTTGCTACCCGCACTGTAAAACAATAACTTTAAATGCTGAATCATGCAGAAGTGTGATTATGTGTGGACATGAATAATTTCTAGTTATTTTCATTGCAGAAGGGGAAAATTTTCGAAAACATCAGTAGTCTTTCACAAAAGTCGCAGAAAATGTGAGGGCACTAAATGACTCAGACCGTTGTTGTTATTGGATTTACTGATATTGGGCGACGTGCTTGTGCCGCATTGCAAGATCGTGGCGTAAAAGTGGTCCACATTGCAAACCCTTCGGACAATGAACTTCACGAACTGCTTACCGAAGAAATAAGCGGTGTGGCAATCATGTTGCACCATGACATTGAGGCACTTCGCTACTCGCTGACAATTGAACACATCAGGCCTGGTATCCGACTTTTTGTGGCTATCTTTGATCGCAGTGTTCGCCATGAAATGCAGCGCACAATTCCAAACTGTTCAATTGCCTCGCCTGCCTACGTCGCAGGTTCCTCAATTATTGCCTCAGCGTTGCTAGCGGAAGGTTCAATCAAACGAACTGGTCCTGCATCGGATTTGAGTTGGGAAATTCTCGATGTTGAGTCCGACTCGATTTCAGTTAAGCCATTCACTGTGCCGGCTAAGTGGAAAGCAGTCCGACTAGCAGCCTTCGCTCGTGGCCAACTAAGGTCATACGACTCTGCATCACGCGCGATGCTAACAGGACTATTTGCACTTTTGGGAATGCTTGTCACAGATACCGTAATTCACCAATCAGAACACACGCTTTCACACGCTTTCTATTCTGCTGCCGCAATAATCGCTGGAGTTACTGCAACAGACCTGCCCAAATCAGATTGGCAATTCTTTCAAGCAGGATCTTTCATGTTGTTGACTATAATTTTTATTGCAACTTTTGGTGCCGGTGTCGTAAATCACATTCTTACCGGTCGCCGCGTTGGCGTAGTTGGTCGTCGAGTGATACCTCGTAAAAATCATGTCGTTATTGCCGGACTGGGCCAGGTCGGAATTCGGCTTTGCAAGGAACTGAAACTACTCAAAGTTCCTGTGATCGCAATTGAAATCAACGAGAATGCGCCTGGTGTTGCATACGCTCGTGATTTGAACATTCCAGTCATAATCGGCAATGCCAGCGACATTAGAACTCTTAGCCAAGCCCAAGTTGGAAAATCTAAAGCGCTTTTGGCTATGAGCTCAAGTGAACAAGACAACATCGCGGTAGCGGTCGCTGCTCGCACAAAATTTCCCAAAGCCTCGATTATTTTGCGCGCTGGCACTAACGATGCGATTGAAGAAACCCGCTCATTATTCTCAATTGGTGTTGTTAGTGACGTTAATGGTTTGACTGCTGCTTTTGTTGCCGAGTCACTGATAGACAATGCCCCGCACGTAATCATTCCTGAAGATCACTCGCTCGTTTTGGTTTCGAGTGACTACAAAATGGCGAAGTACCCAGTTCCTGGTAGATGCATCTGCGGTTAGGTGTTATGCAAGACCATCGGCAGTTTCATGGATTAATTGGTTTGGTTTCTCCGAAATAGTGACAACTTGCACTATTGCAAGACTTTTGCAATAGATTGATTCTTCAAACTTAAAAGCATCTAGCCTTACTAATGTTGTCTTATGCTTAATCAATCAATCCGTCTAATACGACGGATTCATGTTGATCTACTGCGCATCAATGCGATTGAATTAAATTAAGTTCTCAGTTCATTCACGACCTTGCCATACCAGTAGCCATCACCATTTACATGGCTTCATAAAATCAAATCCACAGTAAGTAACAGAGGAAAAACATGACCGAGCAAAATAAGGCCAAACCAGTACCTGTCAAAAAGGCGCAAGGACAATGGGGTCTTGGGTATCGTGAACCACTTAACCCCAACGAGCGGATGAAAAAGGACGATGATGGTCTAAATGTTCGGGCCAGAATCGAAAATATATATGCAAAAGGTGGCTTTGACTCTATTCCAGCTGATGACCTTCGCGGACGCATGCGTTGGTGGGGTCTGTACACGCAACGCAAACCAGGTATCGATGGCGGTCGCACGGCAACTCTTGAGCCACATGAGTTGGATGACAAGTACTTTATGCTGCGTATTCGAAGCGACGGCGGTCGACTGACCCTAGAACAACTACGCACAATTGCTGACATCTCTGTGGAATTTGCGCGCGACACAGCAGATATCTCGGACCGTCAAAATATCCAATTACATTGGGTTGCTATTGAGGATGTTCCAGAGATTTGGCGTCGCCTTGAAGCTGTTGGTCTTTCTTCAGCTGAAGCTTGTGGCGATGTGCCTCGCGTAATTTTAGGATCTCCAGTAGCAGGCGTGGCAGCCGATGAATTAATTGACGGCACGCCTGCTATCGAGGAAATCCTGAGCCGCTATCTCCTTGATCCAGCATTCTCAAACTTGCCTCGTAAGTTCAAGAGTGCTGTTAGTGGCTCCCCTCGCCTAGATGTGGTCCATGAAATTAATGATTTGTCTTTCGTTGGTGTAATACATCCTGAACATGGTGTTGGGTTTGATGTCTGGGTTGGTGGTGGATTATCGACAAATCCTCACCTGGCTGTTCGATTGAACGCGTGGGTACCACTTGAAGATGTGCCTGAAGTTTGGGCAGGCGTTGTTGGCATATTTCGCGATTACGGTTACCGACGCATGCGCACTAAGGCTCGTTTGAAGTTCTTGGTGTCCGACTGGGGGTCAGAGAAATTCCGTCAGGTACTAGAAGATGAATATCTCAAGCGCAAATTGATTGATGGACCTGCACCTCCTGAGGTAGCCTCTGATGCCCGTGACCATGTTGGTATTTACCCACAACAGGATGGACAGGTCTACGTCGGGGCTGCACCAAAAGTAGGGCGCATGTCCGGAACTCGACTGAATCAAGTAGCTGATCTTGCTGAATCCGCAGGAAGCGATCGCGTACACCTAACTGCGCATCAAAAGTTCGTGATTCTTAACGTCAACCCTGATAAGGCCGATGCGCTAGTTGACGGCTTACAAGGCATCAATCTGGCCGTTGGAAACGCTAGTCGTTTTAGGCGCGGAACTATGGCTTGCACTGGAATTGAATATTGCAAGTTGGCGATGGTGGAAACTAAAGGTCGCGCTGGCGAACTTATTGAGAAGCTTGAAGCCAAATTGCCCGATTTCAATCTCCCACTTGCAGTTCACGTCAATGGGTGTCCGAATTCATGTGCACGGATCCAAGTAGCCGACATTGGCCTAAAGGGTATCCGAGCACTGGATAAAGATGGGAATGACGTAGAAGGGTTCCAAGTCCACCTCGGCGGTCGACTAGGTCAGGGCGCAGAATTTGGTCGCACCGTAAAGGGTCTTCGTTTAGAGGCTGACAAACTTCCTGAATACGTTGAAGGACTGGTTGAGAAATTCTTAGAAGCTCGCGCCGATGAAGAATCATTCAGCCAGTGGGCGATGCGCGCAGACGAGGCCCTATTCCAGTGACTCCAAATTCCGACATTCCAGCAAACGCAAAGCGCTCTCAAGACCACCTTAAGGTTTTGGCGCGCTATGCCGCAGTGGATTTGTCGGGTGCAAGTGCTCAAGAAATAATCCGATGGGCAAGTGAGGTATTCGCCTCGCGAGTGGTACTGACGCAGTCGATGGCAAATACCGTGTTGGCACATTTGGTTAATGATGTTGCACCCAATATTGATGTAATTTTCTTGGATACTGGAGTTCATTTTCCAGCAACGCTTGAGACTCGTGATCGTTTGATTGCCACAACAAACCTGCCCATAATCAATTTGACTCCCTCCATGAGCCTTGCTGAACAGGCAGAAAAGCACGGTGCGGAACTCTGGAAAACCAATCCAGACCTGTGCTGTGCAATTCGAAAAGTGGAGCCAATGGAACAGGCTTTAGAAAACTATGATGCTTGGATTTCTGGAATGCGTCATGCCGCTGCCAAACAACGCAAATCTCGCAAGGTAGTTGAATACGACTCTGAGAGAAACGTAATTAAGATTGCCCCGCTTTTGCATTGGTCAGACGAGCAACTCCTGCGATACACACTTGAAAATGATGTAGTTGTGAACCCTCTCATGTATCAGGGGTATCCATCAATCGGTTGTGTGCCTTGCACTAGGCGCATAGAACCAGGTGAAGATGTGCGAGCAGGACGTTGGAGTGGTTTAGGCAAAACTGAGTGCGGCTTACACACATGACATATCCATTGCACCTTCACCTTGTCGGAAAAAAAGTTGTAGTAATCGGGGCGGGGCGAGTTGCCACTCGTCGCGTCTTGGAATTGGTTAAAGCCAATGCCCTAGTCACCGTCATTGCACCAGAAATTGGCTCAGTTATTTCTGGACTAGCAGCGGAAAACAAGATCGATGTTATTCAAAGGAATTACTTCGTCGGAGATCTCCTGGGATCGTGGCTCGTGCACATTGCTACTAACGACGCCCTGACCAACGAGCAAGTGGCCAAGGATGCCTCGGAGTTACACATTTGGGCGATTCAAGCAGACAATGCGCTTGAAACAGATGCATCCACACCTGCAGTTGGTGCAGTTGATGACATTGCAATATCTGTGACCTCAGGTGACCCCGGACGAAGTGCCGCGTATAAAAATCAAATCATTGAACAACTCTCGCAAGGACTTCTGCACGAGCGACCGCGTCGACTAAAGGAAAATGGCTCAGTTGTTTTAATTGGTGCCGGTCCTGGCGATCCAGGATTGATTACAATTCGTGGATACCGGGCCCTACTTGACGCTGATGTGGTTGTCTTTGATCGACTCGCACCAGCAGTCCTGCTAGACAATCTGCATCCAGACATAGAACTAATTGATGCCAGCAAGAGTCCTGGCAACCATGTCTTGACCCAAAATGAAATAAATGACGTGCTTGTTTCAAGGGCAAAAGAAGGTCTGCGCGTAGTTCGTCTTAAAGGTGGCGATCCATTTGTCTTTGGTAGAGGTTCGGAGGAAGTGAATGCCTGCGTTCAGGCTGATATCCAAGTGGAAGTCATCCCAGGAATTTCGAGTTCTATTGCCGCGCCTAGTGCAGCCGGAATACCAGTCACACATCGTGGGCTAAGCACCGGGTTCACAGTAATAAGTGGACATCAAATTGACGACTTAAAAGGTGTAGTCACCTCTGGTCTGACAACTGTGGTCTTGATGGGTGTTGCCACCTTGGCGAATTTAGTCACTGAATTTACCAAGCATGGCGCTTCTCAATCAACACCCATTGCCATAATCGAAAATGCTTACTTACCTGAGCAAAAAACACTCACCTCAACATTGGGTGACGTGGTTCATGATGCTCATCTGGCTAAAGTCACTAATCCAGCAGTGATTGTTATTGGGGAAGTAGTCCATGCAATTTCGCCCGAAATACTCAGTGAGGTAACAAAATGATTCCTGTAATCTTGCTAGCCCATGGCAGTCCAGATCCTCGCTCCTCACAAGACACTCGGGATTTGGCGGCTAAGGTCGCACAGCATATTGATCAGCTAGTTGTCCCGGCCTTCTTGGACAATAATGAACCCACATTGCTACAAACTGTGAACGAGTTAGCTAGCCATGGATTTACTTCAGCGCTCGTTTTCCCAGCCTTTTTAAGTCACGCTTTTCACGTTCGAGTTGATATTCCAGAAGCGGTTCATGAGGCAGAGTTAGCAACTGGCATGAATCTTTCAGTTGCTGATCCCATTGGTCCTGACGAGCAATTGCTTGAGGCACTTAACGAACTTATTCCCAGCGGGCCTGCAGTTTTGGCAACAGCTGGTACTTCCAATGTCAATGCCCAATGGGATTTTGAGCAACTTGCTCGGGTGTGGTCCAAACAGCGCAGCGAGCCCGTCTTAGTCGCATACGCCTCTCAGGCTAAACCGGATGTTCCTACAGCTATTGCCGAACTTGAGTCTCTCACTGGAAAAGTTGTTTCGGTTGGATCATTTGTCCTATTCCAAGGTGTGTTACCCGATCGAATAAAGACAGCTTCAGGCAATCGAATCTGCACCACTCCGCTTTGCGATTCCGATGTCCTAGTAAATCTCATTTCACAACGATTAAAAAAGGCTTTAGCTCAAGAGCTTCATCACTCGAAGGACGATTCATGATGCTGTGCTTGAGTATAGAATTTCGCGACATATCGCATTCGAGCCGTGCATTTATTTCAAAAAATGTAGATGTTCTGGAAAATGCTTTTAGCAAGTTGATAGAGGTACATGGCTTTGTACCTCTATCAACTTGTGCCAGAGTGGAGTTTTATTTAGATGCAACCGACTACGCAATTGTGCATCGGACACTGAAAAACACTTTGGAACATCTGGGCTCAAATAATGATTTTGATATTCAGAAGAACCTAATTGTGCATCATGGCGCTGAGGCAGTAGAACATTTATTTAGAGTGACGGCTGGGCTTGAATCTCAGGTAATTGGTGAAACTGAAATTCTCGGACAAGTGAGATCAGCATTAGCGATTGCAAGAACCAGCGGGAGACTTACACGACCTCTAGAACTAGCCTTTAGCCGGGCGATACATGTATCACGGCAAGCGCGAGCCACATTCTCAATGGGACAAAGAAGTTTGATTGATTCTGCACTTTCAAAGTTAGATCTTTCTAATGTCCAGCATGCAATTTTGATTGGTACAGGAAATTATGCTCAAGTATGCTCCCAAAGTTTACGAAGCAATGGCATCACTCAGATTGCTGGATTTTCGCCAAGCGGTCGTCAAAATGCAGAGCTTGATGTTGACTACTACTTGAAGTTTGAGGATTTAGTATCTGAACTACAGAAGGCCGATCTTGTAGTGACCTGTAGCGGGAATGACTCTCCTGTGATCACAGCATCCCAAATATCCAAAGTTGTCGGGATGCGCCAGAGCGAGATAACAATTGTTGACCTCGCACTAAGCGCTGATGTCAGCAGAGATGTTGATGCACTTGAAGGCGTTAAAGTCTTGCGACTTGCCAACATAAATTCTTTAGAAGGTGACTTCTCACAAGCCCAACAAATAATTGCTAAAGGCATTTCTGAGGTAATGCCAAGGATTACGAATACTGAACTAGATGACTTGATTGTCACACTCCGCATGCACATCACGAAAATCGTTGAACAGCAACTACAGAGCAGTATGGTCGATTCAGCTTTAACCCATAAGTTAGTCCAAGCGCTCTTGCACGGTCCCACAATGCGCGCCAGAAGTGCAGCTGCCGTTGGTCGCCTAGATGAAATTCGCACTGCATTCTCGTCATTGTTTGGCATTGAAATATCTAGCGACGCGGAGATAATAGAAATGACATTCACCAATTTAGATTTGCGCAGTTTCGAAGAGTTGCTTTCGGTATCGTAAATGTCATCTGCAATTAAGTTAGGCACAAGGTCAAGCGCTCTAGCACTATCTCAATCAGGACATGTAGCGGCAAGTTTGCGCGAACTGGGACATGAAGTAGTAATTGTTCCGATGTTATCTCCTGGGGATTTGAATACAATTCCTCTTTCCGGACTAGGTCAAGAGGGTATTTTTGTCTCATCAGTTCGCGAAGCACTCTTGAATAGTGAAATAGACATCGCCGTTCATTCGTTCAAAGATGTGCCTACCAATCCAGCACAAGGGATTTGGCTTGGCGCCGTGCCATTACGCGTTGACCCCAGAGATACTTTAGTTTCGAGATGGAAGTCCCTCTCTGATTTACCAATCGGTGCTCGAGTAGGTACTTGTTCAGTGCGTCGCGAGGCTTGGGTGTCTAGAAATCGCTCTGATCTCCAAGTGGTGGCTATTCGAGGAGACATTAACAAACGAATTGCTGCAATGCACAGCGGCGAATACGACGCCATAATCCTGGCAGCAGCTGGACTTCTCCGTAACGACTTAACCAGTGAAATTTCACAATTTATTGAAATTAGAGATTTAGTGCCTGCGCCTGCACAGGGCGCATTGGCTGTTGAGTGCCGAAATAGCGACGCGAAAATCAAACAATTTTTAACTCAGATTAACCACTTTGAGTCATTGAATGCAGCGCTACTGGAACGCCGTATTTTTAGTCGAATCGACGAAAATGACAACACTGCTTTTGGCGTTCTTGCGGAATTTGCGACAGATTGGATCCGAGTCGTAGCGGACATTAGTAATCCCGACGGTAGTAATCGACTACTGCTTGAAGAAACTGAACACTTCGCAAACACATCCGAAACTCAGGCCGCTATGCAAACACTCGAAGAGAAGATTGTCGCGCAACTTAAATCGCATCAGACTTCGCTGGGAAATGTTATCTAATGTCTAAGGTGTTACTCGTGCGAGATATCAGCGCCATGGACTTGGATGCTCAAGCCCTGAAAGCACGCGGCTACGAAACTGTGATTGACCCATACATAGATGTGTCAACCTCGAGTGACGAACAAGTGCTTTCGAGAGTTGATGAGCTCTTGGGTGGTTTGAAATTGCCAAATTGTTGGTTCATATTGACTTCAGCGGCAGGCATTCGAGCGCTTCAAGAAATCTTGGGGTTCGGGCATTTGAGTGAAATTTTGCAGCAAGCACAAGTTGACGGAGTGCAATTTGCTGCGGTTGGACCAACCTCGGCAAAAGCAATTCAGGAACTAGGCGTAACGCAAGTCTTGTATCCCGAAGCAGCCCATACTGCCGCTGAACTCTTCGTCATTTTGGAAAGCAAATCTCCCGGCATTGCCGTTATCCCGCGTAGCTCGATTGGGAGCACCTATCTGCCTGAAAGCCTCAGCAATAAGGGCTGGTCTGTGTTACAAAGAACTGTTTATGAAACGACAACGGTCATTGAAACACCATCGAGTGTAGAGTCACTAAAAGCGGGTCAATTTGCCGCAGTTGTTTTCCGCTCCCCCTCTGCAGCGCGCGCAGTCATCGGGCACTGCGGCGCAGTACCACTCGAAACTGCTGTAATTGCCACTGGAACGACGACGGCTAAGGCTCTACTGGACCTCGGCTGCCATGTAACTGGAATATCGGTTGGCACTGCCGCTGCAGACATTGCTGATTGCATAGACAGCGCATTGGCTAAGACTGGTGCAAAGTAGTATGCCTAATGTGGATGACACTGAGTTCGAGCATTTAACTCACAGGCCGAGGCGCTTGCGCAGAAGTGCCGGCATTCGTCGACTTGTCCAGGAAAACCGACTTTTTGCGGCAGATTTAGTTCTGCCAGTTTTTGTCCGAGAAGGCCTTAAGCAACCACAACCAATCTCGAGTATGCCGGGTGTTGTGCAACATTCATCGGAGTCTTTTGTAAATGTAGTTGAAGAAGCACTGGCTAATGGGGTCGGCGGGCTGATGATATTCGGTGTGCCGGTCGAGCGCGATGAAAATGGTGACTCGGCCTGTGATCCTCAGAATGTGCTTGCCCAATCTATTCGAACTGCAAAAGCAATTGTTGGTGAAAATCTGCCAATTATCGCCGACCTATGCCTTGATGAATTCACCACACATGGTCACTGTGGCGTCTTAGACACACATGGAAATGTTGACAATGATTTAACACTTACCATCTACCAAAAAATGGCAATCATGCTAGCGGAAGCTGGTGCTGACATTTTGGGGTTAAGCGGAATGATGGATGGCCAAGTGGGTGCTGTTCGTCGGGCACTTGATGAAGTTGGTCACCGAGACGTCGCACTTTTGGCCTACACCGCAAAGTACGCTTCTGCTTTTTACGGGCCATTTCGCGATGCCGTCGATTCCCAACTCAAGGGAGATCGCCTCACCTACCAACAAAATCCTGCGAACGTTATCGAGTCACTCAGGCAAGCACACCTTGATGCGGCACAAGGCGCAGACATTGTCATGGTTAAACCTGGGTTGCCGTACTTGGACGTTCTTCATCAAGTATCAAAATCCGTACCAGTACCCGTTGCTACCTACATTGTTTCCGGTGAATACTCCATGATTGAATTCGCGGCTCAGGCAGGAGCGATTGATCGAATCCCCGCAATATTTGAGGCTCTGACAAGCGCAAAGCGTGCAGGTGCCAACATCATTGTCTGCTACTGGGCCATGGAAATTGCCACAATTTTGTCAGCTGAAAAACGATGAATAACCTAAATTCAGAGGCATTCTTCAATCGTGCTCAAAAAGTGATTCCTGGCGGAGTTAGTTCACCAGTAAGAGCCTTCAAATCTGTTGGTGGGATTCCGCGCTACGTTGCAAAAGCAATTGGCTCAACAGTATCTGACGTTGATGGTAATAATTATGTTGATTTAGTAGGGGCATGGGGCCCGATGATTTTAGGTCATGCCCATCCTGCAGTTGTTGATGCGGTGAGAAGTGTTGCTGAAAAATCATTTTCATATGGCGCTCCTTGTGCCCCTGAAGTTGAACTTGCCGAAGAAATTGTGAAACGAGTAGGCCCGGTGGAACGGGTACGTTTCACAAACTCAGGGACAGAAGCAGTCATGACTGCTATCCGTATCGCGAGGGCCAAAACCGGGAGAAACACAATTGTGAAGTTTGCTGGTTGCTACCACGGCCATGCAGACGCGATGTTGGTAGCCGCTGGATCTGGCGCAATCACTTTGAGCATGCCTGATTCACAGGGCATCCCGCAATCCGTAGCAGATGACACTCTAGTAATTCCCTATGGCGATGTCAGTGCTTTGCAGGAAATTTTTTCAGCCAAAGGACATTTGATTGCAGCCGTAATTACTGAGGCTGCTCCGGCAAACATGGGAGTGGTTGTTCCACCTGCTGGGTTTAATGCTTTAATCTCACAATTGACCAAGACCTACGGCGCACTATTTATTCTTGACGAAGTCATGACCGGATTTAGAGTGAGTGTCGCAGGCTGGTGGGGCCTTGATGGCAAAAATGAAAATTGGGCTGCTGATCTCTTCACTTTTGGCAAAGTGATTGGCGGAGGCATGCCACTGGCCGCGGTAGCCGGGAGTGCTGAATGTCTTGACTTACTGTCTCCCCTAGGTTCGGTTTATCAGGCTGGAACACTTAGCGGCAATCCGATTGCAACGACTGCCGGCCTGACGACGTTACAACATTGCACGACAGAGACTTACGAGACGTTAAACAAGAATGCCCAAGAAGTGGGTTCAATAGTTAGCCGATCCTTGTTTGCTGCTGGAGTTTCACACCAACTGCAGACTGCAGGCAATTTGTTCAGTGTCTTCTTTACCGAAAATCCAGTGCTGAATTTCGCCCAAGCCAAATTGCAAAACGCTAACGCATACGCAACTTTCTTTCACGAGATGCTTGCCGCAGGTGTTTGGTTGCCACCATCCGCTTTCGAATCTTGGTTCGTATCTTGCGCACTGACTCATGATGACTTTGAGATTATCGAGAAGGCTTCAAAGCAAGCAGCAAACGCTGTTGCAAGCACCCTTGCTGAATAAATCATCCAAGAAATGATAAGAACTTAAAGTTCAACTTAGTTGAGATAGATTCGATCCAACATCATCACCTTGTCCCAAGCAGCGACAAAATCCTTGACGAATTTCTCGCTTGCATCAGCACTGGCATAAACCTCGGCCACTGCACACAACTGTGAGTTTGAACCAAAAACCAAATCAACTCTACTTCCAAGCCACTTCACTGTTGATGATGAATGCGGACGTCCTTCCAACATCTCAGCACCTGTTGATTTTGGTTCCCAATCGATGTTCATGTATAGCAAATTAACAAAAAGTCATTGGTCAAGCCCTCAACTTGTTCGGTCAAGACACCAACCTGTGAATTGCCGGTATTTGCACCAAGTACGCGTAGCCCATCGACAAGGACTGTAATTCCCGGAGCAGTCCGAGTCAATAAGTACGCACTTTCGATTAGCAGGAATTCTGCTGCAAGACTTTTAGATTCAGCTGATTAGGCCACTATCTTGATTGTCCTTGCGCACGTTTACTTGTTTTGCACTTGGATATGGGCATTTACTTTCGCTGTCCATGACGACTCCTTATTTACACGATAGATATTGACACGATATATAACTTGACAAGATAGATAACTTTAAAATCTACTCAAGAGACATTTAAAAAATTTGCAGAATCTTTATCTTTCTGTCCTGTAAGTTCAGGCTAACTAAGTAAAACATTTCTGTCTGAGACTAGGCAGCTCTTTTTGACCGATACAAATCATTATCCAAAAATCTGTCTCGCCTTAGTCCACCACAACACGAAGAGTGCTTAAGTCTTCACTCGATCCACCTCGCAAATGTCCAAATGGAGCCTGCGCTGTGGCTTGAAGAAAATCTATTGTCTCTTTGGTTATTAATTCTCCAGGCAAAAGGTTTGGGATACCTGGCGGATACGCGGCAACACTATCGCCGGAGGTGCGACCTACCGCCAGCGAAGCTGGAACAATCTCGGTTTTTGCAAAATAGGCGTTGCGAACGGTCATGACCATTGGTCCTGGAGTTGGTAAATCAAAAACTGCTGGCACATCCGCTGGAGCATGTGGCAATTCGTGTAAAGCGCGCAAAATGCGGTCGGTGTCCGGATCAACTCCAGCACCAACCAGCAACAGAAGCGCCGAACCAGTCGCTAGTTCACAATGGATCTTGTCCTTTTTGAATAAAATGGACCTTGCTTCATACCCCGAAATTCCACCTACTTGGGTATTTATTGATATCCGCACTGGATCTATCGCGACAACGTCTGAATAGGCCATTATGTCTTGAGCCATGTCGGCGAAACGATCTACAGCTTTAATGCCCGCGGAAATACGCGATACCGCATCAATGGTTTTGCCAATCAAACTGTGTCCTTGGGTCGCCATAGTTGATCTGGCTATGTCCAAGGAAGCAAGTAGCAGCGAATTAACACTTGTTGATTGCAATGAACGAAATGCTCGTTCAAGTAAAGGTTCCAATAAATCCGCGAATGGTCCATTGCTCAAATGCAGCATTGCAGATTGACTCAAACTTCCAGAAAGTTTGTGCGTGCTACTGATTACTATATCTGCACCAAGTCGATTGGCATTTGTAGGCAAGTCAGGATGAAAACCAAAATGCGCACCCCATGCTTCATCAACAACTAGTGGAATGCCATGCGCGTGCGCAACTCTTGCTAGTCCGGCAACATCTGCAACTGCGCCAAAGTAACTAGGGGTAATAACATAAGCCGCGCAGGCAGAGGGATTGACTGCTAAAACGGTTTCTAATCCATCTGGAGTGATTCCGTTGGCGATTCCTAGGTGCTTATCAACTGAGGGAAAAACAAAATCTGCGCTCAGCCCGCTGAAAGCCAAACCATCAATTACCGAGGAGTGAACGCTTCGCTGCAAAACTATGTGATCGCCGATAGCGCGAAGAGCCAGGCACGCCATCATGTTGCCCATAGATGCCCCATTGGTTAAAAACCAAGTTCGTTTTGCACCCCAAGCAAGTGCGGCAAGTTGTTCAGATTCAGTTAGCGCAGTTGGATGGGTACCGATATCAATGCCCTCAATTAGCGTCTGGACATCGTGCCGAAGAGCATCTATTCCGAAGAAATCAACTAGTTGCGGGTGAGATCGAGCACTTACTTGATGTCCTGGTACGCCAAGTCGCAGAAACTCCTTGGCCGCATAGGCTTTCACGGCGTCTGCGTAAGGAGTTCGACTTTGATCCATGTTTTTCAAGATAACACTTCAGCGCAACACTCGGGGCTCGAAATAATATTGCCAGATTGGCATAAACCCCGCGATAATAGGGTTTAAGGTCCTGCAATCAGTTAGTCCACGCCAGTTTTTGTGTGAGTCAAAACAAAGGAAATATCATGCAGATTTCACCCAAAGCCACTATCAGCACACTTTTAACTATTCTTTTGTTGATTTCAGGAGTTGCTATCCCAAACAGCGCCACAGCAAAGACAAATGTTGCCGATAGGGACCTAGCCGCAGAAGTAACAAGTGACGCGATTGTTACAGCGATTACTCCAGAAGCTGGAAGTGGAATTGACAATATTTATATCAGTTGGGAATCTGAAGGTACTGACCCAATTTTTTCCGAAGAAGATCCGGATAGCGATCCTCTTCCATCTGCATATTTTGTCGTGACCGTTGAAGGTGGCGGCTTTGCCAAGTGTGATAGCTCGCTTCCAAATGTCGGTACACATGAAATGGCATTTGACGAGACAGGTGACGTTACTTGTCGTGTTGGTGGCCTAGAACTTGATCGAACTGTCGCAATTACGGTGACACCTTTTATCGCTGCTCAAAATGAAGATGAAGTTGATGCGATGGGGACATCATTTACGACGGAGTACACAGCCATAGAAGAACCTAATGCCCCAGCAGTCACTGCAACAGTTAGCTCCGCGCGAGAAAGAATCACAATTAACTGGACCGCTGGCGCGAATTCTGATGCGGTGAACGGTTGGCGAGTAGATACAGGCGATTTAACCGTAGACGGGGCAGGCACTTGCACATTTTGGGATGAGAGTTTTGACGACGATACCCAAGAAACGATGTATACCGATACTGGCGAATCATTAGATCTAAACGAAAGTTCATGCTATATCCCGAATGATAACTATGATTCTGAAGCGGCTTACGCAATTGTTGTAACACCCATTTACGGTGATTCATTTTTAGCCGGTCCCTTTGGAGCGACATTTATTGGCGCAAAAGCCTCGGCAACTCCGGGCTTTATCACTGATTTCAGTGTGGCTACCTCTGGCGCAAAAGCAGCAAAAGTTTCGTGGAAAATTCTGGGAATGGCTGGGGCACCCGCACTTACCTCTCAAACTGTCAGTGCATTTGACCCGGAAGATACCAGCGATGAGCCTCAAGTATTGGATAAGTGTCTTTTACTTAAAACAACGGATCGTACCTGCACGCTTACCAAACTCGTTGCGGGCAAGAACTACTTAGTAATCGTGACTGCTGAGAACGAAAATGGGCCAATTGACAACACCGCTTATCCATGGAGTTTTTACACTCATCCGGTTCCGCCTGACGCACCAAAAGATTTTACCGCAACTGATTACGGAACTGAACTGGTATTCGATTGGAATCCAGGTTGGAATGGTGGCTCAGCCCTAACTAAATACACTTTGACCGAAGTTGGATCCAACACTCCTGTTTGTGGAACTATTCCTGGCACAGCCATATCTTGTGTGTTCAAGGGAACTAGTCTGACCAAATCCGAGTACAACTTTGAGTTGATTGCAACAAATGGGTCAAGCTTTAGCGAGCCAGTTACCACCGAGTTTTTCCCGGTATTTCCTGAAGCAGTATCTAACATTGCTGTTTCGATTACAGGCAAGACCACTGCGGATGTTGTGTGGACTTCAGCATTAGATGCAGCTTCGTATGAAGTGACAGTTAACGGCAAGGTCGTCGTATGTCCAGAGATTGAAGAGCCGGAGATTGAAGATGAGAGCCAACAAATAGATCCAGATCTTGAACCAGTTGAAGAGCCAATCTCAGACCAAAACATCTGCACTATTTCAGATTTAGTTTCCAAAAGGACCTACACAATTGGCGTGCAGTCTGTTCGCTGGAATGCCGAATCTGCGATTACCACGACTTCATACGTTCACCCATCGGGTCCAACAGTTGGGGTTAGTGTTTATGAAATTGGCGCGAATGGTCGATCCGCAATACTCGAGACAATCGTTGTCAACGAAAACAATAATCTTGCGACCTCTTACGTAATCACAACTCAAAATCTGGCCGATGATTCAGTTGTGGACACTCGGGATTGCCCAGAAACACTTTGTGTAATTGAGGGGCTTTTACCTGGTAACAAGTACAAGTTCTCCGTGGTTGCATCCAACATAGCTGGCTCTTCAACACCGCAGTCCGTCATCGCTACTATGCCAAGCGTGCCATCATTTCCCGAAGCCGTTGAAGTACAGGCCACTGCCCCGAACACTGCTGAGGTAACTTGGGGCAAAGTGAAACGCGCTAATTCTTACCTAATTTCTGTGACGAACAATGGGCAGACCCAAACTTTCAACACTCAGGAAAATTCAATCAGCATTGATGTGGAAAGCGCACAGACTTACTCAATTTCTGTCGCGGCGATTAACGCCGTTGGTCAAGGTCCAGAATCAGCAACAATTAATTACACGCATCCACTTGCACCAGTTGCACCCACTGCAATCCGAGCATTTAGCGAGTCGCTTACCTCGGCACTCGTAACTTGGACTGCGAGCAATTCAAAAAATGGTGGACCAGTTGATAGTTACTTGGTTCAGGCCTACTTTAATGGCGAGCTGGTTTCTAGTTGCCAACCAACAAAAGCGACAATATGTTTACTTCCCGGACTTGAGAGCCAAATCTATGACATTCGGGTTACCGCACAGAATGTCATCGGTACCAGCCCTACAGCAAATTATTCATATCAGGCTCCTACTGCCCCTAGTGCGCCAATAGTGTCAGCCGAGGCTTTGAAAAATGATATGTGGAAATCAGCCAAGATTGCCTGGCGCGTCACTGAAACAGGTGGGCTGCCAATCAAATCGATAACTATCAGTGCCAAAAGCGGCCAAGAGAATGTCAGCATCTCAGGCTCTTGTAGCACTCTGGCTGTAATGGCATCCGATTGTGTTTTAACGGGTCTAACCGCCGGCAAGGAATATCAGGTAAGTGTGACTATCGCTAATAGCGCCGGCCGGACAACGTCGGAGACTTCGGTCAAAATCCCGGACACTCCAGCGCCAGTAACCAACATATTGGCAACTCAAACAGATGCAGACAGCGCAAACATCGTGTGGACAAAGTCTCAAAATGCTGAATCTTATTCGGTGAAGGTATTGGACATCGATGGTAAGGCAGTGAACTGCATCGGTGGAAATATCACCTACCAACCAACTTGTTTGCTGGATGGACTTAACGGCGGTGAGGCGCATTCAATTTCAGTGATTGCTAACTCAAAGGGCATCGGCCAGAGCATTGAGGCGTTTTCTTCATACACTCAGCCAGTTATTGTAAACCAATATCAGATTTCCGCCGAGGTCAATCCGGTTAATACCTCAATCCTCAATCTATATTTCACAGCCTTAGACTCAAGCGGTTCAAGTGTTCTTCCTAAGCCCAATGTGTTCGTGTATAAGATCGACGGAAGCACTAAGGAGCTCATTTGCACAACAACTTCCCTTGGTACCACATGTGAAATGCAGAACCCTCTCTCACCTGGTGACATTGTTGGAGGAACTTATACCATTGCCGCAAGAGGCATAAAGGCCAATGTTCAAAAAATCCGTGCTATCCGATCGGTAGTAGAGCCTCCAGCGGAAGATTCTGGTTCATTCAATATTTTGATTCCACTTCCAGCCACCGAGGTTACAAATCTAGATGTGGTTTCACTTTCTCCAACTTCAGCTCTGGCTTCTTGGGATTCAATTGAAGATACAAGTGTGACTTATGACGTCACAGTTGATGGAAACCTAGTTTGCGAAGACATCACCGAGGCAGAGTGTGAAATCGCTAACGAACCTGGTGCCCAGTCAGTGATAGTTTCAGTTACAGCGAAGAATCTAACGGGCGAATCAAGCCCCGTCACATTTGATTACGCTGCGCCAGAAATGCCAAAGGAACCAACGGACATTGTTTTCGAGACTAATAGCTCGGGATCCATGTTGACCACTTGGTCCGATGAAGCAAATAGTGTCGCTACTACTTACTCCGTCAAGCTCGATGGTGAAATAATCAGTGAGTGCATCGACCTCGTAAATCCAGTCTGTCTTGTTTCCAATCTTGTGCCAGGTGGCCAGTACCAAATCACAGTAATCGCTAAGAATATTCTTGGATCCGCCGAAGCCAGCGCCGCACTGGTACAGCCGCTACCCGCAACTGCCCCAATCGTGCAAGCGGAGGTATCTGAAGATGGAACTTCTATTCATTTCAGTTGGCTAATTCCTGATACTGGTGGGGCAAAACCTACTGATATCGAGATTCGACTTAACCCCAGCCAAGGAACAACCGGATGTTCTGAAATTGACGTGGAAGCAAGTTCCTGCGATCTTGAGGGACTTGTTGCCGGCGTGAACTACACATTTGCTGTTCGCTTGGTCACCGAAGTTGGTGCAGGTTCATTTGGGTTTGCTTCTGCATCAGCTGGAGAATTACTGGAGTCTCCCGAGAATGTGTCTATTTCTCGGATTGGCGATAATCAGGCTTTCATTACTTGGGACGGCTTAGAAAGTGCTGATAGTTACCAGGTTTATGTCAATGGGGAACTAAATGATGTTTGTTCAACTTCAGAAACAAGTTGCACAATTGACATCGATGCCACCGAGCCTCTAACAGTAATGGTCTCAGGTGTGAATAGATTCAGTACCAGCGGACTAGCAAAATCTGCCTTAGCGGGGCGCACAGTCATTGGACCCAAGCGGGTGGTAGCAGTTTCGAGTGCTGATGGTCGTTCCGTGCTCTTAAGTTGGAAAGCAGACCTAACGACAGCGTCCCAAGAAGTTGAATACGCAGCTGCAACAGGCATTGCTGGGTGTAGCGATTTAGCGGCATCAACTAGTTCATGCACAATTACTGGCTTAACCCCCGGCACTTCATACTCATTCGTGCTTCGCACTTATGATGCGGATTCTGTGCTTAATGAATCCGAAGTTATTGCCAACACAAAGGTGCTTCCAACACCTAAGGCTGCTTCGGGATTGGCTGTCGCACTGGTTAAGAAAGTTGCGACACTAACTTGGGTTTCTTCAGTTGCTCAGATTACAAACAAGGCAGCGCTACCAACATATAGCGTGACACTAAATGGCAAGGCTGTTAAGTGCAAGATTGAGGCAGCAACGCCATCATGTGCTCTCGGCAAACTTGCGGGCACAGCCAAATATTCGGCAAAGGTCACGGCCAAACTCGGCACAAAATCTGCTGTATCGAAAGAGTTCAAGTTCACCGCAAAGTCCGTTGCTAAGGTCGGATTCTTAACTTCGAAGCTGACTACAAGTGGCGCAACTCTTACTTGGCAGGACCTTCCAAAGATGAAGGCAAGTGCAATTACGGTGGCAGTTTCGCCAAAGGCAACTGGTTGCAAACCAGTGGTTGCCACTGCCAAGAATTGTGCCCTAACTGGATTGGTCCCTGGAACTTCATACACAGCCACAGTGACTATCAAACATAAGAAGGGTGCGGCAACGAAGATTGTCCGCAACTTTGTCGCTCCCCCAGCACTATCGGCACCTGCGGATCTTGATGTGCAACTAACCGGTGACAACCAAGCTCGTGTTTGGATCACTCCAGGCTTCGATTCAGTCGGAAGTAGCTATGTGTGTTCAGCAACTAACAAAGCACTCACCATTACATTTGATGCGACAACTACCAGTTGCTTGATTTCTAACATCTATTCGGCAACTGTTGCTGATGTTTCAGTTTATGCAAAGAACGGTGCAAGCAAGAGTTCGCCAAGTTCCGTTACTTGGAAAGCTCCTACAGCGCCTAGAGCAGTTACTGATTTAGAAGCAAACATTAAATCAGGATTTGTCACCGTGTCTTGGCTACCAAGCACTAGTGGCAACCAGAACATTACTGGCTACCGGATTACTTCAGCGAAATCTGCTTCGGTTGTTGTTGATGCAACTACCTTCAGCCGAAAGATTGCTGTTACTGGGGTAACTCCTGGATCTGATGTGACCTTCATCGTGGTGGCATTGAGTCAAGTTGGTGATGGTACCACTGCAAATGTGATTGCCACGGCACTTGCCCTACCATCCACTGTAGATTCAGACACTATTTTAGGTGACTGGACTAGTGCTTCTTCGGCCACAATTTCTTGGCAGAGCGTTGAATCTAATGCTGACTATGAAGTAAGTATTTCAAGTACCGGTAGTAGCACTACGAAGGCTTGCGAGACTCATGCAACAGCATGTTTGCTAACCGAGTTGTCGAAGAATAAGGACTATACGATCACAGTGACCGCAATCAATGCAGCGGGATCCACTACTAGTGCCACAGTCATCTGGCATCAAGGTGCCTCCAATGATGATTCAGAGCTAACGGCTCCATAGTCAGTGACTCAAAATAGATGGTGGGTCTGAGGGAAATCCTTAGGCCCACCATTTTGATTTTTTTCGCAAGCTTGGTCGCAGATTGTGGGGCTATTGACCATTTACTAAATAAAGGAAGGTAGCCGCATGATTTCTATTTCGGGCTCCAATTCGCTCATAAAGCTTTGATGTTTCAACCCGGATTGTTCCCAAACTCAAATGCATCATGTCGGCTAATTCCTGGTTGGTTAAACCATCAGCGATACCTTGCAAAATGACCTTTTGTCGCTCTGACAGACTTAATCCTGCGACATCTCGCACCTCGGTAATTCGGTGAGAGTTTTGCGGTGCAAAGCCATTATCTTTATGGTTCGGATCATTTATCAGGCCAAATTGATGATAAATAAATTCGGCCGCTACCCGAAGAAACATCACCACATCATGTGAAATTAGTTTCTCCCTAGGAGCATGCGAACTAAAAACCAAAAGCCCATCTCGATGATTTTTCTGACCCAGCGCCAGGCAAAAGGTGGAACCGAATTCTAAAACTGCATCCTTCAAAGCAGACCATTCTGGATGGAGCAGCAGTAACTCTACTAAATCTTCATCTTTACTAAGACTGTTGCTCCCAAGAATTTCCGGCATCATTGATATCACATCAGGTAACTCAAGAACTGCTTGATAATCCTGATGTCCACAGCTTGCAACTAAATCCCAATTCATCTTTTGCGATAACGCAAAATAAGCAATGGAAATATCTAATTCGCGAATGAGCGGATGGCTCGAAGTCCAACGCAACAGGGGCGTTAGTGACATTCCAGTGTTTGGGACACGGAGCAACCCACGAACTTCATTTAAGAATTCTCTGTTCGTATCCTGTTCATCCATCAAAATCCTTCCGCACCATAAGCAAAAATCAAATGAACTTTTGCGTGAATGATATTTTTATGATGATAACAACACTCTTTTAAACAACACAATATAAAGACTTTATCTATCTGATGCTTACTGATTCCCAGATATCGCTAGTGCTAGCACTCATACATAAACAACAGGGTAGATTGCGCTTTCTGATGGTATTTTCGAGATCCTGAGAATACACGGGTTGTTAGTTGGTTACATCTCGCCTTTTGAAGAGCCCCGCGGCTGTCACCGAGCCAATAAATATGTAAAGCAAGGCAATAGTAAGCGCCCTACTATACGAGTTATTCAGTGAACCACCCGTGGCTACTGCGCTCAATTGCATACCTGGAAGCCATTTATCAGCATTTTTTACAACAGCGCTTAGAAGATTTTCTACAATAAGCAACCAAATCACACCAATGGAAATAGCGGTGATTGGCGAGCGCAGAATTAATCCCAGAATCATTCCTAATGTTCCAAAACCTATAGTGGAAAGCAACGCATTTCCAAGAGCATGAGCTATTGCCAATTTGCCGTGCGATGACGTCCAAAGTGCGGTAGACACTTTTGCATCCGCTGCCAACGCAAATGATAAACCGATACTTACAACTGCTGAAGCCATGACAATAACAAAGGCAAAAATACTCATCGCTACATACTTGCCTAAAAGAATTCTCATTCGACTAGGTTCCCGAAGGAGTAGGTTGCGTAAAGTTCCGTATGTATATTCTTGCGCTGTTTGGGCGGCAAAGACACAAAGCGCAATTACCCCGAGTAACGTTGCAGCACTCTGAAAACTGTAAACAACTCCATTAGATAGCGAGAGTTGCTCTGCACTGACCCTGACACCCTCACGACCATTGCCAGACGGCGAATCGATCAGTAAGTACAGCAAAGACGTTGTCAGCGCCGTCAAACCCATAGCGGCGAACAAAGTAGGTAAGGCTAATGTTGGGCGGCGCAGTTTGCGGGTTTCGGCTCTAAGAACTTTTATCACGCTTGCCCCCCGGTCATATCGAAAAAAGTTTCTTCGAGTGTTGGCAGCACCGGTGTTAAAGATTGCAGAGTGATTCCAGCGGCGAAAGCTAATCGATTAATTTCGGAACTTAAATTTTCTGGAACTAAGACATGCAAAACACCATCTTTGATTTCGACAGTATGCCCTGCAGATTGGATTTCTTCCATAAGGCGGTCTGAATCAACCTCAAACTCTGGTTTAACTAAAATTTGTGATTGTTGAGCCTCGAGTAGATCAGAGATGAGCCCTGAGAAAATTACTTTACCTTCGCGCAACATAACGAGATATTCGCTGATCATCTCCAATTCGCTTAATAGGTGAGATGAAACAAAGACTGTAGTGCCGTTCTCGGCGAGTTCGCGTAACAATGTGCGAATTTCATGGATTCCTGCAGGGTCAAGACCGTTAGTGGGTTCATCCAAAATAAGTAATTTCGGATCCGGTAAAAGAGCTGCGGCAATGCCTAGCCGTTGCTTCATGCCTAAGGAATAATTCTTGAATTTGGAGTTTCCTCGACCAGTCAAGCCGACTGTATCGATTAATTCCATGACTCTGCTGCCTGGAAAGCCACCCAGTGTCGCCAAAACGTGTAGATTCTCTTCGCCAGAAAGTGCAGGATAAAACGCTGGGCCTTCAATCATGGCACCGACTTGCGCAAGGTATTTTTCTGGGTTGTTGATCGAGTGCCCGAGTACAGTTGCAGACCCAAAAGTTGGCTTGATTAGGCCTAAGAGCATCCTGATTGTTGTAGTTTTGCCAGAGCCATTTGGTCCAACAAACCCACAAATTGTGCCAAGCGGGACTTCAAAAGTCGCATCTGAGACTGCAACTTGCTCATCATATTTTTTAGTCAAGTTGGAAACCGAAATTGCTATTTCATACACCACTAATGCCTAACTCTTTTGCCCCGTCGCAAATTTGGAAACTGTTGATTTAGGAAACTCTTAACAAGATTAAAGTTCGTCAATGATGTGGCGATTTGCCCGATCAAAAGTGAGATAGTTCCAGGTCCAATCAGCCATTGTGCCAATCTTGTTTCGGCCACCCAGCAAATAGAAAATGTGTAACCATAACCAAGCCAGCCAGGCCAAAGGGCCCGATAGCCTGAAGTTTTTCACTTGAACAACGGCCTTGTGCCGTCCAATTGTCGCCATTGAGCCCTTGTCACGATATACAAATTTCTGCGCTTGTTGACCAGAACCGATTGACTTAATCTGTTTTGCCACCCATTTACCCTGCTGTAATGCCACTGGAGCAACCATCGGATACATTCGCCCTTCTTCATCAACCGCACCACCGACATCGCCAATTGCCCAGACGTTTGGATGTCCAGCGACTTGTAATGTGGAACCCACAACAATGCGTTCGCGATCGATTGGTAGATTCAAATTGTGAATAACTGGGGCTCCCTTGACGCCGGCTGCCCAAATCGTAATCGGTGAAGAAACTGTGGTGTCATCCCCCAAAACAATCTCACTGGAGCGTACTTCCTTAACCGCAGTATCGACCAAAACTTCTACTCCAAGTTTCTCAAGGTCTAATTTTGTGCGAGCTGAAAGCCTGGGATCAAACGAAGGTAAAATTCGTGGGCCTGCTTCAATTAAACGTATGTGCATTCTGGCAGCCACTTGTGGCTCGTCATTTTTTAATGGCCCTCTAATGAGTTCGGCGATGGCGCCAGCCATTTCCACACCCGTTGGTCCACCACCGACAACAGTCAACTCGCAAGTTGCTTCATCATCGATTCGGCATAATCTTTCAAACTGACGCATCACAGTCGCCCGAATAGTTAAAGCTTCATGAACGCTCTTCATACCAAGGGTGTTCTCAGTTACTCCCGCAACACCAAAATCTGCCGTGGCCGAACCCAAAGCCACAATAAGGTGATCAAATCCAAGTACTTGACCACTGTCAAGAGTCACGGTTTGATTCGCATGATCTACCGAAACCGGCGAGCCCATGGAAAACTTAACACCAGTGCCCCGCAGTGCCCCTCGAATTGGGTAGGCCACGTGATCAGCTGCAAGTCCAGCGGTTGAAACCTGATATAACAGAGGCAAAAACGTCTGAAAATTATGGCGATCAACGAGCATGACATCTGCATACTTATGCAGAGACTTAGCAGCTGTGAGGCCACCGAATCCAGCTCCAAGAATTACAACACGAGGCCTAGACAAACTGTTTCCTCCATTTAGTTACCTGTAAAGACTAGCGTTTATTAAGAATTTAGCACTATCTTGAGCATCTGAGTCGGTTTTGTGCTCGCTTGACCTAAGGTAGGGGCTATGCAGGCACCGACGCGCACAAACATTGCTGGTCATCATGACTTAGTAAAACCAGTAATGAATCTCGGACCCACACTAATTCTGCCGGTGATTCTATTTTCTTTTGCTACTCAAACGACAGCTTTTTCACAGAAGATACCCGCATGGACTATTACATTCGCTGTGATTGCGTTGGCACTAGGCACTCCACATGGAGCTGTCGATGACTTAGTACTCGCTAAGAAAACTCCAGCAACCACCTTGCTCAAATTGGCAATTATCTACACCTCTATTGCAGCTCTGTCAGCAAGCGCAATCTTATGGAAACCGGCAACTATGTTTCTTGGCGTTTTAGTAATGACTATCTGGCACTTTGGTACTGGTGACGTTCAAGCGGCTTCAGAATTACTTGGTCTAAAAGTAAGCAGTGGATTCAGATACTGGATACATGTGCTTGCTGCAGGCAGTGTCCCAGTGTTGTTGCCGCTAACCTCTCCAGCCGCAATTTCAACCCTACGTAGTATCCAGCCGAAATTAGCCCAGTCTTTTTCTTCGTATGCAACTAACAATGTTCGAATGGTTGTCCTTCTGATCGCCTTTGTGTCGCTAGTTTTTCACCTCCTTGGAAACAACATCAGAGGAGCAATCGAACTGAGCACTTTGATTGCGCTCGGCCTTGTGGTCGCTCCATTGCTAGCCTTTGCTACTTACTTCACTTTTTGGCACGCCACTAGACACACAGCCAGACTTGCATTTAGTGCGCATGGCCAAGTGACACGATTGTCAATGTCCAAGGTATTCATCCACGGTTTACCCGCTTTAATGGCAATCAGTGCAGTCTTGATCTGGCTCCTGACAAGGGACTCCTTACTCTCATCAATTCACCAATGGCTTTGGCTAGGTCTGGCAATCACCTGGGGATTGACAGTGCCACACATGATTGCTGTTGCATACTTTGATCGTTCTTCACGAAAAGGGCTGAGGCGCTCATGATTAAGTCTGTTCTGATTCGTCAATTGTCACCTTTTGAACATGTCGTACTGCTGAAAATGTGCGCCGGACACTCAAATTTCGCAATCGCTAAGGAAACAGGTCGTTCGATAAAGGTGATTGAAAACACACTTAGTAGAAGTGCTCGTGCATTTGGCATAACCTCCCATTTCGATAGCAACATCCGAATTATTTTGGCGCTGGCCTATCGGTGCAAATTTGGAGACGAAGCGGCCGTAAGTTTTGGGTATGAATGTGATTGTTCACAAATTGAGGTCAACCAAACCTGCACTTTAAAAGTCAGTGTCTAGTATTTTTAAAACAACATAAGCGCATTAAGCCCGATTAGGGTGCAGTCTGAATTTCTTTCTGCTTATCTAACTTCTTAGCAGCTGCTGTGATATTACGAACCATTGAACCAAAAACAAAGCCATGAAATGGCCAAACTGAGAACCAATAAAGGTGTCCCAATAATCCCTTTGGATGATAAGTAGCACGTTGATGATATTCAACTTCGCCATTCTGGTCATGACGAACTTCTAAGTCGAGCCAAGCAAGCCCAGGCATCTTCATTTCTGCCCGTAAACGCAGTAACTTCCCACGCTGACACTCTTCAACTCGCCAAAAGTCCACAATTTCGCCCACTAACAGGCTCTTTGGATTTCTGCGTCCCCTTCTAAGACCTGGCCCGCCGAAAATTCGATCAATTAAACCCCGAGTTTCCCAGGCAAGTGGGAATGAGTACCAACCATTTTCCCCACCTACTGCCTCAATCACTTCCCAGAGCGACTCTGCTGTTGCACTTGCACATGCCACGCGATCATCTGTGTAAAGAGAACCACCAGCCCAATCGGGGTCAGTAGGTAAAGGGTCACTTGGTGCACCTTCGACCGATGCTGAGGACCATCGAGATGTGACATTAGCCTGTTTGACTCTTTGCAGAGCCAACCCCACAGCCTGCTCAAAACTCAATAACCCCTCAGGCGGATCTGGAATGAACCGTTTAATGTCATCCTCAATGCAAATAACTTCCGACTTCAAACTATCTACTAGTGGTCGCGCTATGTGTGCTGGTACAGGTGTCACTAGGCCGACCCAGCGACTGGATAACTTCGGGGACAAAATATTAATGGGCAAAATAATACGACGACGTAAGCCAGCCACTTTTGCGTAACCCTGCATCATTTGCTCGTACGTCAATACATCAGGTCCGCCGATATCAAATGAACGATTGATCTCCTTGGGGATCTCAATTGCCTCAGTCAAATAGCGAAGTACATCTCGAATGGCAATCGGCTGGATCCTGGTCCGAACCCAACGTGGAGTAATCATTGCTGGCAAACGTTCAGTAATGTATCGCAACATCTCAAAGGACAAACTTCCAGAACCGATAATCACCGCGGCACCAAAGGCAATTGTGGACACACCAGAGTTGAGTAGAATTTCGCCAACTTCGGCGCGTGACCTCAAGTGAGCAGAAAGTTTCTCATCATTTTGCAAACCACCTAAATAGATGATCCGCGAAACGCCCTGATTCTTGGCAGCCTTGGCAAAAATATTGGCTGTATCGCGTTCAATCTTTTCAAAATCACCGCTACTTCCAATTGCGTGAATCAGGTAGTAGGCGGTACCAACACCTTCAAGCGCTTTGCTGACAGTCGCCTCATCTTCGGCATCTCCAGCGACGATGTCGACTTGATCACGCCACGGATGTTGCGCCACACGCTCGGGATGGCGCACCAACACTCGTACTGAATACCCTTGTGCCAGTAGTCGCGGAACCAAACGTCCACCAACATAGCCAGTAGCTCCAGTTACCAGAATCAAATTACTCATAAGGCAATCTTGGTTGCTATTTGAAAATCTTTCTCGTCAATCGCGGAATCTTGCAAAACTGCTTTGTTGTCAATTTTTAAACAGCGTCCCACCGAAATAAGTAACCAAATAATTTGACTAAAAATTAGTAGCCGTTCAAGTAATCCCATCCAATAACTGTCAGTCCACCATGCAGCTAAGAAAATAAGTCCCACTATCGCAAGCACCACTGTTGCGGTCCAAGCACCTTGTACAGTCAACATCCATGGAGCCTCATGGTGTTTACTTATCGAAAAAACCGGCCAAAGGCACAAAGAAATAAGCACTACCCCTGCCATGAATGTATGCCAGTTCGAATCAGCCAAAATGTGCGGCACCGGAAATGCGGCAACGCCGATGACGCCTAATCCGCCAAGACCAAGAACCATCCGACCCGGATTTGCGGCTGTTTTGAATCCATGCGCAGTTACTAGTTGGCATACACCGATAATCAAGATAACCACAGTCATCATGTTTCGAGTCGGTGCATCCCGAGCGGCTAGTGAACTCAGCGTTTGTTTCATTGGGCTAAAAGTTGTCCATGAGAATTGAGCACTTACTAGCCCGGCTAATAGCACTATTGCAGCAATTAGAGTGGCATAAAATGCTTGGGGCTTTGATTCGGACACAACTCGATTCTAAACATATTTATGGGATAGCGCTTGTATGTAGGGCCACACAGTTACAGTGCTCTATTCTTAATCAATAAGGTAAAAACACAATAGGCGATAACTCATTTTGCAGAAAGACTTACAGATGACTCAAAAAACCAGCCCTAAACAGGTAACCGCGGCTAGTGCGTGTTTTCTAGTTTCAGTTTGGATAGTCGCAATCGCAAGTATTCCAAGTGCAAGTAGTTATCGCGAACAGCTTGATGCAGGCAAAGCACCTAAAGATATCGTTACTCTTACGAACTCTTTATCCATAATCACATTAATTGCGTCTATTGGCGCTTTGTTTATGACGAGTCGGTGGCTTTTTGAACTTTACGACGCACAGGTTGCCGCAAAACCTGGCTCAATCCGATTATCCCGTCGGTGGATCATCTGGTCGTGGATTGTGCCAGTGGTCTCGCTTTGGTTTCCTAAATTAATTATTGATGACATGCTCAAGGACAAAGAAAAAAGCGGACATGTTGCAACTGAGCAAAAGGAAAAATCGCCCCTTAATGAAACGCGAACCTGGTGGTCTTGCTTCGTACTTTATAGCCTCATGTCGAACTTAAAAACTGTTTGGGTACTGCTACCAACTGCGGGTGAAGTGCCGATTCATCCCGAAATTGAACTTGCGAGCGCTTGCATTCTGACTGCGTCTTACACAGTGTGGGTTCGCATTGTTAATCGGCTTGGCTAACCGCGAAATTTTCTTGAAATCAAGTCTGCAACTTAGATGCGAATTCGCCCATACTCAACTACATTGAAATCATGACAACTCACATCGGTGCTAACCGTGGCGACATAGCTGAAACAATTCTTTTGCCAGGAGACCCATTGCGCGCTCAGTGGATTGCCGAAAACTTCTTTGAGTCACCTGTTCGATACAACACCGTTCGCAATATGTTTGGCTTCACCGGAATTTATAAGGGCAACCGTGTATCAGCACAAGGAACTGGCATGGGTGTGCCATCTCTTTCCATCTATGTAACCGAACTGTTCAAAGACTTTGATGTTCAAACTGCAATTCGTGTTGGTACATGCGGAGGCATAGGCAAAACAAAACTACGCGACATTGTTATTGCGATGGCCTCATCAACTGATTCGGGCATTAACCGTCGCATTACTGGTGGCTTAGATTACGCGCCTGTTGCTGATTACGAACTACTGGCTAGCGCAGTGGCAGCGGCTAAGGTGCACGGAGTTGACTACCATGTTGGTGGCATTGCAACAATGGACTTGTTCTATGACGAAAGTCGCGCTCTTGATGTTCTTGAATCACTCGGTGTACTAGCTGTTGAGATGGAGACAAGCGGCCTGTATCGACTTGCGGCGCAATACCAAAGGCGCGCTTTAACAATTTGCACAGTCAGCGACATGATTCGTACTCATGAAGTGACCACTGCGCAAGAGCGCGAGACAGGCTTTAAGGCCATGATCGAAGTGGCCCTCGAAGCGGCCTTTGCCTGAGCTCCCCCGGTTGGACTCGAACCAACAACCGTTCGATTAACAGTCGAATGCTCTGCCAATTGAGCTACAGGGGATTGAATGGCTCACCAATACTAACAAAGAGCGAGCGAACTTCATACTCGCACTCTCATATTCCAAATGTTGCCTGTAAGTGTCCCAAAACTTTGTTCACTTCTAGGGTTCCTCCAGGTGTGCTGGCCAGGTCCGCGTCATCAGCCACGGTCGTCCAATTAACACCATTTTTATTACGTCGAGCGATGAACCGTACTCGGCCAACACCTGTTATTTCCTCAACTTGATCAATAACAACTGCGGCTGTGACTCGATCGCGAACAGCAATTGGCACAAGGCCAGGGGTAACAAGGTTAAATACGAGTTGTTTAGGCAACTCGCTCTGTTCGGATTGGACCACTACAAATAATTCTGGTGGCTCCCATCGGGCCTGTAACGCGAATTCCCACGGGATTACCTTTGCTGAAGACTCATCGATGCTCACCAGAGAAACATCCGTAACCGCGATAAAACCAGTTACTGTCTGTGTCCAAGCCAGTAATCGTTCATTCTTTGGGATTAACTGGATAAGACTTGCAGGAATAGGTTCCTGACGGTCAAAAAATCTCATGCCTGATCCCCTACTGCGAACTCGCGCATATCACGTCGATACTTTTCCAGGGAAAGTAAATCTGAAAGAAGTTGAGATTGTTCTTGGGCATCGTTGCCATCCTCAGCACGGTTAAGCGCACCTTTAATCTCAGCTATTCGACGTCCGGCATCCATCTCTAAGAGGCGGGCAAGTACTGCTTGCACATAACGCTGATCGGGAGCATCTAACGGCAACGGTTCAACAGCCATTGCCCTAATTTGTGATCTGACTTCATCGCTAGGCGCAACTGCGAGCACCGCTGATACCCAATCACTCGATGTACTAAATTCCAGTGGATTTCCTGCGCTAACACAAGTTGCAAAGACTGTGGCGGCAACTGGAATAGTGAAAACGGATTCCTCCAGTGACTCAAACCAAGCACCAACAAGTTGAGGAGCTTGAAGCACACATTTGAGCGCTTCACGCTCGACCAAACCAGCTTGAGTTGCGCCGGCAGCTGGGCCTGGCACTGTTGCAGCGCTCTGACTGTTCGATTTTTTGCGCATTGAGATGCCAGATTCGGATAGCAGCGCTGATTCACTCATACCGAGCCATCCAGAGACCGTGCGCACATATTCTGGACGTAGCGCGGGGTCTTTTATCCCAGCCAGAATTGGAGCGACCGCACGCATCGCAGCCACACGCCCTTCGGCCGTATCTAAGTCAAAATCGGAAATAGTAGATCTCATTACATACTCAAAAAGTGGGATTCGAGAATCAACTAATGCTTGTACCGCTGATGCGCCACTGCGTAAACGTAAATCGCACGGATCTAGACCATTTGGTTCAATAGCCACAAATGTGGAAGCAACGAACTTTTGGTCCTCCCCGAATGCCTTGATTGCGGCTTTACGCCCAGCAGCATCACCATCGAATGTGTAAATAACTTGCGCGTGATGATTGTCATCATCCATCAGAATTCGACGCAATATTTTTACATGGTCAGCGCCAAAGGCAGTGCCACAGGTTGCAACTGCGGTTGTGATCCCGGCAAGGTGGCAAGCCATAACATCGGTATATCCCTCAACAACTACTGCTTGTTGTTTCTTGGCCATTTCTCGGCGGGCAAGGTCTATGCCATATAAGACTTGAGACTTTTTGTAGATTGGAGATTCTGGGGTATTTAAATATTTAGGGCCTTGATCTGAATCACTGAGTTTTCGGGCCCCGAAACCAATTGTGTCTCCACCTGAATCGCGGATCGGCCACATCAATCTGTCGCGAAAGCGATCATAGGCACCTCGTTGACCAGATACGGCAAGACCACCTGCCAACATTTCTTCATCTGTGAAACCACGTGAGCGAAGGTGAGTGCGCAGGCCGTCCCAACCGGCTGGCGAATACCCAACACCGAATGTCACCCAGGACTCTGGGTCAAAACCTCTTTCGGTTAAGAAAGCCCGAGCATGTTCGGCTTGGGGGCTCTGTAATTGTTGTTGATAGAAGGCACTCGCGGTTTTATGGGCCTCAACAAGACGAGTTCGTTGTCCTTGCTGATTTGAACCGCCACCACCTGGACCGTCTTCATAACGAAGAACAATTCCATATTTGCCGGCAAGTTTTTCTACTGCTTCGGTAAATGAAAGTGCATCAATCTTGCGCACAAAAGTTATTACATCGCCACCCTCTCCACATGAGAAGCAATGGTAAAGACCCTTGCTGGGCGTGACGTTGAATGACGGTGATCGTTCATCATGAAATGGGCATAGACCCTTGTAACTGCCACCACCAGCGGCTTTTAGGGTGACTGTCTCGCGTACCACCTCGTCAATGCGGGCACGGTCGCGAACGGTCGATACATCCTCTTCGCGAATTCTGCCGGGCACAACCCCAATGTTACGCGCTCACTGCGCCATGCCATTGCACGATACTGACATCTGTCAAGGAAGCCACATGGTCAATGACCACTCGGGATTTGTCCTGATCACTTGAGGCTTGTAACCACAAATCTTTGTGGAAAGCATCAAGATGGCGTTCAGGGTCAGTGTTAATTGCCGCTACCAATTCAGTGATTAGTAGCCTTTGACGACTGTAGAGAGTTTCGGCTCCTTCGCGATTCATCACGAAAAGAGCGGCCATGGCCTTGAGTGCTGTTACTTCATAACGGGCGCTATCAGGCACGATCAAATTGGCCGCATACCTACTCAGCGGATCTGGTCCATACTGTTTGCGTGTTTCTGACTGCGCTGCCACACAGAAACGGCCGACAAGGGTGCTGGTGAGGTTCTTGAGGCTTGCTAATGCCCGAGTGGTCCCATCATAGGTACCGGGCCAGCTCGGCAACTGAGCTAGTCGCACCAAAGCCTCCTCAAGTTCGGCTGCTCGGAACTGCGTTCCGTACCATTTGCGAGCAATTTCGATAACCTCACTTCGCCCACTTTGAGAGAGCATGGCATCAATATTTAAGTGACCGCCATAGATCGCATCTTCGATGTCATGAACACAATATGAAACATCATCCGACCAATCCATAACTTGGGCTTCAAAACAAGTTTGGTCATCGGTGCGGCCATTACGAACCCAAGTGAAGACATCTACGTCATCTTCATAAACGCCAAATTTTGCTTGTTCTGCTCGTCGCGCCCAAGGGTATTTGGAAGCAGCATCAAGGGTTGCTCTGGTCAGATTTAAACCAATCGATTGGTTAGGCCTTGGGCCATCGGGCGCACTAAATGCCTTAGGTTCTAATCGAGTTAAAAGTCGAAATGATTGAGCGTTCCCCTCGAAACCACCAATGTCTGCTGCTAGTTCATTTAGCGCAGTTTCGCCATTATGCCCAAAGGGAGGGTGACCAAGGTCATGCGCCAAACAAGCAGCGTCAACTAAATCTGGATCACATCCCAACGCGGCACCAAGTTCACGGCCTACCTGTGCGCACTCTAGTGAGTGCGTTAACCGAGTGCGCGGAAAATCATCGAGGCCTGCTTCCATAACTTGGGTCTTAACCCCGAGTCTGCGCAAAGCTGAACTATGCATCACCCGTGCGCGATCACGGGCAAATTCTGTGCGTTGAACACCTTTGTTCGGCTCATCGACCCAACGCATAGCGTCAATTGACTCGTAACCAATTAAAGATTTCATCGCACCTACCTCAATACCATTTTGCTATCCGCCACTGACACTTAGTTCAGCTTCGCGAACAGTTTCTTGTTCTTCAGTGGACATTGATTGCGACAGGAGCCAGCCCTGCGGAAGGTTTACTCGTCTATCTGGAGTAGTCCTTCCACGAGGTGACTTCGCAATTTCATCAGACAATAACTGCGCACGATCAATTGTGTTAAGCAATTCATCTAGCTGCGAAAGTGATGACAGTAACGATAGGGCTCCCCTGGTTTCGCTACCTGCAACAATTCCTTTTAGATACCAAGCCATGTGCTTGCGCATTTCCTGACAACCACGAAATTCGTCACCATTCATTTCAGCAAGTAACTGGGCATGACGGCGCATAAAATCAACGATGAATCCGGCATTTGGCTCATTTGGGATCTCTTCACCCGCGAAAGCCGCACGAATTTGGCCAAAAAGCCATGGTCTACCCAAACAGCCACGACCAATAACAACTCCACGAGCGCCCGTATGCGCAATCATTTGTTTCGCATCATGCGCTGTCCAAATGTCGCCGTTGCCCAGCACTGGAGTATCTGGAATATGTTCAACGAGTCGTGCGATTGCATCCCAATCGGCTTGACCACCGTAATACTGTGCTGCGGTTCTGCCATGAAGTGCAACCCAGGTGACCCCAGCTTCGGCCGCGATTTTTCCAGCATCAAGGTAAGTAATGTGATCATCATCTATCCCGATACGCATCTTTATGGTTACCGGGACTTTGCCTTGAGCGCCAGCAACCGCTGCATTAACAATTGATGAAAATAAATCACGCTTCCAAGGCAGTGCGCTACCGCCACCTTTGCGGGTAACTTTGGGAACCGGGCAACCAAAATTCAAGTCAACATGATCTGCCATGTCCTCATCAACAAGCATCCGAACTGCATCGCCGACAATTTTGGGATCGACACCATAAAGTTGCGCACTTCGAATTTGCTCATCTTCATCAAAAGTCACTAGATCTATAGTTTCTGGATGTCGCAGCAACAGTGCCTGTGACGTGGTCATCTCCGCTACATAGATTGTTCCTTGCGTGTCTGTCTGCCCATTGGAGGCACGGATTGCAGTTGATGCTTCTCTACAGACCCGACGAAAGGCTCTGTTGGTAATCCCAGCCATCGGCGCGAGCTCGATGACTGGATTGGTGGCAAGTAGGTCAGCGAACATCAGCAGCCAACGAGACGCTCGGCCAACCATCCAACGATTGAATCAAGCCCAACACGCACTTGTTCCATCGTGTCTCGATCGCGCACAGTCACAGCATTATCTTCTAGTGTTTCAAAGTCCACTGTGATGCAAAATGGAGTACCGATTTCATCTTGGCGACGATAACGTCGACCGATTGCGCCGGCATCATCGAACTCAATGTTCCAGTTTTTGCGAAGTTCACTCGCTAAATCGCGAGCCTTAGGACTGAGGTCAGCATTGCGTGACAGAGGTAAGACTGCTGCTTTCACAGGGGCAAGTCGTCGGTCAAAGCGCATAACCACTCGGGTGTCAACGCCACCCTTTGTGTTTGGTGCTTGATCTTCGTCATATGCCTCAAGCATGAATGCCAAAACAGCACGAGTTAAACCTGCAGCAGGCTCAATCACGTAAGGGACATACTTCTCGCCGGTTTCTTGATCAAAGAACGAGAGGTCTTTGCCAGAGTGTTCCATGTGAGTTTTAAGGTCGAAGTCGGTACGGTTTGCAACACCTTCAAGTTCACCGAATTCGTTGCCACCAAATTCAAACTTGTATTCGATGTCTACAGTGCGCTTTGAGTAGTGCGACAGTTTTTCTTTTGGATGTTCAAAGTAGCGAAGATTCTCAGGAGAAAGACCTAAATCGACATACCAATTCCAGCGTTCTTGTAGCCAGTAGTCATGCCACTGCTCGTCAGTGCCAGGTGGGACAAAGAATTCCATTTCCATCTGTTCAAATTCACGAGTGCGGAATATGAAGTTGCCCGGTGTAATTTCATTGCGGAAAGATTTTCCAGTTTGCCCGATACCAAATGGTGGCTTCTTGCGAGCTGAAGATGCGACATTTGCATAGTTAACAAAAATTCCCTGCGCTGTTTCAGGTCGTAGATAATGAAGTGAATTTTCATCCACGACAGGACCAACATGTGTGGAAAGTAACCCATTGAACATTTTTGGTTCGGTGAATTGACCCTTTTGACCGCAATTTGGACAAGGTATGTCAGCTAGCCCATTTTCGGCCGGGCGACCTTTGCGGCCTTCAAATTCTTCAAGTAGGTGGTCTTCACGGAAACGCTTGTGGCAACCGAGGCACTCAGTGAGTGGATCGACGAAAGCGGAGATGTGTCCTGAAGCAACCCAAACTTGGGGAGCCAAAATCACAGATGAATCAAGACCAACAACATCTTCGCGAGCCTGAACAACCGATTTCCACCATTGGCGACGAACATTTTCTTTCAGTTCAACACCTAGTGGCCCGTAATCCCAAGCTGAACGGGTGCCACCATAAATCTCACTGGATGGAAATACAAAGCCACGACGCTTGGACAGATTAACGACTGATTCAACGCGATCCATTTTTCACTCAACTATTCCTTGGGCCAGCCGACTGGTTGCCGGCCACGATTCTTTTTAGTCTATCGGGGCAAATGACTAGGTTTTGGCACTTAGTTACTCGCTCACGCTGGTGTCATAGGTTCGAATTTCCACTGGAGTGACTTGCAATAAAGTTTCATAAGCACTTGGCTGATCAATCATGCCTGCCAGAAAGGGCCACACTATCATTTTGGATTCGGTGCTTGAAAGCGCTCGACGATAGGAACCTACGTCTTGCCACTCGCAAGTAACTAAGTGACGCTGTGGCTCATCTGGGCTACGAATGATTGCGCCTGCTATAAATCCGTCTTTGATCTGGAGAACTTCAAGGGCTGATAGCGCAGCTGCTGACCAGGTTGTCAGGTCATCTACGTCAAATGCCCAGACCGAATTGAAAGTTCCTAATTGGGCGCTCAATTTAGGAATCTAACTACAGCAGAAACGATAACTAGCAAGACCGCTAAGGCGCGAAGCAACCTTGTCCTTGGCTCTAGTAATGGCCAAGAAAGTAGAAGTAACCAGCCGATAAATATTGCCACAACCAGCAATGCGATGAATCCAAGAATCCCTGTATTAACGAGACCGATAAACATCAGCCCAACTAGAACTATGAGCACAGTAGCGCGAGGTAGGCCATGAATAAAGATCAAAATCGGGGCACTATTGCGCTCAAATGAATTGCGTAGCGAAGTTCTCATGACTTAAGTCAAACATGTTTGCATTAAATTTCAGACCACCGAACCACTGCGCTAGGCTTGCAGTTATGGCAATCCTGTTGGCAATCATCACAGTGTGCTCAACTGCACTTGGCGGAACTCTCGCGTTGCGCTCAAAAGACAGTATGCATCTACTGCTTGGACTTTCTGGTGGGTTGCTATTAGGGCTTGCTTCGTTTGATCTAATTCCTGAGGTTTTTGAACTAAACACCGCCACCTTGGGCAAGGTTCCGACCGTCATGGTCTTGTTGGTACTTGGCTTTTTGTCACTGCATATTTTGGAAGGTGTTTCCGGCGCGCATGAGCCTGCTGAGTCTGACTACGCACACGACCACGAGCACACTCACAATCTAAGTGCGGGTCTCGTAGGTGCATCAGCGATGGTGGTGCATGTATTTCTCGACGGAGTGGCACTAGGACTCGCCTTTCAAGTTTCTAACGCACTGGGTATTGCTGTTGCGATTGCGGTTGTTGTCCATGCGTTTACCGACGGCTTGAACACCGTTGCCTTGTTAGTAAATTCGGGTAACTGGAAACGCAAATCCGCATACTTGCTCGCAGTAGATGGCGTTGCACGAATTTCCGGCGCAGCTTTAGGAACCTACATTGCCATTAGCAACGTCCTGCTGGGAAGTTACTTAGCCGTCTTTGCCGGAATGTTGATTTATCTGGCTACTTCACACATTTTGCCCGAAGCACACAGTAAGCATCCATCGAGGCTAACGCTCTTGAGTACAGTACTGGGCGTCGTAATTATGTTCACAATTGTGAACTTCACGGCTCACTAATCTGTCGGCAATTCATTTGGAATTGCTCCACCATAACGGCGATCACGCGATGCAAATATTTCACAGGCGTGCCACAAATGGCGGCGGTCGAAATCTGGCCAGAGCGTTGGCAGGAAAACAAATTCGGCATAGGCGCTTTGCCATAACAAGAAGTTGCTTATTCTTTGTTCCCCACTTGATCGCACAAACAAATCAACATCAGGCATATCTGGTTCATCCATAAATTTGCGCAACGTTTTTTCAGTCACTTTTTTTGGATCAAGCGTTCCATCGGCAACTGCTTGCGCGATTGCGGAGGCTGCATCGACAATTTCAGCGCGACCGCCATAATTAACACACATTGTTAAAGTTAGTTTCGTATTCTTTGCGGTCAGTTTTTCAGCAGTTTCTAGTTCCTCAATTACCGAACGCCAAAGCTTTGGGCGTCTACCAGCCCAACGAATCCGGACCCCTAAGTCATTCATTTCATCGCGGCGGCGGCGAATCACATCTCGATTAAATCCCATCAGGAATTTAACTTCCTCTGGTGAACGACGCCAATTCTCTGTAGAAAAAGCATAAGCAGAGATCCAGCCGATTCCCAGTTCTAGTGCGCCATGAACGCAATCGAGCAGACTTGATTCGCCTGCCTCATGTCCGGCTGTTCGCGGTAAACCTCGTTCTTTAGCCCATCTGCCATTTCCATCCATGACTATCGCGACATGGTTTGGCACAAGTTCCTTGGGAATCTGTGGCGCCTCGGCTCCAGACACATGCTTCACAGGTTCAGACCACATGTTGTAATCCTGCCATGTCACTACCCATTGCGGTCAACGAGAGGTAACGAACGCAAACCACGTTCAAGATGCCACTGGACGTATGCAGAGACTAATCCAGATACGAGACTTCGCTCACTCGGTTGCGCCGCATCAACCACTTCCCAATCACCTTGAAGAAGCGCACGCAGGAGCTGCCAAGACTCAGGTTTTGGCGCGACACTTCCTGGCACTCGATGCTCTGCGCACAATGCGCCTCCAGTTGCCACATGGAAGAAAGGTTGGTCGCCCATGTCGCCGCATGTGATGCAACTATCCAGCGAAGGTGCGTAACCGGCAAGTGACATGGCTCGCAACAAATAAGAGTTGAGTACCAGCGGCGAATCGTGTTCTGCAGTTACCAACGTTCTAAGTCCACCAACTAACAAAAGATACTGTGCCTCGACTGAGACTGACTCCTCTGCTGCCATTCGCTCTGCTGTTTCTAGCATGGTTTGGCCCGCTGTCCACAGTGTGTAGTCCGCAGCAAGTTCCTGCCCGAAGGAACTCAAAGACTCGGCCTGGGTGATTATGTCAAGGTTTTTGCCCTGGTGAATCAGTAGGTCAACACGACTAAATGGCTCTAAGCGAGAGCCAAATTTACTGCGTGTACGCCGTACACCTTTAGCAACAGCACGAACTTTGCCACGCTCTCGGGTAAGCAATGTGATGATTCGATCAGCTTCACCTAATTTGTGTGTGCGCAAGACAATAGCTTCGGCGCGATAACTAGGCATTGCCCTATCGTGTCACGCTTTGGATATAAATTTCATCAGGTAACCTGCAGTTATGACTAATAACGAACATCAACATCAAAAAAATATTCAATTTATCGAGCTCGAGCAGCATTCACTGAACCGCACTCTGCGCACCATAACTTTGTGGGTAATTGGATTTTTGTTGTTTGCCTGGATTTTTCAACACAATCGCAGTTTCTTGCTATTGCTGGCCATATCCTGGCTATTTGCTATTGCGATGGATCCCGCCATCAGATCCTTGTCAGATCGCGGCTGGAAACGTGGCCGAGCAACAGGTCTAGTTCTATTTCTTGTGGTTTTAGTTTCAATTGCATTCGTAGGGATTTTTGGTGGTGTGCTCTTTAGTCAGGCGGCGTCATTAGTACAGGCAATTCCGTCTCTTGTGACTGACATTGTGCAGTGGATTAGTAAAACTTTCTCATTAAATCTTGACCCCACAACCATTGTCGATAAGCTCAATGTTTCTCCGTCACAGATGGCTGCCTGGGCAAGCAACTTCGCTGGTGGGGCAGTCGGGATCTTAGGCGCAATTGTTGGTGGACTTTTCCAAATTTTGACCACATTACTTTTCACGTTCTACTTCGCTGCTGAAGGTCCTCGGGCCCGCAGCTTAATTGGCTCGTGGCTAAATCCCACTGCTCAAGAAATTTTCGTGACGACTTGGGACGTTGCAGTTAAGAAAACTGGTGGGTTTGTAGTTTCTAAAGTCTTTATGGCAGCAGCCTCAATAACTGCGCATTCCATATTCTTTGCCGTGATTGGGGTTCCTTATTGGTTACCAATGGCGATTATTACTGGCGTGACGAGTCAATTCATCCCAACTATCGGCACCTACTTAGGCATCCTGATTCCTGCCTTGTTCGCCTTGTTTAATGAGCCAGTAAGTGCGATTTACATTCTTATTTTCGCCACGATTTATCAGCAATTCGAAAACTATGTGATTTCGCCAAGAATTAGCAAAATGACAATGGACATACATCCGGCAATCGCATTTGGATCTGTAATTGTTTTCGCAAACCTCTTTGGTGCTATGGGCGCTGTTGTTTCGATTCCAATTGCTGCTGCACTAGTTTCTATAGTTGGCACCTACGGACAGCGTTACGAATTGATTCCGGCACTTCGCGAAGCCAAAGAACACGAAGCGCTTGTTGAATAGAAATTAAAACCCAAGTCGTGAAAGTTGTTTTGGATCTCGTTGCCAGTCTTTCGCTATTTTGACTCGTAAATCAAGAAAAACTGGTACGCCTAGCAATTTACTTATCGACTCGCGCGAGATTGTGCCAACAGCCTTTAACCGACTTCCACCCTTGCCAATAACAATGTGCTTTTGGCTCTCGCGCTCAAGATACAAGATTGCATAAATGTCCATCAGTGGTCGGTCGGCTGGACGGTCTGCCCGCAAAGCCATCTCATCAACCACTACTGCGATGGAGTGTGGCAATTCGTCTCGCACTCCGTCAAGAGCTGCTTCGCGAATTAGTTCAGCAATCATGATGATCTCGGGCTCATCAGTTAAATCGCCATCTGGATATAAAGCGGGACCTTCGGGAAGAAGCTCGAGTAAAAGATTACTTAATAGATCAACTTGGTCATGTTCAACCGCAGAGACGGGAACTAGATGAGTCCAGTCAATTCCCACATCAACACCAAGTTGGTGGACTGCTAGCAATTGTTCACCAATCGCCTGCTTACCCATCAGGTCGGTTTTTGTAATTACTGCAACCTTTGGAACCTTGGGCACAAGGGCAAGCTGTTCCGCGATAAAACGATCGCCTGGGCCAATAGGCTCGTTGGCCGGGAAGCACATAACAATGACATCGACCTCAGACCATGTGTCTGAAACAAGAGCGTTTAGGCGCTCACCAAGCAATGTTCTAGGGCGGTGCACTCCTGGTGTGTCAACCAAGATTAATTGACCATCGGGGCGATGAACAATGCCGCGAATGGTGTGACGAGTGGTCTGGGGCCGATCAGAAGTTATCGCAATCTTCTGTCCCACTAAGGCGTTGGTGAGTGTGGACTTGCCAACGTTTGGTCGACCCACGATACAAGCAAATCCACTGTGCATATCATTCACTCTAACCAGTAACTGGCAAAGTAGTGCATTTGCTCAGATTGCTTGATGCCAAACTCAAGTTGACAGGGTCTCTAACAGGTCTCCGACCAGCGAAACATGATGAAGGGGTATCCCTTGACCTGCAAAGCCTCGGACGTATTCAAGATCAGCTTGGGTAATTGGGAAATCAACAGATGCACAAATAACTATTGCTTCGATTCCATCGGCACCAGAGGCGACGGCTTGAGAAACAACTAGAGCAATCGCAGAGAACTTGAGTGTTTCTACATTTACTTCAGCACTGGCATATGTTCGCCCAGTTGAATCTCTTAATGCAGCCGAACTTTGTGCCTGAATTCGACTTCTTGCCGAGCGGGCCAGCGTCACTAACTTTTCATCTTCACTAGACCAATTACTCATTTGTGCCCTGCAATTCTTCATCTGCTAAATTCTCGCGAGTAACCAATACTGAGTCGATTCGATGTCTGCGTCCTGCTACCGACTCCGCGGTGAGAGTCCATTCGCCAATTTTTACTTGAGCACCTGGAATGGGCACAATACCTAAGCGTTTACCCATCAGACCGCTAACAGTATCCACGCCATCATCTTCTAACTCTTGCGATATTAATTCAGCGAAGTCATCAATGTGGAGCCGCGAACTTACTCGGAATTCTCCATTTGGCAATTCGGCAATTTCTGGACCGAGTACGTCATACTCGTCTGAGATGTCACCAACAATTTCTTCCAATACATCCTCGATAGTGACAAGGCCGGCCGTGCCACCATACTCATCAACCAACACGGCGAGATGTTTACGAGCGGTCTGCATGTCTCGCAGCAATTCATCTACTAATCGGCTGTCTGGAACCATGTAGGCCGGTCGCATCAGATCCTCAACATGCTCTGTTGTTTGCGCTTCGCTATGTTCGAAAACTCTTTTGGCAATGTCCTTTATGTAAATAACGCCAACGATGTCATCTATTCCATCCCCCACGACTGGAATACGCGAATACCCTGAGCGTAAACCAAGAGACATCGCTTGGCGCAAGGTCTTGTGCTTTTCAATCCAAACCATTTCAGTACGAGGAACCATAACCTCACGAGCAACAGTGTCACCTAATTCAAAAACAGAATGAATCATTGCTCGCTCTTCATCTTCGATTAAAAGATCTGCCCCCGCCAAGTCCACTAGCTCGCGTAATTCAGCCTGAGTCGAAAAAGGTCCTTCCCGATATCCTTTTCCGGGAGTTATAGCATTTCCTACCAAAATAAATAATTTAGTTAATGGCGCTAGAAAGATTGTGACTAATCGAGTGAGTCGAACTGTTCCCAATGCAATCTTGTCGGCACGCTGGCGACCTAAAGTTTCAGGAGCAACCCCAAGAATTACGTAACCAACGACTACCATGACAAAGACCGCAGTGGCTAGGGCCGCAGTGTCATCAGCAATTAGATTTAGGCAGACTTTTGTTACGAAGACGACTGAGACTGTTTCCAAAGTTAAGTGAGCGAAAAGTAGTGCATTTACATAGCGCGCCCGCTGATCAAGAATCTTAAGAAGTGAATCAGCTTTGCGATTACCATCGCGCTTCAACTGCTCGATAGAAACACGACTTACTCGCACCAATGCTGATTCAGCAGCGGTAAGCACGCACGCAAAAATCACAAAGAATACCGACAAGGCGATTAACAATTGATTCACACTTCATCCCGGCGATTACGTTCGCCTTCCCATTCCGCTAACAATTGCGCTTGCATACCGAACATAACTTTATGTTCCTCTGGTTCGGCGTGATCATGGCCCAGTAGATGTAGCACCCCATGAGTTAACAAAAGCCTAAGTTCCACATCTGTGGAATGTCCGGCTGCAATACCTTGACGTTCGGCTACTGCCGGACACAAAACTACGTCACCCAAGATGCCCTCAGCGCTGGGTTCATCGGCAGTTCCTTCGCGCAGTTCGTCCATTGGGAAACTTAAAACATCAGTTGAACCTGGCTCGTCCATAAAACGTTCATGCAGATTGGCCATTACGACTTCATTTACCAACATGATTGATAGTTCCGCCGCAGGATTAATGTGTAGTCGTCTTAACAAGAATTCACTCTGATCGGATAATTCCTTTTCATCCAATTCATATTCTGATTCATTGCAAATATCTATTGGCATGTTTACGCACGATCCTGTCTAAGCCCAGCTTGGGTGGCATTTGCCTGCCGTTGTTCGTCATAACGGGTGTAGGCGTCCACTATTTGTCCCACTAACCTGTGGCGAACCACGTCAGTAGATGTAAGTTCGCAGAAAGACACATCTTCCACGCCAGCAAGAATTTCACGAACTACCCGCAAACCACTTGTTGTGCCAGAGGGTAAATCAACTTGAGTGATGTCACCAGTAATGACCATTGTTGAGCCAAACCCAAGTCGAGTCAGAAACATTTTCATCTGTTCAGCAGAGGTATTTTGTGCCTCATCCAAAATGATGAACGCATCGTTGAGTGTGCGACCACGCATGTAGGCAAGAGGTGCGACTTCAATCACGCCACTGGTGATTAGCCGAGGTATCGAATCTGGATCAAGCATGTCATGTAGCGCGTCATAAAGCGGGCGTAAATACGGGTCAATCTTTTCACTCAGAGTTCCTGGTAAAAAGCCAAGTCGCTCGCCAGCTTCAACCGCTGGTCTAGTCAGGATAATTCGAGAGATTTGTTTATTTTGTAATGCTTGTATTGCCTTGGCAACAGCCAAGTAGGTTTTTCCAGTTCCGGCTGGACCAATTCCAAAAACGACAGTATTTTTATCAATTGCATCAACATAATGTTTTTGATTAAGAGTTTTTGCTCTAATAGTTTTGCCACGACTCGACAAAATGCTTGAGGTGAGCACATCCGCTGGCTTTACATCAGAGCGAAGCATCGTAATTGAGCGTTCGACGGACTCAGTAGTTAAACCTTGACCAGTTCGCAAAACGAGAATCATCTGCGCAATCAGGCTCTCAATTAGTCCGATAGTTTCGGATGGGCCATCAAGGGTTATCTCATTTCCGCGCGTCATGATTACAACGTCCTTGAATGCGCCCTCAATAACTCGCATGAGTTCATCACGATGTCCAAGAATGGAAACCATCGGTGTTGAAGTGGGCACCACGATTACTGCGTGTACCGGCTCATCAGAAATTGTCATTGGTTCCATTGTAAGTGAGGTTTTTCGCTATCCGGGTGGCCAGGTCAAACTGCGTCCGCCAAGGACATGTAAGTGCATGTGATCAACGCTTTGGCCACCATCATCACCGATGTTGGAAACCACACGGTAGCCACCTTCAAGGCCTTCTAAAACGGCAACGTCTGAGGCTGCGGTAAAGACTTTTGCTGCCAATTCTGGGTTGTGAGTTACCAGCGAAGTTAAGTTGTCATAGTGTTCACGGGGAATGATTAGGACATGCGTTGGCGCTTGAGGCGAAACATCTCGAAATGCCAGTACCTCAGCGGTTTCAAGCACAACGGTTGCCGGGATTTTGCCCGCTACGATCTCACAGAAAATGCAATCACTCATAAAGACATTCTGACACTTGAATACGAATTAACAACTAATTCCACCGAGAAGTACCCGCTGAGATTACCGCAGTCGCAACAGCCCCGGCAGTTGAGGTGCGCATGACACTCGGACCCATTTGCACAATCTTGGCGCCTGCACTGGCAAACATAAGTAGTTCATCTTGCGATATGCCGCCTTCTGGACCCACCACAATAACTATTTGACCATCTTGGGGCGCGTTTATCTCAGACATGCTTTGATCAGCACTTTCATGAAGTACAACTGCTAAATCAGCGGCTGCTATTAAGTCGCAAATTGATTCACTCGATTGCAGGCCTTCAACGAACGGAATCCATGCGCGGCGTGACTGTTTGGTGGCTTCGCGCACAGTTCGACGCCAACGCTCTAGGGCCTTTTCTGCGTTGTCCCACTTAACCACGCTGTGGTGTGCTCGCCAAGGAACTATGACATCTACCCCGACTTCAGTTAGCATCTCGACAGCCAACTCAGCACGATCACCTTTAGCCAATGCCTGAACGACAACTACCTGAAGTGCGGGCAACTCTTCGATTTCTACGGTTTCAACCAAGATAAAGATTGATTCCTTTTTAACTTCGCAGACAGTTCCAGTAGCCCGCACACCTTCACCATTGCAAAGGTCAACTACTTCGCCCAATTTGATACGCCGAACAACGCCAGCGTGGCGACCTTCATCACCTGCAAGGTGCACAGTTGCTCCGGCACTTAGCCCGCTAGGCAATTCGCAGATAAAAACTGGATTGCTCATCGACCTGAGAATGCATCTTTGAGTTTGCCGAATAATCCAGATGGATGTTCATTTAGTCCAGCTTCAGGCTTTTCTTCACCGCGCAATGCAGCAAGCTGGCGCAAGAGTAATTCCTGTTCCTCATCAATAGCCACTGGAGTGAGCACCTCAAGATGTACGTGCAAATCGCCTCGGCCTGAACTACGAAGCCTCGGCATTCCTTGTCCACGTAAAGTCACTGTTGATCCAGATTGAGTTCCTGGTTTGATGGTTATGGATTCAAGCCCATCTAGTGTCTCAATCTCCATAGTTGCCCCGAGCGCAGCCGCTGTCATTGGCAAAGTCAAAGTTGCATGGAGTTGATCGCCTTGGCGCTGAAAAAGCGGATGAGCTTGTTCAATGATTTCAACGTACAAATCTCCGGCAGGACCACCACCAGGACCAACTTCTCCCTGGCCAGTCATTTGGATTCGGGTACCACCATCAACACCAGGCGGAATGTTCACGGTAATTGTATGACGAGTTCGAACTCGACCGTCTCCTGCACATTCTGCACATGGATGAGGGTTCAAGGTGCCAAAGCCGGAACATTGTGGGCATGGACGCGAAGTCATGACTTGACCCAAGAATGACTTTTGGACTGATTGAATTTCGCCGCGACCATGACACATTGAACAGTCGATGATGTTGGCACCTGCGGAAGTGCCAGCACCTTGACAATCCCCACAGGCAACAGCCGTATCGACCGCAATTTCACGAGTTGTGCCAAAAGCAGCTTCATTCAAAGTCACCTGAAGACGGATCAACGCATCTTGACCACGACGTCGACGCGAGCGGGGACCTCTTTGTCCGCCACCACCAAAAAATGCGTCAACAATATCGCCAAAACCAAACCCAGCAGCTGGATTGAATCCACCAGAGGAGAATGGATCGCCACCCAGGTCATACATCTCACGCTTTTGTGGATCAGAAAGTACCTCGTAGGCAGCAGTGACTTCTTTGAATCGTTCAGCGGCATCTGCGCCATCATTTATGTCCGGGTGCAGTTCGCGAGCAAGTTTGCGATAGGACCGCTTCATCTCTTCAGCAGTTGCATCACGGCTCACACCGAGGACTTGATAATAATCAGACACTTACTTCTCCATCAGAATTTGGCCGACGTAACGCGCTACTGCACGAACTGCGGCTATCGAACCTGGGTAATCCATTCGGGTTGGGCCAAGTACACCCATATTTGCAATCGCTTGATCGCCAGTGCCATAGCCAACTGTCACAACTGAAGCTGACCGGAATTCTTCAACTGGATTTTCATGACCAATGCGCACAGTTAGAGCATCCGGTGAGACGCTCTCGCCGAAGAGGCGAAGCAGTACCACGTGCTCTTCAAGGGCTTCTAAAACTGGACCGACTTCAGTTACAAAAGTCTCCCCAACTCTGGCGAGATTGGCGGTACCACCGATAACAACTCGTTCGTCATTTTGAGTGACGACAGATTCCAACAATGTTGCTACTACTGCATTAATCACCGGCTGTTGACTTGGTGAAAAGTGGCTTGCCAAATCCTGCACACAATCAGGAATTTCAGTGAATAGGCGGCCATCGACAGCGATGTTCAATTTTGTTCGAAGCGCACTCAAGAGAGCGTCATCAATTTCTAACGGCGTCTCAATTGAACGCTGTTCAACGCGACCGGTATCGGCGATAACAATCATGAGTAGTCGACTTGGACCCGTGGTCAGCAACTCAATATGACGAACTGAACTGCGCCCTATTGATGGGTACTGCACCAGGGCAACTTGTTTTGTTAGTTGAGAAAGCAAACGCACAGTACGACCCATAACATCATCGAGGTCAACGGCTTGGTCCAAGAAAGAATGAATCGCCCGTTGCTCAGCGCCAGAAAGTGGCTTGACTGTGCTTAGTTTGTCGACAAATAGTCGGTAACCCTTGTCCGTTGGGATTCGACCGGCACTGGTGTGCGGTGCGCTGATTAAACCCTCATCTTCAAGCGTGGCCATGTCATTACGGATTGTTGCTGATGAGACGCCAAGGCTGTGGCGATCGGCTAAAGCCTTTGACCCAACAGGTTCTTTAGTATGCACATAGTCTTCGACGATGGCGCGCAGAATAGATAATCTGCGATCTTCCACGGCGCCTCCCCTAGCACTCGGTAACCCTGAGTGCCAGTCTAACCCCGATTAAGCCCACAAGCGCGCGACTAAGCCGTCAGCTAATAGTCGGCCGGTAAAAGTTAGGACTGCCAAGTCGCTTTCAAATTTCGCAGAGTCAAGCAAGCCATCGAGAACTGCTTGTTTTGCCTCTTTGAGACCATCTCCACTCAATACGCCAAGCGGCAGTCCTTCGCGCAGGCGCAGGCGCAACATAATTTCTTCGTGGGCAATATCAACAGGCGTTAGTGCTTCGCTCTCATGTGCGGGCGATTCCAAAGCATCTACTCGCGCAGCCCAAGCCGCAGGATGTTTCACATTCCAACTTCGCATGCCAGCCGTATGAGCATGCGCACCTGGTCCGATGCCAAGCCAATCTTGATTGCGCCAGTAAGCCAAGTTGTGCTGGCATTCTGCTCCTTGGCGCGACCAGTTGCTGACTTCATACCAAGACAAACCCATTTCGGATAAATGCTTGTCGATAATCGCATACCTTGTGGCCGCTACATCATCACTTGGTGAAGGTACTTCCCCGCGGGCAACTCGAGCAGCAAGCCGTGTGCCAGGCTCAACAATCAATGAGTAAGCACTCACATGATCCACATCTGCCTTGGCCACATCCGCCAGTGTGTTAGCCAGATCCTCTTCGGTTTCTCCCGGAGAGCCATAAATCAAATCAACACTGACGTGCTCGAAGCCAACTTCACGAGCCCACTTGATTGCTTGCCAAGTTTTACCAGGAGTGTGCGTTCGCTCTAGGAGTGCCAAAACATTTGGGGCGCTACTTTGATGACCGAACGAGATGCGCGTGAATCCGCCATCCTTGAGCGTTCGTAAATATTCCAAATCAACTGAATCAGGATTGGCTTCAGTTGTGACCTCGGCAACGGGATCAAGCCCATAATTTTTGCGAAGTGCATCCAAAATCAAAACTAAATCCCTCGCAGCCAGCAGCGTCGGGGTTCCACCACCGAAAAATACTGTGCTGATTGGTCGGACATCCTGCGGTGTTTGAGACTTGGTCCACTCAATTTCGGCAACCACTCGTTGAGCATAAGTTACTGCAGTTATTACCGTTTCGTCGCGCTGTAACTCTGCAGCGGTATAGGTATTGAAATCACAGTAGCCACAACGAGATGCACAAAAAGGAACGTGGACATAAGCCCCTAAAGTTCGCATCGAATTACTTTGCTTTCGGCTTGGCACCATTGTCATCGGTGGAAAGAGCTGCAATAAATGCTTCTTGTGGAATTTCTACGCGGCCAACCATCTTCATGCGCTTCTTTCCTTCCTTCTGCTTTTCTAGAAGTTTGCGCTTACGCGAAATGTCACCACCGTAACATTTTGCCAAAACATCTTTGCGCATCGCGCGGATTGTTTCGCGGGCAATTACTCGAGCGCCAATAGCGGCTTGAATTGGTACTTCGAACTGTTGGCGCGGAATAAGTTCTTTGAGTTTCGCAGCCATCGCAACACCGTATGCATAAGCCTTGTCCTTGTGCACGATTGCGCTAAAGGCATCCACGGGATCGCCATGAAGCAAGATATCGACCTTGACCAAGTCTGCTGACTGTTCACCTGTTGGTTCGTAATCAAGCGATGCATACCCACGAGTGCGAGACTTCAACTGATCAAAGAAATCGAAAACAATTTCAGCCAAAGGCAAGGTGTAGCGCATTTCAACACGATCTTCGGACAGGTAATCCATTCCGTGCAAAGTGCCACGTCGATTTTGGCAAAGTTCCATAATCGCACCAACGAATTCATGAGGGGTCAAAATCGTTGAGCGCACAACTGGTTCATTTACCTCTGAAATTTTGCCCGTTGGAAATTCGCTTGGGTTGGTAACAATGTGTTCACTATCATCATCCATGACCACTCGATAGACCACGTTTGGCGCGGTAGAAATCAGTTCCAGATTAAATTCACGCTCAAGACGTTCGCGGACAATTTCAAGGTGCAAAAGCCCAAGAAACCCACAACGGAAACCAAAGCCTAATGCGACTGAAGATTCTGGTTCATAGACCAAAGCAGCATCATTTAGTTTCAATTTATCTAGTGCCTCGCGAAGCACTGGGAAATCAGAGCCATCCATTGGAAACAGACCTGAGAAAACCATTGGTACTGGATCGCGATAACCACCAAGCGCCTCAGTCGCACCTCGATTAGCCATCGTCACGGTGTCACCTACTCGTGACTGGCGTACATCTTTAACCCCAGTGATGAAGTAACCCACTTCACCAACACCGATTGCTTGAGATGGCATCGGATCTGGTGAAATTACACCAACTTCTAAAGTCTCGTGTGTCTCGCCAGTACTCATCATTTTGATGCGCTCGCGATCGGCGAAGCGGCCATCAATTACTCGTACATAAGTTACAACTCCGCGGTAGGTATCGTAGACCGAATCAAAAATCAAAGCGCGAGCTGGTGCGTTCTCGTCACCAACAGGCGCAGGGACCAACTTCACAACTTCGTTTAGTAGTTCTTCAACACCAAGACCGGTCTTTGCGCTAACTCGTAGAACCGTCGAAGGATCGCAACCAATAATGTGGGCAATCTCTGCTGCGTACTTTTCTGGCTGAGCAGATGGCAAGTCGATCTTGTTCAACACCGGAATAATTGTGAGGTTATTTTCCAAGGCTAAGTAGAGGTTCGCCAAAGTCTGCGCCTCGATTCCTTGAGCCGCATCGACAAGCAAAACCGCACCCTCACAAGCTGCCAGACTGCGACTTACCTCGTAAGTAAAGTCAACGTGGCCAGGAGTATCAATCAAGTTCAAAACATAAGTAACGCCATCATCGGCAGCGAATGGCAACCTGACAGCTTGACTCTTGATTGTGATGCCACGCTCACGTTCAATGTCCATTCGATCGAGATACTGCGCGCGCATATTTCGCGGGTCAACAATGCCGGTTAATTGCAACATTCGATCGGCTAGCGTTGATTTGCCGTGGTCAATGTGCGCAATGATGCAGAAATTGCGGATTATTGCTGGGTCGGTGGCGCCAGGTACAGGTGCTTTGGCAGCCATGGACATCCTTTAAAAATCAGGGCAGAACATAAGTTTCGCGACCTCATATTCCCACATAAGTAGTGGATTTGAGCAATTGGGCTAAATACAGGTAACCTAGGGGTTCGTTCACTGACATTGTAAAGAGGCAAATCGTGGCCAACATTAAGTCCCAGAAGAAGCGCATCCTGCAGAATGCTGCTGCCCAAGAACGCAACAAGTCTGTTCGCAGCGCGCTTAAGACCAAGATCCGTCGCTTCCGCGAGGCACTAGTTGCTGGTGATCAGGCTCAGGTTGACGCAACTCTTACCGAGGCATCACGTGCTTTGGATAAGGCTGCCTCAAAGGGTGTAATCCACAAGAACCAGGCAGCTAACCGCAAGTCATCAATGGCAAGCGCAGCCAATAAGGCTTAAATAGCAAAACTTCAAGTAAAGCCCCGCCAATACGGTGGGGCTTTACTTTTGTACTGGTGGCCTAATCGCCATCAATGCTTTTTCAATTTGATACCGGCTTTGTGCATGCTCAAGACTCAATCCCCCAGGCACGCCAATCTCGTACACCGTACCTTTACTCGCGCGATCTGCCAGAGTCAGTAGACGCGCTGCCATCGCCAATTGTTCAGGATTCCATTTTTGCTTTTGAGTGCGAAAGAATTTCAATCGCCAAGGCGGCACACCAACAAGACCAGCTAATTCGCCTTCACTCATTCCAGCAGGGGCGCTCGCATACTTAATTAGTCCACGAAGGCCATTAGAGATTGCAATCAGGAGCGGGATTGCCGAACTTGAATCAGACTCCAATGCCCAGCGCAACTTTTCTAAAACTTCAACAGGTTTTGCATTCCACATGTCATCACTGATCTGCCAACCCATAACATCTGATACACCTTCGTAGTATCGAGATACGGCCTCCCCATCAATCAGATTTTCTTCGACATCTGCACACAACTGCGAAACCGCAGCCATTAGATCGCCAAGACCTGAACCAACTGAAGTTTGTAACTGTTGAATAGCCTCACTGGTGGCTTTGCGACCGTGTCTTTTGAACTCAGCAACTAATGCTGACTGTAAATCTGCACCCTTTAACTCGGCACAAGTTGCTTCGAGTGCGCCACCCTTGCGCAATGTGTCAAGGAGCTTCTTGCCCTTGACCCCACCAGGATGGGTTGCGAGGATTCGAACATTTTCTGGAATTTGAGATATTGATGAAATCAACAATTCTGCTAGCGCATCTGTGGCCCCATCTATGCCGGAAATAACAACCACAGTTAACTCGCCAAATAAGGATGGAGAAAGGGCCTGAGTTAACTCGACTGAGGCATCCTCATGATTTGCGGCGATATCTTGCCGAACCGTATTGGGGTCTACTTTTCTGGCAGCGGCCAGCACGGTGGCGATTACCCTTTGAGTCAAAACAGATTCTTTGCCGACCGCCAAGACTAGCTGTGCGGAGTCGACTCCAGATTTAGTGGCCACAAGATTGAGTATGCCAGCAACCAATGACGCAGGTGTCGTGTGGTCGTCCTAACGCATGGTTAGGGAACCATAGCCGTTGTACTTGGAGTAACGAATCCAGTCCACCTTCATTGAAGTGGTTTGCAGGCTCGATGGAATCGGACCACTGAAATTGGGATTCATCGCCACATTCAAGATCAAGAACATTTCTTTATTGAACTGCCAGCAACTAGCACAAGACACATCGCTCTTTCGTACTTCAACTTTTTTAACACCATCGAAGGTCCAGCGAATGTAATCGGGCTCCCACTCAATTCCATATGTGTGGAAATCATCAGCCAATGAGGTTGTATGGGTAATGGTATTTAAATCCGGTTTTTGCGCATGACTTAGGCCGCCACAATATGGCATGCACGCCGAAGTCGGTGAATGGGCAGTCATCCAGAGCACATTTGGATTTCCACCGCTGGCTTCCATGATGTCTATTTCGCCAGTGCCAGGCCATGGATTTTGATCGATGTCTTGACCAAGCATCCAAAACGCGGGAAACGCACCAGAGCCCGCGGGGACTTTTATGCGTGCTTCAATCTTTCCGTATTTGAAACTCACTCGGTCTTTGGTTAACAACTTTCCGGATGTCCAAGCGCAAGCATTTCCTGAGGAACAGGTGTAACTGCTCGCCCCAGCTCTCTTTGCTGTCATCACCAGATTGCCTAATCCATCTAGGGCATTATTTTCTGCTTGATAGCTGATGTAATCTCCGCCAGCGATACCGCACAATCTCGGACAACCATTGCCTAGACCTGGTTCCCACTGACTTGAATTATTCGCGCTCGCACTAAATGCACTCGCAGTTTCATTAAACTCCGCGCACCATAGATAGCCGATGGCGCAACTTGGACGGGCAGCACCTGTTGGTATTGGCTTATGGAACTGAAAGTCGATGAGGTCAACGGCTTCACTTGGCTGGCCAAGTATTGAAGGCATGACTTGGCTGAATATTCGCGAATCAGCCGAGTTGTTTTCAAATTTATCGGTGTAATTTCCAACCTGATTGGCTGTATTTGTATTTGTAATCGTGAATGAAACATTGCCATTAACATCTGTTGTTCCGCTTAATAAACCACCATTTTGGCTTATTGCAACTGGAGTAATTGTGGCTCCAGTAGCAGGCACGAAGAACGATGCATTGGAACTGCTGTACTGCTTATTGACCGCTAATCGGACAACTTTATTAACCAGCGGCAAGCCAACCTGATCTGTCGCGTGATAAGTCAAAGTCAAAGTAGCACCTACGGCAACTTCGTGCGTTAGGTACTTTAACCCACTTGCAAACCAACCCTGATTAACAAAATGGGTAGCTGAGCCTTCTTGCACCATTGAATTAGAGAAATCAACCAACGGGGCAATCAATCGAATATTTGCGAAGGTAAGTGGCTGCTGGATACCTGGCGCAGTTGGAGTGGAATTTGAAATCACAAATGATTTGCTGATGTTCTTAGCGATTTTGACCTCGGAGTTACCCGGGTTCGATGCAGTAAGTCTGCAAGTTCCCTTGGCGAGCGCCCGCACCTTATTTAAAATAACGCGGCAGATTGTTGGAGTGGTGCTGTAGATTCTTGTTTCTCCACCTGATGCACTGACCAATAAGACTTGATCTTGATCATTCACCTTCATCGCCGTTGGCGATGTGAAAGTAATTACATTCACTAACGCGGTAGAAACCCCTGACTTAATCGCAACAATTCCGTTGCCTACCGCATTTACAGCTCGAGTAGAAATGCTGTATGTGCGGCCATTTACTAGACCAGTTAAAACAATTGGGCTCTGTGCGCTTGTTAACCAAGTACTTCCAGCATCTGTTGAGTACTCAACCCGTAAAATTTCAGAACCGTTTGATGCCCCCAGCATGTAGGGAAATGACAATTGCGCGCTGCGTGTCTTGTCAACAGTTAATAAAATCAACTTACTCGGCACTTTAGGTGCACTAGCAGAAATTGCCACTCCACTCGTCTGGCTAAAAATTACGCCAAAGGCAAGTGCCATTACGACTATGCGCATCTTAAAGTTCATAAATCCACTATGCCCTAGTGTTAGCGATCTGGGAATCTTTGCAAAACTTCGAATTCTTAGCACTTAGCCGTTATTTCCTGCCGATGACTTTAAGGTCGCCCTTGTCTAGGACAATCGCCAAGTCTGAATGTTCATCTGTGCGAAATACTTGTGCCCCAGTATTCTCATACATTTCGATGGTTTGTCTTGCTGGATGTCCGTAATCATTGTCCTTACCCACCGAAATTGTGGCTAGTTTGGCGTGAGCCCATTGCGCAAATGCTAAAGATTGATTGCGCGAACCGTGATGAGAAATCTTAATCAAATCTATACCGAAATCAGGATTCTCCTGTTGCACTGCCGTTTGAACAGCTGGCTCAATATCGCCCGTAAGCAAGAAATTTTTTCCTTGGGTTGAAACCAGCAATACGATGCTGGAATTATTCGCATCACTTCCCTGGCCCAGAATAATTCGCGTGGGCCAGATACATGTCAGAGTAACTTCTTTGACCTTTATCTGAGTTGGGGCTGTCATGACATTCTCAGGCAGATTGTGTGCGCGTAAAACAGCTCTCACACTTGCAGTAGTTGTCGGGGGATCTGGTAGCGGACTAACCCAGACTTGCCCAACAGTTCTTTTAGTCAAAACAGATGCCAAACCCATTACATGGTCGGCATGAAAGTGAGTGAGCACGAGAACTGGGATGCTAGTTACGCCTAGGTCACGTAAACAGCGATCCATAGCTACATCATCAACACCGACATCAATAACAACTGCCTCACTTGGTCCTGTACGCATAACCGTCCCATCACCTTGACCGACGTCACATTGGATCATCAGCCAATTTCGTGGAGGCCATGGCTTCGTAGGTAATTCAGGAGGCAGCCAAATGAATGAGATGAAACAAATGAGCGAACTAGCAACCATAGATTTTGCTACCCGGTTCAGATTTTTCCATTGAATCCAAATGTGAATAATCATCCCAACGGTAACCAATGATAGAAACAGTCCTAATGTTCCTTTTGGCCAAGGAATTTCCAGCCAGGTCAGTGACGCGAAAAATCTAGCCAAGATTGTGATTCCTTGCGCTATGAAGGCCGCACAGATAGCGACCAGATGCCCTAGTGGGAGCCAGATAGCGGCTAGTAAGGCCGCAATCACACCCAACACCATTACTGGTCCGGCCAAGGGCACAGCAATCATGTTGGCTGGGATGCTGGCAATGGACAGCGTGGAATCTAAAGCAACCAGCATTGGGAAAACTGCAATTTGTGCACACATCGTGATTGCTAAAATCTCAAGAATCCATTTTGGAATTCCTCTAGGTAGATGCTTATCTAGCCATACCAACATTTGTTTTGAACCAAGCAATAATCCAGCAGTTGCAGCTACAGAAAGAGCAAATCCAAAGGACATGGCTAACCACGGATCAAGCAGAACTAAACCAACTATCGCAAAACCAAGGGCAGGCAACGCCGATTTTTCAAAATGCCAATAACCCGCAACGAGAGCGACTACTCCCATAACTGTGGCACGCAACACTGATGGTTGGGGACGCACTAAAACGACAAACGCAATCAAGACAAAAATTGCCACAACATACCAATACTTTCGCCTGCTGGTAACACGACGCATAAGAGATAAAACCAGGGAAAGAAGAAGCGTTACGTTGGTTCCAGAAACCGCGACCAGATGTGTTAGCCCGGCATCACGCATGTCCTGACTCAATTGAGAACTGATTTTTGAGGTATCGCCCAAAGCCAAACCTGGAACAAGTACCTGTCCGTCAGTATTCGTCCCCTGGAGAGCCAAGTGCAATTTATTGCGAAGTGCCAGAGCCAAAACTTGAAACCTAGGTGCACTCTTTTCTACGACTAAACCATCAAGCAGGTTTGCGGTAGCCGCAACGGGCTGACCTGGCCTAGCAAGTGAAAGCGCAGCATTGAAATTTATGACTGTGCCTGGCGCCATGCCTCGAAAGGTTTTTATTCTTTTAGGGTCCGAAGTGAACAGGATTATCGGCACACGCACCTTGCTCGTACGACCTCGTGCAATGATTTGTTCCACTCGGACATTTATTCTGCCGATGACTTTACTGTTCCAATCCAGTCCTGATTTCTTTTCAGTTACTACCAAGTCGCTTACTGTGCTGGCCCGAAGGTGAACTACGGCCTGCTCCTGTGCCGCAAGATAAACAGGACCGGAAATAATCGGCTGCAGTCTGGCTATTGCTGCGAGAGTCCCAATCACCAAACCAATTGAGCAGAACAGCACGATGTTTCTGGCTGGAATCTGATGTGACTGAGCCACACTCACTTTGATTCTTGAAATCACGGCAAGGAGCAACAGGGCAAGAACACCCAGCCAAACCAAAATCCAAGTGGAACTGACGTGAGTGCCGATAACCAAGACCCCAGCAGCACCAAGCCATGCCCCCAAAGCCAAAGGCCAGAGCCTTAGGTCCATTTAGATGCGGACCAATGGCTTTAGATTCGCGAAGACTTTAGGCCCAATACCTGGCACCTCTTGAAGTTCTTCAATAGAACTAAATCCTTGATGTTGCACTCGCCACGCCAATATGCGCGAAGACATCACTGGGCCAACCCCTGGCAACGCATCAAGCTGGTCCGCTGTTGCAGTATTTAGATTGACTGATGCTTGCGTTCCGCCAGCAGTTTGATTAGCGTTGACATTGGTTGAATCCGCACGATTTGATGTACTCGACACAACAATTAATTGACCGTCAGAGACTTTTTCAGCCAAATTGATGGATCCGCCCGGTAGTCGTTTGCGCAATCCACCCGCAGCCTTAATGGCATCGGCAATACGTGAACCCGCAGGCAAAGTCTTTAATCCAGGATTGCGCACCGCTCCTTCAACATCTACCACAATCATCAGCGGTGTTGTTGAGGCAGAAACTGCCGCCAAAGGTGTGCCTGATATGGCAACGACAGGTTCACTGATAGTTTGCGGACGATTGAGCCAAGCTAAACCAAATAGAAATACGACGACAACAGTAAGGAAAGTTGCAACCGATCGGATGCTGGATTTTTCGGATACCAAAAGTGCTGGCGAAGTTGGTTCTATGGTGATTTCTTCACGCGGATTCATTATTCGCATCAGCCTTTGGGTGGCAGCCATAGCGAGCGCATCACGATTTTGCGCAAGATTAAGCATGAGCAAGACATTAAAAGACAAAACCTAAGACCAGAGAACATTCAGGCTCACCGTGGACAAGATACAGGTGTTGATTGCTAAAAAATTACCTAATTAATTAAGCGACGACTGGCGCCACGACAACCGCGACTGCGCCAGGACCCACGTGGGCACCTACGACTGCACCAACTGGCGTTATGGTCACACTTGGGATTTTTAGACGCTCGCATAGTTGTTGAGCAACTTCGCTGGCTCTATCAAAAGCATCAACATGATGTACCGCAATCTCGCTAGGTATTTGAGATGCGCGTTCAGTTGCGATCTCGACAAGTCGTTCAACCGCTTTTGATGAAGTGCGAACTAGTTCGTGTTGGACAACTCGTCCATCTTCGATGTGAAGCAATGGCTTGACTGACAAAGCCCGTCCAACGCGGGAACGAGTATTGGAAATGCGTCCATTTCTTTGCAAGAACTCTAAAGTGTCAACATAAAATTCGATGGTCGAGTCATGACATCTAGTTACAACTGCCCGTTCGACCTCATCAATGCTGGCGCCTGCTTGGGCCATTCGGGCACCTGTCTCAACGGCAAAGCCAAACATCATTGCCACGGCGCGAGAGTCAATTACTCGGATTGGAATTTGAAATTTTTGACTAGCCAAAAAAGCTGATTCGTAAGTGCCAGAGAGTTCACCGGAGAGGTGGACGCTCACAATTGAATCGCAACCATTTTTAATCAGTTGCTCATACGTGCTGATAAATTTATCAGGATTGGGTCGTGATGTTGTGACTGATTTACCTGCCCGAAGTGCGGCAGTTACTTCTTCAACCGTTATCCCAGTTAATTCATCGAGAGCCTGGCCATCAACCACAACCTGGACTGGCACAACCTCAATCGCCAATGCTGAAGTAACGGCCTCTGGTAGGTAGGCAGTTGAATCAGTGACAATCCCGACAGTCATGAACCTAGCCCAGAACTACGTTTACCAGTTTGGGCTGACGCACTACGACAACCTTGGGAGTCGCCCCCGCAATCGCAGCAATAACCGACGCTTGACCCATTGCCAATTCTCGAAGTTCATCTTGAGAAATATTTGGGGAAACTTCAAGCCGCTCTTTAATTTTGCCATTGACCTGTACAACACACTGAACTGAGTCTTCGACAAGCAGCCCCGGATCCACAATTGGCCAAGGCGCCAATGCCATCGGCGGTTGATGACCAAGTCGTTCCCACATTTCCTCTGAAGTGTAAGGCGCTACTAAGGACAACATGATTGCCACGGCTTGCGTTGCTTCACGAACAGCAGGATCTGCTCCCCCACAGCCAGTATCAATTGCCTTGCGAGTGACGTTAACCAATTCCATTGTGCGGGCAACTGCGACATTGAATCGATAAGTTTCTACCGCTAGTTGCGCATCGGCTACGGCGCGGTGTGTCGCTTTACGCAGAGTTAAATCGCCATTAGCAAAATCAACATCTGGTGCACTGGTGACATCACCAGAAAGTCGCCATGCCCGAGCCAAGAATTTCTTAGCGCCGTGGGGCGAAACATCTGCCCAATCCACATCATCTTCTGGCGGTCCGGCGAACACCATAGTTAAGCGAATAGCATCGACACCATTATCGGCAAGCTCGTCACTGAGTCGGACTAGATTGCCGCGACTCTTACTCATGGCCGATCCATCCATAACAACCATGCCTTGATTTAGTAAGCGGGTGAATGGTTCTTCAAAATTAACCATTCCCATATCAAATAAGACCTTGGTGAAGAATCGACTGTACAAAAGATGCAGGATTGCGTGTGTGACTCCACCTACATACTGATCAACGGGGAGCCACTTGTTTGCCTCAGCTGTTTCAAAGGGGGCTGTATCTAACTGCGGATTTAGATAACGCAGGTAATACCAGGATGAATCCACGAAGGTATCCATCGTGTCAGTATCTCGACGCGCTGGTTGTGCACATTTTGGACACGGCACATTTGCCCATTCATCGGCTGCACCTAATGGTGAAGTGCCCTTTGGCGACAGATCAAGATCACTAGCATCTGGCAAAAGAACCGGAAGTTGATCTAGTGGGACTGGCACCTCGCCACATGATGGGCAATGAATAATCGGAATTGGTGTACCCCAATAGCGCTGACGAGAAATTAACCAATCGCGAAGTCGGTAGTTGGTCGCAGGAGTGCCAAGTTTGCGCTCAGCCAAAATCTCAATCATCTTCTCAATACCTTCGTGCTTACCCAGACCATCAAGCGGACCAGAATTAATGTGCGCACCATCATCGGCAGTGGCTTGGCCGGTTACCGCTGGATCGGTCTCAGACTCAACAACAACGCGAATCGGTAAATCAAATTTCTTGGCGAAATCTAGATCTCGTTGATCATGTGCCGGTACGGCCATAATCGCACCAGTGCCATAATCTGCTAAAACATAATCGCTTGCCCAAATCTGGATTCGCTCACCATTGACTGGATTGATTGCATACCTGTTAAGGAATACGCCTGATTTCGGTCGATCCGTTGCAAGCCGATCCATTTCGCTGATTGCCTTAACACCTTCAAGGTATTCGTTGAAAGCAACTTCGCTCTCAGTGCCCGTGGCTAGTTCACTGGCTAAATCACTATCGGCGGCAACAACAAAGAAAGTAGCACCAAACAAAGTGTCTGGCCTTGTGGTGTAAACCACAACAGGTTCCGCGCGACCCTCGATTTCGAAGCTGACTTCTGCGCCTTTGGATCGACCAATCCAGTTGCGTTGCATAAGCAAAACTTTTTCAGGCCACTGACCTTCAAGTTGTGACATGTCATCAAGTAAACGATCTGCATAATCAGTGATTTTGAAATACCACTGGTTAAGTTTCTTCTTTGTGACCGCACTATCGCAGCGTTCGCATAAACCGCCAACGACTTGTTCATTTGCTAAAACTGTCTGACATGATGGGCACCAATTGACGGCAGAGTCCTTACGATAAGCCAAACCACGCTCATACATTTTCAGGAACAACCATTGATTCCATTTGTAATACGCCGGATCACATGTGTTCATAACGCGATCCCAGTCAAATGAGCATGCGTATCTGCGCATTGATGACTTTTGCATCTCAATGTTTTCGTAAGTCCAAGTTTGTGGATTTTCACCACGCTTGATTGCGGCATTTTCAGCAGGAAGACCGAAAGCATCCCAGCCAATTGGATGCAAAACATTGAAACCTTGGTGGACCCAATAACGAGCGATCACATCGCCAAGGGCGTAGGCCTCGGCATGGCCCATGTGCAAGTCACCTGATGGATAAGGGAACATATCCAAAACATATTTAGTGGGCCTCGCATCATCAGCGCGACCAGACTTAAATGGAGCTAACTCGTCCCAAACAGGAAGCCACTTATCCTGCACGCCATGGACATCGTAGGTGTTGGGATCTAATTGGGACTGTTCGCTCATGATTATCAAGGATACCTTGCCGCCCTTATGTTTATACTCGGTGAGCGACCTAAACGCGAGTGGTTTCTGATGGCGAGCATTCTTTGATGCCAAAGGATACATTTTTAAGTGATTTAGAAATTTTTAGTATCAACTCACCCAATCTGAAAAGCGAGATAGGTCTAATCGGTATATAGATACCCTCGGACATATTGTTTAGGCCAAGGTACTTGCTCGCCAAGATCTTTAGCCGCTTGCAATGGCCAACGAGGATTGCCAAGCAGGGCCCGACCAATCATTACTGCAGATATATGGCCTGACTCAAGGATTTCTTCTGCCTGTCGACCTGACTGAATTCCACCCACCGCGACCGTAGGCATTCCGGTTTCCTGCTGAATTTGCTTTGCGAAGTCAACTTGGTATCCAGGTCCAAAAGGAATCTGTGCTGTTGCCACATTGCCACCTGACGAACAATCAATCATGTCAACGCCACGAGCCTGCAATTGCCTGGCAAGTTCCACACTGTCTTTAATGTCCCAACCGCCTTCAACCCAGTCGCTGGCAGAAATGCGAACTATTAACGCTCTATTTGCTGGAATCACTGATCTAACTTGCGAAGCGATGTCACAAAGTAGGCGCATGCGATTTTCTAATGAGCCGCCATATTGATCAGTTCGCTGATTAGATATCGGGGATAAGAATGAATGCAAGAGATAGCCATGTGCAGCATGAATCTCGACAACATCAAAGTCGGCCACTAAAGCCCGCTCGGCAGCCGCCACAAAATCTGCCTTGATTAATTCAATCTCGGGGATTGTCAGTTCTCTTGGATTTGGATATTCTCCAAACGCCAAGGGCGAGGCACTTTCGCCTTGCCATCCACCATCTTCTAAAGAAAGCGGTGAGCCACCGTTCCAAGGAGCATGAATGGCAGCCTTACGACCAGCATGCGCGATTTGAATGCCTGCGATCACTCCATGAGCATGTGCGAACCGGGGAATTTCAGCAAGTAACTGCGCCTGCTGATCGGTCCAAATACCGACATCTCCCGGTGTGATGCGACCCTCAGGTCGCACAGCGGCTGCCTCAACCATTACTAGACCGGCGCCACCTGTTATGAAAGCACCATAGTGAACCGCATGCCAATCTTGGATCAATCCATTGATTGCTGAGTACTGACACATGGGACTAACCCACGCCCTGTTCTTAACTTTTACTCCACCTATTTGGATGGGCGTGAAGAGCTGGCTCACAAATCACCGATTGTGGCAACCATGATGGCTTTAATGGTGTGCAACCTATTTTCGGCTTGATCAAAGACCACACTGTTTGGGGATTCAAAAACCTCGTGGGTTACTTCCAGGCCATCATGCATACCTGTCTTGTCCGCAATTTCTCGACCAACCGTAGTTTGTTCATTATGGAAGCCGGGCAGACAGTGCATAAATTTAGACTCTGGCTTGCCAGTTAATGCCATTGCCTCGGCGTTTACTTGATAGTCGCTCAACAATGAAACGCGCTCATTCCAAACTTCAACAGATTCACCCATTGACACCCACACATCGGTGTGCACAAAGTCAGCACCAGGAAGTGCCTCTTCCATACTTTCGGTGAGTGTGATTTTTGCGCCGCTTTTTTGCGCTAGATCTGCCGCGATTTTTTGCACATCTTCAGTAGGCCAAAGTTTGGCAGGAGCAGCAAATCGAACATCCGCTCCGAGTAATGCACCGGAAACCAGAAGTGAGTTACCCATGTTCGAACGCGTATCCCCTACATAAGCAAAGCAGATGTCACTTGGGCGTCGACCTGTTTGCTCAACCATTGTCTGGAAATCAGCCAACATCTGAGTCGGATGCCATTCGTCAGTCAGTCCGTTATAGACAGGGACATCTGAAAAAGCGGCCAACTCTTCGACAATCGCTTGGGTCTTACCGCGGTATTGAATTGCATCGTAATAGCGACTTAGCACGCGAGCCGTATCAGCAATAGATTCCTTGTGTCCTACTTGCGACGAGGATCCATCAAGATAAGTAGTGTGTGCACCTTGATCAAAGGCCGCAACTTCAAAAGCGCAGCGAGTACGAGTCGAAGTCTTTTCGAATATGAGAGCAATGTTTCGACCAACCATGCGGGCAACCTCACGGCGCTCTCGCTTTGCAGCCTTAAGTTCAATCGCCAGATCAATCAGATAAAGGAATTCATCCTGAGTAAAGTCAAGTTCCTTTAGGAAATCACGGTTTTGCAGATTCATAGACGCTCCGAGGAAAAGTTAGGGAGTCAAAGGTCAAGACTACCGATGTTGTGCTACCGATACGAACATTTCTAGTTGCAAATGTGCCAGTTAGGCTTGCTTGGGGTTAGCCGTTGGTTGGGAAACCTAGGTTTATTCCACCGTGGCTTGGATCAAGCCAGCGACTGGTAACTACTTTGCCGCGAGTGAAAAAATGTACACCCTCGGCGCCATGGGCATGAGTATCGCCAAATAATGAAGATTTCCAGCCGCCAAATGAGTAATAAGCCATTGGGACAGGAATTGGCACATTGATGCCAATCATGCCAACTTCTACTTCATTTTGGAACCGTCGCGCTGCGCCACCATCGTTGGTGAAAATCGCAGTTCCATTTCCGTATGGATGATCATTGATGAGCTTTAATCCTTCGTCATAAGTTGCAACGCGAACAACTGATAAAACAGGACCGAAAATCTCATCCGTGTAAATGCTCATATCGGTTGTTACATTGTCGAACAAAGTTGGTCCAATGAAATAGCCCGCACCATCGCTATCGGCAATCACATCACGACCATCAACAACAATTGTTGCTCCTTGGGCCACACCTTCATCAATGTACGACTTGACCTTGTCGCGATGGGCTGCAGTTACTAATGGGCCCATATCGCTATCACGCGTACCGTCACCCGTGCGAATCTTGGAAACACGTTCAGCGATTTTTGCAACCAGCGCATCTGCGATTGGCTCAATGGCCACCAGGGCTGAGATTGCCATGCATCGTTCACCCGCTGATCCGAAACCGGCGTTTACCGCAGAGTCTGCTGCCAAATCTAAATCAGCATCGGGCAGAACAAGCATGTGATTTTTTGCACCACCAAGTGCTTGCACTCGTTTGCCGTGTGCAGTTCCAGTTTCGTAAATGTATTTTGCAATCGGCGTTGATCCAACGAAGCTAATGCTCTTTATGTCTGGATGTGTGAGCATCCGGTCAACGGCTTCCTTGTCGCCATGGATTACATTGAAAACGCCATCAGGTAAGCCCGCATCTTTCCACAATTGTGCGATGAAGTTTTGGGCCGAGGGATCTTTTTCACTTGGCTTGATGATCACGGTATTTCCCGCGGCTATCGCTATAGGGAAGAACCACATTGGCACCATCGCCGGAAAATTAAATGGTGAAATTACGCCGACAACTCCGAGAGGTTGACGGATGCTGTACACATCAACCCCAGTAGATACAGATTCACTAAAACCACCCTTGAGAAGGTGAGGTATGCCGCAAGCAAATTCAACAACTTCTTGACCACGAGAGATTTCACCAAGTGCATCTGAAAGCACCTTGCCGTGCTCGGCGGTAATGATTGCCGCTAGTTCCTCTTTGCGTGCATTCAGTAATTCGCGGAAGGCAAACATGATGCTCACGCGCTTGGTGATGGAAGTAGCCGCCCAGTCAATGCTTGCTTGCTTTGCGACAGCAACGGCGTGGTCCATTAGCTCTGTATTGGCAAAATCAACAGTGCCCGATTGCGCGCCAGTTGCTGGATTAAATACTGCTCCAGTGCGCTCGGCCATTCCTGACCATTCCTGGCCACCAATCCAATGGGTGATGCGTGTGCTCATAACAAAACTCCTCGGTTCACTAAGTCAAATCTATTGCACGATTGGGCTGTCGGTGACGAGTTCTTGGCGCTGAGCGCTAGAAGGCCCCTGCGCATTTGAGCATCGTGGAGAGGCTTGGCAGGGGCTCGTTCAGGACTTAGTCGGCCGTCACCCAGAATGTGTTGGTGAGTGAATCAGTTCTTCAGTGCGTCAGTGCTGAGCCGACAATGTCTCCCACTTCGACTTTGACGGGCATTCCGGTGATTTCCTCATAAATCATCGTGAGTTGCTCCATGGATTTAGACTTCAGCGCTGCGGAGCCTGTCGACACCATGAGTCCATCTCGCGATTGGGTGCCATGTATAAGAGTGGGTTGCCATGGCAGCCCTCTCAACTTGGACATGAGTAGTCGTGCAGCGGACATAATTTCGCCCCCGGAGTAGATAGCTGGCTGAACGACCAAAGTGACTCCCTCCGAGGTCGCCACGGATTTCAGGTCGATTAACTCAGAAGGAAGTTCTCCCTTCCAGCGCACGATCAGGGTCTGGTTAGGCACATCGACTTCGGCACCAGCAAAACCAGTCTTATCTGGTAGGGCATACACGCGATCAGCAATGGAGTCGAGTAGTTCATCGGTCTTTGCAGAGGCAGAAATCGAGACATGTGCCCTGGGGGTTGCTGATGGTTCCACTGCGCCGGTAGCGTTCGCAAAATTAACGACGAAGCTACAGACTGCTAGGGCACTCACCGTCAGGAGTGCTGTGCGCTTATTTGAAATGACCATGCGTTTCACCTTTCGTAGCCTTCATACCATTATGTGCCAAGACCGCTCGTTCCTGCAGGTATAAATGATCTTCTTTGCAATATGTTGAAATAATTGAGTATCACACTAATCAGTTCCGCTCATAGCCCTGCGTTTTCTATGAGATTTGCGCTAATCACAAAGCCCTTGACAGACGATTAACAAGCCTAGGAAAACCACAGGGAACGATGGGTCGACGCCCTGAACAAGTGAGAGCGCTTTGTTGCATACAATGCAGCGTGCTCTGCCTAACTCCTCATGGGGATGTCTCCAACGAGACGCCCCAGAAAGTCAGCAGGGGGTTGATACCGACGTAAAAAAACTGGTCGGCGCACAGAACACCAGGGACGGCCAAACTAGGACATGAAACTGTCCAACCACTAGCGAATCCAGAAATGATCCCCTTGGCGCGAACACGACCATCGGCGTTATATCCGTAAACAGGACCACCGCTGTCACCTTGAGCGATAGCAATGTCTTGATTGGATGAAGTGGCGACACTTCCGTAGCAGTCAAACCCTGTCACGGGACAACCGAAGAGTGCTTGAGAGTCTGTCACGGTCAGCCCGCAGTGTTCCCCCGAATTTGCTCCAGATGTACACACTGAGTTGCCGACGACAGTCGCAGATGGGGCAGCCACGCTTAATTTGTAATGCGGATGAGCACTGGTGGCATACCATGGACCGCCATGCACTTTGCCTTGTGTGCCATTTGTAGGATCTATCAATAGTGATTCCCAATCGTGCTGTCGAACTTGAACAAATGCAGCGCCGTTAGTCAGCTGCACAGACCCAACGCCGTTGGACCACGCGGCGTTTCCTGACAAGTCACAATGAGCGGCAGACAACAAACGCCCGGCACTACCACTAAGCACCGCGAATCCGGTTGAGCAATAGCCTGAGGTTTCAGAGTTTCTCATTCCGGATCCACCACTCCAAGGTGAAGTATCGTTCCGCCTAGTTGCCCCCACCAGCTCTCCAACTACTTCAACCACCACAGGCATCGACGTGAGATTTTCATAAAGTTTCGCAAGTTCAGATGAAGACTGAACTTTGGCGGCCGCAGCGCTCACCCCTACAATCAAACCATCTCGTGTCCGCGTTCCATGAACAAGAGTTGGCCGCGACTCTAGCCCGTACAGAGTCGATCGCAGCAGTCTGCCAGCCGAAAGAATATCTTGTTGAGAGTAATTTGCTGGAACAATTAGAAGGTCGACTCCTGCATCCACTGCCGCCGATTCGACACCTGCAAAGTCCGAAGGTAGATCACCTTTCCATCTGACCGTCAGCGTGGGATTCGGCAGATTAATCTCCATTCCAGCAAGTCCCGATGTATCGGGCAGTGACTCCACAAGACTTGCGATGGAATCGAGAGTCTCCTCCAACTTGAGGTCCTGAACGGTTGAACCTCCCGAGATAAGCTCTCCGGTCGCGTGTGTTGGTGCAAACACGGAAGAATCACCTCTGGCAGCGTAGCTAGCCAGCGGCATCGTTATCACCACAGTTGAAATCACAATCAGTGCAAATCGCTTTAACATTAGAACCTCCGGCGTGCAATGCAGGAAATCTGCACTACTAGTAAATACATAGACAATGTAATCAACACAAGTAGCGTTGTTTACTTACATCACTTTGATGTTAGCACAAGAAACGGCAATGCGTTGCATTATAGCATCGTAATAATTTTGATGGCTTTCGCTTCGTAGGCACGAAAAAACTTAATTATCGGCTCCTATGTGAATTTTGATCACCGAAGACTTCTGTACACAATCGGCAGGTTTTCGAGCGCACCGTGCTAATTGAGTCAGAGGCAATTAGCCAAGTGGGCTTGGCATGCGTATTGAGAACCAGCCCAAGGGGATCACTTTGCCTCAGCGGCCTTTTCCAGAATTTGAGTAAGAAAATTGGGCACTTACCCAGGTGACTTCATCGTAATTAAACGATAGACGACTTGATTCTTGAGTAATTCAATGCCGGTGGCGACTTGCTCTCCTTAACAAGAGATTCCCCACTCTGGCCACTCAGCCCCTAGGAACGACTCAAGTTGGTCACGAAAGATTGCCACAGACTCACCAGCAATTTGCACCGGGAAGTCCTCCTCTGGAAGCCCGAAATACCTAAGAAGTGCTCGATTCGCGGCTACATGCCCCGCCCGCTCGCTGTGAATCTTGTCCTGCGTCTTGCCAATGTTCTTAGCACGAGCCTCGAATTCGCCATCTGCATCAAAAACTGCGTATGTGGGAATGCCGAGCGCTGCCAGCACAGGAAGGTTGCACGGATAAGTGACTCAATTCGCTCACTTTCTTGCTCTGTAATTTAATCTGGGTTCCGAGACAAGATGGCAAGCCAGTCATCCTCCGTCGAATTCGGGAGGCTAATTTTGCCAGCCTTCAGCCACGCCCGGAGGTACATAGCCTTCGCCTTGGTGGGAATTGGGCTTTGACCGTGCCTAGCGTCACTTACAAGGGCACGAAGAAAGGCCTCTGATTCCTCGGAGCCGACGCTTCGTTCATTGCCATCCCACCCCTGAAGCAGCCATGAACCGGGGATACCGTTGTACTTCTGCAGCCCGCTAACAAGAATCCAAGGGAACGCACGTTCATAAAGGTCGTCCGACTGAAGGGCCGCCAGCACTTCAGCTCGTTTGCTATCAGGAATCTTCTCGAAGGCAGTTAGCCCTCCAGTAAGGATCGAACGATCTGACTTGTCAGGGACATCGCCACCAGAGGAGCAGAGTACGTCATCGATTCGATCCAGGACACGCGCGGAAAGTACTATTCCGGCCTTGTCGCCGTAGAGTTTCAGGAGAGCGCAAATCCAGATCATGTCCGGAAAGGTGTCTCGAAGCCAAGGAACCATGTTCATGTTCGACACGGTGCGCATAGGTGGTCTTAGAATCTTGCCAGTCTTCTTGTGATCCTTCAGTCGGCTCGATTTCTGCACCCTCTTCTTAGCCGCCCTCTTGCGATTACTCATATCTTTTGCGTCCCCACACATGACTGAACAGTTCAATTTCTACCCGGCTTGCCATCAGTGTTTTCGTGCCCGCCTGCCTACTTTTCGGTTTACAATCACTTATGGTCGAACCCGAGCGCACTCTTGACTGCATAGCAACACTGTCGACAATTGGAATGCTGGCAAATGTCGGTCTTGTTGATCGGTGAGACATTTCATTGATTCGCTGCACTTTCATACTCGTGTCGCGCTTCTGTAGTTGCTCCTATCCGGAAGCATAAAAGCCTTTTGTTTTAATTCAACAACAAGTTGAGACTGTTGGAATCACCACAATTCGCCAACGACGCATATGAGAAGTTCTAACGTCTCGGGCGACAATGGCATGGAACCATCGAGCACGATATTGCCAACGGAACTCGAACTCAAGTGAGATTGCCTGCAAGTTGGGATCTTGTGTTGATAATTTCCGACCACGGTGAATGAAATGGATACCGCCTCGGCTAGTGGACTGCCCGCACACGGACGGGCCCTCCATGGTGGTGCCTACTGGGAGTGCGAAAGTTATTTACACGGAAAACGTTACATTGAGATGATTCAGTGGTACATTTGTCTTGGAAATGAAAGGGGCAAGTCCTATGACGAGAACAGCGATCGCTCGGACGGAGTGGCTGGATCGACTGCCAGAGACTTTTTCGCATGCCCTGGCCGCGGACCTCGGCCTGAGCGACTGGGCGCTGGCTCGACTGCTCGACGAGGAACTACTCGAGCAGGTCGGTCGCGGCTGGTACACCAAAGCGTCGTCTTCTACTTCGGACCCAGATTTGCTCGCCATCGCCGCGCGCAAGCCCATGGCGACGCTGTGCCTGCGCTCGGCGCTTGCCCGGCACGGACTCTGCGACGACATCCCGCTCAAGGTTGACATCGCCCTACCCGCAGGCACGCGACCACCCAAACTTGCGCTCCCCATCGGCTGGCATCGATTCGACGCTACGACCTTCAACCTCGGACACCTGTCCCTAGACCTGGGAGATGGATACGCCATCGGGATGTACTCGCCGGAACGAAGCATCATCGACGCCATGCGTCTACGGCGGCTCGAAGGCGCAGAACTCGGCAACGAGGCACTCAAACGGTGGCTCTCGAGGCCCGGCTCCCAGCCAGGGAAGTTGCTGGCGCTGGCGTCGTCCTTCCCGAGGGCCGAAAGACCCCTGCGTACGGCACTGGAGATCCTACTGTGAACGTGAGCCGTGAGACCCCGGAAGGCGCCGCCTACAACGACTTGCGAAATCTTGCACGCAGGCAGGGCCGGGCGTTTGAAGAGCCCCTGTCCTTGCATGCTCTCGAAGGTTTCCTGGCCCGACTTGCCTCTTCCGACCAGCGCGAGCATATGGTTCTCAAAGGGGGCGTGCTGCTTGCAGCCTTCGATCTGCGACGCCCCACCCGCGACGTCGACCTGCACGCGGAGGACCTCTCCCGCGACGTCGAGACGGTAGTCGCCGTTGTACGCAACATCGCGATCCTTCCCCTCGAGGATGGCCTGGCCTTCGAAGGCTCATCAGCATCGGGTGTCATCATCCGCGACGAAGACGAGTACTCAGGGGTCCGGGTCAGCCTCACGGCTAAGCTGGCATCAGCCAACGTCCCGTTGTATGTAGACGTCAATGTAGGCGACCCAATCAGCCCCGCACCACAGGAAATCTCACTTCCGCGACTGCTAGGTGCGCCGGTAGCGCTTCGCGGCTACCCGACGGCGATGGTCCACGCCGAGAAGATCCTGACCGCGGTCAGCCGTGGCACAGCGAACACCCGCTGGCGCGACTTCGGCGACGTGTACTCTCTGAGCGGTTTGCACTCAATTGACGGCGACCAACTGCTTTAATCACTGACGGCTGTGGCAGCCCATCGCCAAGTCGACCTGTTGCCACTGAGTGTCACCCTAGAGAGCTACGCCGCTATCGCTCAGACTCGGTTTGCGAAGTGGCGCCAACGACAACAGCGAGATGACCTGCCCGAGGACTTCCAAGACATCCTGGAACGGGTGCTCGCCTTCTCCGATCCGGCGCTGACCGAGTCAGTGTCCGGCCAGGTCTGGAACCCATTCACCCTGTCTTGGGACTGAATCGCACGCAGTATGGGCATCCCCGCTTCAACGCCAACCACAACCAGCCCTCAAATTGGCACGAGTAGGGTCAAAAACCCCGCTCAGGAGTTGGGCTAGCGTGAGGATGCGTGGAGCTGACGGTTGGGCGTGGCTCCGGCCACGACCAACCGAATGAATACTGCCTCGATCGGCCACATCAGCGAAGGCACATCATGAGAAAAAGTCACTTACGTAGTAAGTGGAGCTGAGGGGATTCGAACCCCTGACCCCCTGCATGCCATGCAGGTGCGCTACCAGCTGCGCCACAGCCCCAAGAGCCTCTACTCTACCAAGAGCAGGTTGAGGCTGACCAATTGGTCACTTGTCATCGCCGATAGCAGGCTCAGGCAATGAACCTGCGTTGTACTCAGTCAGCCGCCAATTTAATCCCACATGTCTTGGCGTGGAATCATCAAGCTCGATTAACACACTCCATTGCGCATTGGATAAAACACCCAAGGCTGACCACTGGATTGGTTCGAGCGCTAACAATCGGCCTAATCCAGCTCGTAACGCGCCGCCATGAGAAGCAACAACGAGTGTTCCACCATCAGGAACTTGAGCCAATCCTCGTTCGATTCCTCTGATGACTCGCTCGGCAAC
>VFKC01000039.1 GCA_009885745.1 Actinomycetota bacterium
ACCCCGCTTTATCGCCTGAATTTCCCGTGGCACATGCGGTGCGCGATGCGTTGGCTGCTGGTGTGACAGTGACTGGCACCACTGTGCACTTTGTTGACGCAGGTGTTGACACTGGCGCAATCATTGATCAAGTTAGCGTTGAAATCTTGCCTGAAGACACCGAGGCTTCACTGCACGAGCGCATCAAAGTCAAAGAAAGAATCTTGCTCGTTGAAACTGTAGAAAAAATTATCAGCAATAAAATCAAATATGAAAATGGAAGTGTGATTACCCAATGAGCGAACTGCGCAAAATCAAACGAGCGCTAATTAGTGTTTATGACAAAACTGGTCTTGATGATTTAGCCCGAGGATTAAACGATGCGGGTATCGCAATTGTTTCTACCGGAAGCACTGCTGCTCAGATTGCAGCCTTGGGTATCCCAGTCACAGCTGTGCAAGATGTAACAGGTTTTGCAGAATGTCTCGATGGGCGAGTAAAGACTTTACATCCAGGAATTCACGCGGGACTTCTTGCTGATTTACGTCAAGTTACTCATCAACAACAGTTGCAAGAACTTGGAATCGAAGCATTTGAACTTGTCATCGTTAATCTCTACCCATTCACCCAGACGGTTGCATCAGGTGCGTCATGGGACGACTGTATTGAGCAAATCGACATCGGCGGCCCAGCAATGGTTCGTGGCAGTGCAAAGAATCATGCGAATGTGGCCATTGTCGTCAACCCAGATTTGTATGGCGATGTTTTAGCCGCTGTGCAAGGCGATGGTTTTACGCTGGCTGCTCGTACTCGCCTTGCCACTGAAGCGTTTCGCCATGTGGCAACTTATGACATGGCTGTGGCAAATTGGCTCAGTAGCCAACTTGAAGATTCATTTCCTGAATGGGTTGGCAATGCTTGGCATCGCACCAACATTTTGCGCTACGGCGAAAACCCACACCAAAGCGCCGCGCTTTACACCTCAGCAAGCGGCGCTGCTGGGTTAGCCCAAGCAACTCAACTGCACGGTAAAGAAATGTCCTACAACAACTATGTTGATGCTGATGCCGCGCGCAGGTCTGCATACGATTTCGCACAACCAGCTGTTGCCATCATCAAGCATGCAAACCCATGTGGCATTGCAGTCGGGGAAACAATTGCGCAGGCATACGCCCGTGCACATGCCACCGATCCAGTTTCGGCATTTGGTGGAGTCATTGCGACTAATCGTCCGGTTACCGCCGAGATGGCA
>VFKC01000092.1 GCA_009885745.1 Actinomycetota bacterium
AGCGATGACAGAAACATCAACTGTTGAAGTTGGCGCTACAACTAGTGGTCTGGCAAAAAGTGCGTGCGCGCTAATTGGCACAACAAGTAAGGCTTCAACTTCTGGCCACACAATTGGGCCACCCGCGCTAAATGCATACGCTGTTGAACCAGTGGGGGTTGAACATAGAACTCCATCACAAGACCATCGCGATAAAGGATGATCGTCAATACTTACTAACAGATCAGCAATTCGCTCACGGTTGAACTTTTCAATTGCAACTTCATTAAGCGCCCAAGATTGCCACTGTTGGCCCTCTGGGCCCGTGGCTTGAATCGATAATGCAAATCGTTCTTCGACAGTCCACTGACGATTAACAACACTCGCAATCACGCTGTCGATGTCTTCGGGTTCGGCCTCGGCTAAGAATCCAACATGACCTAAGTTCACCCCGAGTACTGGGATATCGAATGGGCGGGCAATTTCAATTCCGCGCAAGATCGTGCCATCGCCGCCGAAAACAATTACTAACTCGCAAGCGCTCAAGTCACTAGAGAGTTGCACACTTTCGAGCCCGAGAGATTCTGCGTCAGATTCAGCGCAGAGGACTTTGATGTCATGGCTTGAAAGTCCGCTAGCGGCCGCCTTAGCAACCTTGAGGGCTTCAGGTCGGGCAGCATGAATTACAAAAAGTACTTGTCTTGTCATTGCGGTCCCTCCCGTACTGCTGTTGCTATGTCATCAAGACTAGGTTGTGCTGCGCCTTGGCGTAACCACAAGAAGTACTCAACGTTGCCAGATGGCCCCGGTAGTGGACTTGCGACCACACCAGCGGTGCCAAGTCCAAGACTAAAAGCCTTCTGAGCAATTTTAGCCACGCTTGAGACGCGCAGCTCAGGCGAATCCACAACTCCCCCAGCGCCAAGCAGGTCCTTGCCAACCTCAAATTGCGGTTTAACCATCAAAAATGCATCCCCATCTGGGCGTAGCACACTTGCTAATGCAGGTAAAACTGTCTCCAACGAGATAAAAGATAAGTCAGCCACGATTAAATCAACCGCTGTACCAAGAATTTCAGTAGTCAAGTTGCGCACATTAGTTCTATCGATGACGGTAACCCGCTCGTCTTGGCTAATCTTCCAGGCAAGCTGGCCGTAGCCAACATCGACGCAGTAAACGTGACCAATTCCACGGCGTAACAGCACATCAGTAAAACCGCCAGTTGATGCGCCTGCATCCAAAGCAACTTTGCCAGAGACATCTACGCCAAATTTATCAAGCGCGCCGATTAACTTGTGTGCGCCTCGCGATACGTAGTCATCTTGTTCGCCGGCTCGTAATTTGATTGCTGCGTTTTCATCAACTTGCGATGCGGCTTTATTCGCAACTAATCCGCCCACTCGAACGTGACCTGCCGAAATAAGTTCCTGAGCCTGTTCACGACTTCGGGCTAAATGGCGACGAACTAACTCGACATCAAGGCGTCGACGGGTCACTTGCCACCGAGGTCAGAAAGTGTGTCATGTAGCCGATGGCGAACATCTTCGAAAACTTCAACATGTTCGTGGACTGGCAAACCTTCAAGATCAGTCAGTCGACCTAGCGCATCATCAACTCGTGGTTCACCTGTAATTGGCAGCGTTGACATTGTTACACCGACAAAGGCCGGGCTTGGCGCCGAAATGGGTTGCGCGGTTGCCTCTGGCGTTGAATCATCGGCAAAGCCGTCTTCGAAATCTTGTGCATCTATCTCGGTCGCCACAAAATCGACTTCTAGCTCAGTGTTTTCAGATTCCACGCTGACTCCTTTGATACCTAACCTTATTGGCTGAGGTTTGCAATCTTGTCCTCGAGTTCAACAACACGCCTACGCAATGCAGCAAGTTCGTCTTCTTGAACTAAGCCCAGTCTCCCGACAATCTTGTCTACTTCGGTATTCAATAATTTACGAGCCTCTTCATCAATGTCACTCGCAGCAGCTGGAGCACTGGTCGGCAACATGGCCACAAGCTCCGCCACAAAACCCGAAGCAACCGCGCTCAGTGTCGAAACCGCTTCGGCGATGGCTGGCGCATCAATTGTTGGGACCGTTGCGCTATCACGGGCTTCGCGCATTTTTTCTGATGACTGCTCAGCAAAATTTTGGGCCATTTGCGCGAAAACATTTAGATAAACCATAACTACACGCTAATGCCCAATTGGTGGGTTGCGCACGTCTAGACCAATTTCCACCAAGGCAGCCAGAGCTTCGGCACTTGTGCACTGACCCGTCCAACAAGAAACAGCCACAACGCGTACCGCATCCAAACTGTCGCCAGCGCCCTGAAGTGACTTGCCAGTCATACTCCATCCACCAAGACTTGTCTGATTGCCGCTCACTTCAACACCTTGATGCGAATCCAAAATGCCGGTGGCTGACCAAGAAATATAGGTCGGTCGATATTCAGGTTCTGCTGATAGGAATTCTGCAATTGAAGTTACTCCGGTGAAAACCAAGAGGCTGTCAATGCCAATTCGGTTTGCGCCCAAGATGTCTGTATCCAATCGATCGCCAACCACAATTGGTCGCACCGAGTTGGATCGATCGATGGATTGTTGCATCAATGGCGTCTCAGGTTTTCCTGCGACCACATCTGGGACTCGACCCGTAGCGGTAGTTAACGCATTCACCATCGTGCCGTTACCAGGCGAGGTCCCCCATGGGGTCGGGATCGTGTAGTCCATGTTTGTCGCAACCCAGTAAGTACCGGTTGCAAGGATGCCAGCGGCTTGTCCCAACATTCGCCATGGCATGTCAGGCCAATACCCTTGAATTAACGCAGCATATTCAAGATGAAATTCTTGCGATGGAATAAATCCAGCGAGTTCAACTTCGGTCATCAAATCGCGGCTACCTAAAACAAATACGGAACTGCCCGCAGGAACTGTTCGCTTTAGTTCTGCAGCACCTGCTTGGGCCGAAGTCACGACATCTGATTCTTTGACGCTTAGTCCAAGTTCGCGTAAATGCTGGGCAACAACAGCCGAAGATCTTGCTGCGTTATTGGTCACGCAGGTAAGTGCGATGCCAGTTGATTCATGTGCTTGATTTAAAGCGTCAATGACGCCTGGGACCGCATCTTGACCAACGTAAACAACACCGTCTAGATCAAGCAGGGCTGCGTCATATGCTTGAGCCAGTTGGGGTGAGGAAGTTTGAAGATTAAGCACTGCTCAAGGATGCCACGCATCTTGGCTGTTCTTAAAATCAACTAGCGCTTTTTAGCGAGTCAACTTCAATCTCGACCCTGGATGCCACGCCCGCACCTGTTTTCCAGAATCTCCTACGCAACTGACCAGTGACCGTCACGATGTCACCTATTTCAAGTTTGTTGATTTTTCGAATAGCTACTGATTTGAAGGCGACGCAGTCCAAAGTGTCTACGGTTGCCTTTGTAACTGGCTTTAGTCGAGGAACAACAATTCGGAATTTAACTAACGAATCAGCGCTAGGCAATTCAACAGTCTGCGCTTCACTAGACACGCGTCCAGTGAGCTCGACTCGATTAACCCAATCTGAAAAATCTGAATTTTCTTTTGGCATTTTGCTCCCCCTATAAAAGACTTAGGCACCCAGAGTTAACTAGGTGCCTAAGTCTTTGCAATTACAGGTTGGGGTCTGTGTGCAATTTTTAGCTTGGGATTAACCGTTGGTTGATTCGGATGACAGTTCGGTTACATCGGTGACTTCATCGTCGAGTTCACCGGCTTCAACCGACTCAGAATCATCAGAATCATCAGAATGATCGTCTGAGTCCAAATCGTCGACATCAGTATCTACATCTGCAGAAACATCAGCCGAGTCAAAGACCTCGACGATTACATCATCGTCAATTTCGTAACCTTCATCAGTGTCGATGTAGTGAATGCCCTCTAGAATCGCAATGCGCTCATCTGAGTCGGTCTGCTCTTCGGCATCCACGGCCGCTGCGCGGTGGAACCATTCGATGGCTTCTTCCTTGCGGTCCATCTGCTCCAGAATGTCTGCGTAGGCGTAGCGAATTCGAGCAGCCCATGGCTCAGCCGAAGTCGTAGTTAGTTCAGGACACTGCAAAGTTGCCAAAGCAGCTTCTAAGTTTTTCTGATCAGAGCGCGCACCAGCGGCAACGATTCGCATCTCAACTCGGGCCGGGCGCTCAAGTTTGGCAACAACAGGGTCGCCAGCCATCTCGATGGCCTTGCCTGGTCGACCAAGTGCGCGTTCGCAGTCAGCCATAAGTGGCCAATACTCACGAGCGCCATTCATTCGCTTGGCAGCACGAAATTCTGTTAGTGCTTCTGCAAAGTGTCCGGCGCGATATGCGGCTTCTGCTGCTGCTTCACGAATGATGCCAACACGAGCTGCTTTATTTAGTGCTGCTCGGGCATGTTCCCATGCCAACTCTGGATCAACGAGTGCAAGTTCGTTCGAGGCAGCAAGGTGACGAGCAACGCGTAGCGCTAGGCCATCTGGCAGCGTACGAAGTTCATTTCGTACCGAGCGGTCAAGTTCTTCGCCGGTGATGTGGTCAGGAATGATCGGATCTTGCACATTGACGCGCTTATCAAGATTGCGAGTTGAATCACGGCCAGTTGAACGACGGTCATCACGATCGCGATCTGAGAAACGACCACCTGCGCGATCCGGGCGGCCACCACGTGCATCGCGGCCACCATCACGGCCACCATCACGGCCACCTGAGCGACGGTCATCGCTTGCCTTTGGACGATCGTCGCGCGACCAATTACGAGCCGGACGATCACTTGACGGACGGCTTGG
>VFKC01000111.1 GCA_009885745.1 Actinomycetota bacterium
CGTCCATTGAAGTCACTGTCTGACATGCTCAAGGGCAAGCAGGGTCGTTTCCGCCAGAACCTTCTTGGTAAGCGCGTTGACTACTCCGGTCGTTCAGTAATTGTTGTTGGTCCACAGTTGAAACTGCACCAGTGTGGTCTGCCAAAGCAGATGGCGCTGGAACTATTCAAGCCTTTCGTAATGAAGCGCCTTGTTGATCTAAACCATGCACAGAACATCAAGAGTGCTAAGCGCATGGTTGAACGTCAGCGTTCAGTTGTTTGGGATGTACTTGAAGAAGTCATCACCGAGCATCCAGTGCTTTTGAACCGCGCACCAACCCTTCACCGCTTGGGTATCCAGGCATTTGAGCCTCAGCTCATCGAAGGTAAAGCCATTCAGATTCACCCACTTGTATGTACAGCATTCAACGCTGACTTCGACGGTGACCAGATGGCTGTGCACGTACCACTTTCTGCCGAAGCTCAGGCTGAAGCACGAGTCTTGATGCTTTCGACAAATAACATCTTGTCGCCAGCAAACGGTCGTCCAATTACTTCGCCAACGCAGGACATGGTTTTGGGTCTTTACTCACTAACTCGTGGTGCAGTGGCTGGTCTTGGAGAAGGTCGCATCTTTGGTTCACTTGCTGAAGCGATCATGGCTTATGATCTTCGCGTTCTTGGATTGCAGTCAATCGTCAAGATTCGTCTTGAAAATGCTGTTATCGAGATTGGTGGCGAATCTGCTATTCGCGTAATCGAAACCACTCTTGGTCGCGCATTATTCAATGAAGCCCTGCCTGCTGATTATCCATTCGTTAACGAAGAGGTTAAGAAGTCCAAGCTTGGCGAAATTGTTAATGACTTGGCCGAGCGTTACTCAAAGGTGCAGGTTGCTGCAACTCTGGATGCGCTTAAGGAGTCAGGTTTCCGTTGGGCAACTCGCTCAGGTGTAACCATCTCATTCGCAGATGTTGTTGCTCCTGCTGCTAAGGCTGCATTGCTAGCCGAAGCAGAAGAGAAGGCCGAAAAGATTGAGGCTAAGTACGAGCGCGGTCTGATTGCAGACTCCGAGCGTCGTCAGGAACTAATCGAAGTCTGGACTGCAACCACTAACGCTGTGGCAGAAAAGATGACCGAGAACTTCCCTGAGACAAACCCAGTCTGGATGATGGTTAACTCTGGTGCTCGTGGAAACATGCTTCAGATTCGTCAGATCGCCGGTATGCGTGGTCTTGTGGCTAATCCAAAGGGTGAGATCATTCCTCGCCCAATCAAGAGCAACTTCCGTGAAGGTCTGTCAGTTCTTGAATACTTCATCTCTACGCACGGTGCCCGTAAGGGTCTTGCAGATACCGCTTTGCGTACTGCTGACTCTGGTTACCTAACTCGTCGTCTAGTTGACGTTTCACAGGATGTCATCATTCGTGAAGATGATTGTGGAACCGATCGCGGTCTACTAAAGGCGCTACTAAAGGCTGATGGAACTGCAGACGAGAACCTAGATACCTCGATTGCTTCACGTTGCCTAACAGAAGATGTCATCGTTGATGGCAAGACTCTTTATGCAGCTGGCGATTCACTTGGCATCCTAGACATTGACGTAATGGTCAATGCTGGCGTTGCAGAAATCAAGGTTCGCTCAGTACTTACTTGTGACAGCGCACAAGGCACATGTGCCAAGTGCTACGGTCGCTCATTGGCCACTGGCAAGTTGGTTGACATCGGTGAGGCAGTGGGCATCATCGCCGCACAGTCAATCGGTGAACCAGGAACCCAGCTCACGATGCGTACCTTCCACACTGGTGGTGCTGCCTCTGCAGGTGGAGACATTACACACGGTCTTCCTCGCGTGGTCGAATTGTTCGAAGCACGTACGCCAAAGGGTGTATCGCCAATCAGCGCTGCAACTGGTCGCGTTCGTATTGAAGAAATCGACAAGTCCAAGAAGGTCATCGTTATTCCTGATGATGGTTCTGAAGAGCTTGAGTACCCAGTATCTAAGCGCGTTAAGTTGGTTGTCGAAGATGGTCAGACCATTCAGGCTGGCGATCTAATTCTTGTCGGCAAGCCAGATCCGAAGGAAGTTCTTCGTATCCGTGGTCCACGTCAGGTTCAGATTCACCTTACCGACGAAGTCCAAGAGGTCTATCGTTCACAGGGCGTATCAATTCACGATAAGCACATCGAAGTTATCGTGCGCCAGATGCTTAAGCGCGTTGTTATCGTCGAACAAGGCGATGGCGCTTACCTAACTGGTGAACTGATTGAGCGTTCAGCCTACGAAGCAGACAACCGTCGCGTTGTGGCCGAGAACAAGGCATCTGCCTCTGCTCGTCCAGAACTCATGGGTATCACTAAGGCCTCACTAGCAACTGATTCATGGTTGTCGGCAGCATCATTCCAGGAGACAACTCGTGTCCTAACTGATGCCGCAATCAACGGCAAGCGCGATCCGCTGTTGGGTCTTAAGGAGAATGTCATCATCGGCAAGCTCATCCCTGCAGGAACCGGTCTTCCGCGTTACCGCAACGTCAAGGTTGAGCCAACTGAAGAAGCCAAGTCAGCTGTGTATGCGGCAATGACTGCTTACGATGACTACAACTACGGTGGCGATTTCGGCACTGGATCTGGTGAAGCAGTTCGTCTTGAGGACTACGACATCGGTCAGTACCGCAACTAGTACGTGACTAAACATCACGTGAACTAACTGTGAATCTTGTGGGGCTAAGTCTTTGGACTGAGCCCCACAAGGCATTTAGGCAAGTTTCACAAAGTTTTATGTTGGTAATGTATTAAGTGTGAACCTAATGCGAGTGCACCCTATTCGACAGGGCAAGCATGCCCGCACAGCTTTGATTTTTAGCATGCTATGTGCTCTTGCAACGATTTCCAGCCCGAGTGCTTCGGCAGAAGTCGATGCACCTAGATATCAGGCAGTGCTTAAGGCAAGCGCGCCAACATACGTAAAGATGGGGCAGATCTCATTCGCCCCGAAATCAGCAGCTCTTACATCAAGTGCGAAAGCTAGTTTGCGGCTTGTGGCACTAAAGGCAAAAGGTGTGCCAAGTATTCGCCTAAAAAGTTTTTACACCAAGACAAAGGAATCGTCTGCTTTGATGCGCAGTCGCTCACTTTCGATACTTTCCTATCTGATGACAAAAGGTGTGTCTACCAAATTTTCCATTATCTCTGGCGGCAATGCCGCACTTCGTAAGACTGAGATTTCTTGGTACCCGCTTGAACAATCTCAGATAGTTAATTTCACATCCCCATCGGTCGATGCTGTTACCTGGCAAGTTCCTGCTGGGGCAAAGTGTGCTTATTTTGTCGTTGCAGGCGCTTTGGGTGGCACAAGTAACACCAGTAACCCTGGCTTTGGTGCGTTAGTTAAATTTGCCCGCCGGGTGACACCTGGGCAGTCCTACAAAATATTTGTTGGCGGACAGGGGGGCACTGCCGATTTGTTGCAAAGTTCTGCAGGAGTTGGCGGCATTAATGGTGGTGGCTCGGGTGGTTCAGCCACAGGTGATGATTGGTTTGGTGCCGGCGGTGGTGGCGGCGGTTGGTCTGGTGTCTTTTCCGCAGCTACACCGCTGGCGATTGCTGGTGGCGGAGGAGGAAGTGCTAGTTCTGAGAATTTCCTAACTGGTAACGGTGGAGGCGCTGACACAGACGGTGGCGCGGGCTCAAGTCCATCAGAACTCCTAGGCGGTGGCGCAGGTGGTAAAGCAGGTTCGCAAATCAGTGCCGGTGCCGGTGGCATAGCCGGAGAAGGTTCGGGCGCAATCGCTGGAACCTCCGGGGTTGCTCGCCAAGGCGGACAAGGCGCTGACAGTTCATGGCACGGCGCAGGTGGTGGTGGTGGCGGCTACTTTGGTGGTGGCGGCGGCGCATCCTCAGGAACTGACTTGGCCACAAGTGGTGGTGGCGGCGGCGGTAGCAGTTTCGTTCCAGCAGGCGGTTCGCTGGGATTCGCAACGCTTTCCCAAAATGGATCCATTTCAATCAAATACTCCAACTGGTCTTTGAGCACCTGTCGCATCTGATACAAAAAGTTCACTAACGTACAATTTTTGTTAAGTGAGATTCCGCCAGGTATTGCCTTGTTGCAAACCTGTTGCAGTAACCACGAGCGGGCGAGAACTTAAATAATTTTTCTGCCAATGTTGCCCTCATGATTGTTTCTGCAGTACTCACAAAGCGCTTGCATGTCGACCAAATGACAATCACCACATCAATGTGTATGTAGGTCGCTGCGAGTAAGCGACCGGTGAAATTCCCAAACTAGCCTCTGCAATGCAGCAGGTCTGTGGGTGATGAATCTTGAGTTTGCTCGTATTAGACCAAAGTCCAAATATATCCAGTAATACCAACCCCTATCCAACAACAACAAGGAAAATGACTATGTCTGTAACAACTGATTACCTAGCTAATAATCTCGAATATGCAAAGACCTTTGCTGGCCCACTACCTCTTCCACCATCACGCAGCATTGCTGTTGTTGCTTGCATGGATGCTCGTCTTGATGTCTATCGCATTCTTGGCCTAAACGATGGTGAATCACATGTGATTCGCAACGCCGGTGGCGTAGTAACTGATGATGAAATTCGTTCATTGGCAATCAGCCAGCGTCTGCTTGGCACCAAAGAAATCATTCTTATTCACCACACTGATTGTGGAATGCTTACCTTCACTGATGACGGTTTCAAGCAGGGCATCTTGGAAGAGACTGGCCTCAAGCCTGAATGGGCAGCTGAAGCATTCGCAGATCTAGATGTTGATGTTCGTCAGTCAATCAAGCGCATCAAGAACAGCCCATTCATTCCACACACTGATGCAGTTCGTGGCTTCGTGTTCGATGTGGCAACTGGCCTGTTGCGTGAAGTAACTCAGGATTAATCTTTTGGATTCAAGGTCGCGGTTGGACCTTGTTCAAAGAGATTAAATTAAGAAATGTGGGGGTTGAGCAGGTTTGCTTAACCCCCACATACATTTAAAAAACTTGAGTGTGTGCTGCCCAAATATGCCAAAAACCCCTCCGACACGCCGCGACACGCCGTCCGCGTGGGTCGGAAGGCCCCTCGTTTTGACCTTTACCCCAATGTGTCGCTAGTGTTTCTCCTTGTGCCCGACGAAAGTTGGGTTTCGTATCTATGCCAAGGGCTTCCCCGGCGGCGCAGGTCCCGCGAATAATCGCTAAGTAAGACAGATTATTTGTTTGATTGCGTGCATCTGGGCAACACACCCGAGCGCGTGGGTCGCATAGCGCAGATTGAATCTGAGCCACACACAGTAGAAATTTCAAGTCAGGCACAAGCGTGTCAGACGTCGAAACGAAGGAGTAAGAGTGCCAACGATCCAACAGCTGGTCCGCAAGGGTCGGCAGGACAAGGTCACGAAGAACAACACGCCTGCCCTAAAAGGCAGTCCGCAGCGCCGTGGCGTTTGCACACGTGTTTACACAACGACCCCAAAGAAGCCGAACTCTGCGCTTCGCAAGGTTGCCCGTGTTCGTTTGACTAGTTCGATCGAAGTTACTGCATACATCCCAGGCGAAGGCCACAATCTGCAGGAGCACTCAATCGTGCTTGTGCGTGGTGGACGAGTCAAGGATCTTCCTGGTGTTCGTTACAAGATCATCCGTGGCGCACTGGATACTCAGGGTGTCAAGAACCGCAAGCAAGCCCGCAGCCGTTATGGCGCGAAGAAGGATAAGAGCTGATATGCCACGTAAGGGTCCCGCTCCTAAGCGTCCGGTCGTAGTTGATCCGGTCTACCAGAGCCCAGTTGTTACCAGTCTTGTAAACAAGATTTTACTTAGCGGTAAGAAGTCAACCGCTGAGGCAATTGTCTATGGCGCACTTGAAGGCTGCCGCGAAAAGACTGGAACTGATCCAGTACAGACGCTACGCCGTGCACTAGACAACGTTCGCCCAACCCTTGAGGTTCGTAGCCGTCGTGTCGGTGGCGCAACTTACCAGGTGCCGATCGAAGTTAAGCCTGCCCGCGCAAACACCCTTGCACTTCGTTGGTTGGTTGGTTACTCCCGCGGTCGTCGCGAGAAGACAATGACCGAGCGTCTTATGAACGAAATTCTAGATGCTTCCAATGGTCTTGGCGCTGCTGTAAAGAAGCGTGAAGATACCCACAAGATGGCCGAATCCAACAAGGCCTTCGCACACTACCGCTGGTAGTAAAACCAAAACCCAAGATTTAGATCCCTACCAAAGAAAACAGAGACGAGAGAAGAAGTGGCTACCGAAACATCGCTTGACCTCGCCAAGGTTCGCAACATTGGAATCATGGCGCACATCGACGCGGGCAAAACCACGACTACTGAGCGCATCCTTTTCTACACAGGCATCAACTACAAAATTGGTGAAGTTCACGAAGGCGCCGCAACCATGGACTGGATGGAGCAAGAGCAAGAGCGTGGCATCACGATCACCTCTGCTGCTACCACTTGCGAATGGAAAGAACACACAATCAACATCATCGATACCCCAGGTCACGTTGACTTCACTGTTGAAGTAGAGCGTTCCTTGCGAGTTCTTGATGGCGCAGTTTGTGTATTCGATGGTGTCGCTGGAGTTGAGCCACAGTCAGAGACTGTATGGCGTCAGGCTAATAAGTACAGCGTTCCTCGTATTTGTTTCGTAAACAAGCTAGACCGCACCGGTGCAAACTTCTGGATGTGTGTCGACATGATCAAGGATCGTCTTGGTGCAAACCCACTTGTTCTTCAGCTTCCAATTGGTGCTGAAGGTGACTTCATCGGTCTAGTTGACTTGATTCGCATGAAGGCCATGGTTTGGCGCGGCGAAACCACTATTGGTGAAGATTATGTACTTGAGCCAATTCCAGCAGATCTTCAAGAGCAAGCTGACGAATACCGTCACATCATGCTTGAGACCATTGCTGAAAATGATGAATCTTTCATGGAGAAGTTCTTTGCGGATGAATCAGCAGTCACCGAAGCTGACATTCACGCTGCAATTCGTCGCGTAACTCTTGCCGGTACTGCAGTGCCAATCGTTACCGGAACAGCATTCAAGAACAAGGGTGTTCAGCCAATGCTTGACGCTGTTATTGCTTACCTTCCTTGCCCGCTAGATGTGCCAGTGACTATTGGTCATAAGCCAGGCAACGAAGAAATCGAAATTGAGCGCACTCCAAGTGACAAAGAGCCACTTGCTGCTCTTGCGTTCAAAATTGCTACCGATCCACACCTAGGCAAGCTCACTTATGTGCGCGTGTACTCAGGTCGTCTAGATGCTGGCTCTTCAGTTCTTAACTCAGTTAAGGATCGTAAGGAGCGCATCGGCAAGATTTATCGAATGCATGCAAACAAGCGCGAAGAAATTGCATCGGTTGGCGCCGGCGACATCGTTGCAGTAATGGGTCTTAAGGACACCACTACTGGCGAAACACTTTGTGATCCAAGCAACCCAATCGTGCTTGAGTCAATGACTTTCCCTGCTCCAGTTATTTCGGTTGCAATTGAGCCAAAGACTAAGGGCGATCAGGACAAGTTGGGTACCGCTATTCAGCGTCTTTCTGATGAGGATCCAACATTCCGCGTACACACTGACGAAGAAACTGGTCAGACCATCATCGCTGGAATGGGTGAACTTCACCTTGAAATCCTGGTAGATCGTATGCGCCGCGAATTCAAAGTTGAGGCCAACGTTGGTAAGCCACAGGTTGCTTACCGCGAGACAATCACCAAGACTGTTGATCGCATTGACTACACCCACAAGAAGCAAACTGGTGGTTCCGGTCAGTTCGCAAAGGTCCAGATCGCAATGGCACCAAATGTTGGTTCTGAAGTTGAGGGTGGATACGAATTCGTCAACAAGGTAACTGGTGGACGTATTCCTCGCGAATACATTCCGTCAGTCGACCAAGGTTGCCAAGAGTCGATGGTAAATGGCGTTCTAGCTGGCTACCCAATGGTTGATGTAAAGATCACACTTCTAGACGGCGCCTACCACGATGTTGACTCATCGGAATTGGCATTCAAACTCGCTGGCTCAATGGCATTCAAGGAAGGCGCGCGCAAAGCTGGCGCTGTCATCCTTGAGCCGATGATGTCAGTAGAGGTCACCACGCCTGAAGATTACATGGGCGATGTAATTGGAGACCTCAATTCACGACGTGGACAGATTCAGACTATGGACGAGCGTCATGGCGCTCGCGTAGTTAAGGCTCTTGTTCCGTTGTCAGAAATGTTCGGCTATGTGGGAGACCTTCGTAGTCGTACTCAGGGTCGTGCGAGTTACTCCATGGAGTTTTCTTCGTACGCCCAAGTTCCAGCCAATGTACAGACAGAAATTGTCGCAAAGGTTCGGGGCGAGTAACGGCCCACAGGCCAAAGAAATAAAACCAATCAGGATGACGGTCATCTTGATTGACAGCACAAGGATCCAGGAGGACCCACCGTGGCAAAGGCGAAGTTTGAGCGGACAAAACCGCACGTAAACATCGGCACTATTGGTCACATCGACCACGGCAAGACCACGCTGACTGCTGCCATCACTAAGGTGCTGCACGATGCTTTTCCAGATGTAAACCCATTCACGCCATTCGATATGATCGATAAGGCCCCTGAAGAGCGTCAACGCGGTATCACGATTTCGATCGCACACGTTGAGTACCAGACTGAAGGCCGCCACTACGCACACGTAGACTGCCCAGGTCACGCTGACTACATCAAGAACATGATCACCGGCGCAGCCCAGATGGATGGTGCAATTCTTGTAGTTGCAGCGACTGACGGTCCTATGCCACAGACCAAGGAGCACGTGCTTCTTGCTCGCCAGGTTGGTGTGCCAGCAATCGTTGTTGCACTAAACAAGTGCGACATGGTTGATGACGAGGAACTAATCGAACTTGTGGAAATGGAAGTTCGCGAACTTCTTAGCGCATACGAATTCCCAGGCGATGACCTCCCTGTGGTACGCGTTGCCGCATTCCCAGCTCTAAACGGCGATGCCAAGTGGGCAGAATCAATTCTTGAACTGATGAAGGCTGTAGACGATTACATCCCAACACCAGCTCGCGAAATTGACCGTCCATTCCTTATGCCAGTTGAAGATGTGTTCACGATCACTGGTCGTGGAACTGTTGTAACTGGTCGTATCGAGCGCGGCATCGTTAAGGTCAACGAAGAAATTGAAATCGTTGGTATCCGTCCAGGAACAATCAAGACGACTGTTACAGGCGTTGAAATGTTCCGCAAACTTCTTGATGAAGGTCGCGCGGGCGAAAACGTTGGACTTCTACTTCGTGGAACTAAGCGTGAAGAAATTGAACGTGGACAGGTTATCTGTCACCCAGGTTCAGTTACTCCACACACTGACTTCGAAGCCAATGTCTACATCCTTTCCAAGGATGAAGGCGGCCGTCACACGCCGTTCTTCGACAACTACCGTCCACAGTTCTACTTCCGTACTACGGATGTAACTGGCATCGTTACTTTGCCTTCCGGCACTGAAATGGTTATGCCTGGAGACAACACTGAAATGACTGTTGCGCTGATTCAGCCAATCGCCATGGATGAAGGTCTACGTTTCGCAATTCGTGAAGGTGGCCGTACTGTTGGCGCCGGTCGCGTAATCAAGATCATCAAGTAATTAAAAACCAGAACTAGCAAGACCATCGTTGGGTCGGTGGTGGCTCGCAAGAGTCACCACCACCTCAACACCTAGTAATTTAAGTACCCGGCAGTATCACAAGAGTAAGGACGGTCAAGCCACCATGGCTGGACAAAAGATCCGAATCAGGCTCAAGGCCTATGACCACGAGGTCATTGATTCTTCAGCGCGCAAAATCGTTGAGACAGTATTACCAACAGGCGCGAAGGTCGCAGGACCTGTGCCGCTGCCTACTGAAAAGAACATTTACTGTGTAATTCGTTCGCCGCACAAGTACAAAGACTCACGCGAGCACTTCGAGATGCGCACGCATAAGCGTCTTATCGACATCATTGACCCGACTCCTAAGACCGTTGATTCGCTAATGCGTCTTGACTTGCCTGCCGGTGTCGACATTGAAATTAAGCTCTGACGGGAATAACAGACATGGCTACCGATAAAAAGGGAATTTTGGGCAAAAAGCTCGGAATGACCCAGGTTTGGGACGAGAACAACCGCGTTGTTCCCGTTACCGTTGTAGAGGCAGGACCTTGCGTTGTTACGCAGGTTCGTACCCCTGAAGTTGACGGCTACTCAGCTGTTCAGATTGCGTTTGGACAAATTGATCCTCGCAAGGTGAACCAGCCAATGCTTGGACACTTCGCTAAAGCAGGTGTGACTCCTCGTCGCCACCTAGTTGAACTTCGTTTCGACAATGCTTCCGAGTACACACTTGGTCAAGAACTTGGCGCTGACACATTCGAAGTTGGTTCTTCGATTGATGTTTCTGGCGTGACCAAGGGTAAAGGTTTTGCTGGTGTTATGAAACGCCACGGCTTCCATGGTGTTGGTGCATCTCACGGTGCGCACAAGAACCACCGTAAGCCAGGCTCAATCGGAGCTTGTGCAACTCCTGGACGCGTTTTCAAGGGTGTTCGCATGGCTGGCCGTATGGGTGGCGTTGCGCAGACTGTTCAAAACCTCAAGGTTCATTCAGTCGACCTAGAAAAAGGTTTGATCTTGGTTAAGGGTGCTATCCCTGGACCAACTGGCGCCGTAGTTTTGATCCGCACCGCTGCGAAGGGGGCATAAGTTATGACTGCATTAGATGTTAAAACTCCGGCTGGCAAGACTGTTGGTTCAATTGAACTGCCTGCCGAAATCTTTGATGTTCAAGTCAACATCCCGTTGATCCACCAGGTAGTTGTCGCTCAGCTTGCTGCTGCTCGTCAGGGTACCCACGACACAAAGAGCCGTGGTGAAGTTCGCGGTGGTGGTAAGAAGCCTTTCAAGCAAAAGGGAACAGGTCGTGCCCGTCAGGGTTCAAGCCGTGCACCTCAGTACAAAGGCGGTGGCGTAGTCCATGGACCAACACCTCGCTCGTACGAACAGCGCACTCCTAAGAAGATGAAGGCCGCAGCACTTCGTGGCGCACTTTCAGATCGCGTTCGTAACGGTCAGGTTTACTGCTTGTCATCACTAGTTGATGGTGCTTCGCCTTCAACGAAGGGTGCAATTGCAGCAATTGCAAGTGTTAGCACTGCCAAGAAGATTCTGGTTGTTTACACCCGCGATGATCTTGTTTCAGCCGTAAGCCTGCGTAACGTTCCAGATGTTCACATCTTGGAAGCCGGTCAGCTAAACACCTACGACGTACTTGTTTCTGATGATGTGGTCTTCACTCAGGCTGCACTCGAGGCATTTATCGCTGGACCAGTTCGTGGCAAGTCTGCCAAGGCTGTTGCTAGCTCTGATGAAGTAGAGGCCTAAATCATGAAGATTGCAGACCCACGCGATATTCTCATCTCGCCAGTCATCTCTGAAAAGAGCTATGCACTGCTTGAAGAGAATAAGTACACATTTGTTGTTCGTCCAGATGCCAACAAGACCCAGGTAAAGATTGCTGTTGCAGAAGTCTTTGGCGTAAAGGTTCTAGGCGTGAACATCATCAACCGACAGGGCAAGAAGATTCGCACTCGTACGGGATTCGGCAAGCGTCCGGATACCAAGCGTGCAATCGTCACCGTTGCTGCCGGCGACCGCATCGACATCTTTGGTGGTCCGGTTAGCTAACCGGACTAAAATAGGACAAGGACACTTCAATGGGAATCCGTAAGTACAAGCCGACGACACCAGGACGCCGTGGCGCCAGTGTTGCCGACTTCGTCGAGATCACCCGGTCGACGCCGGAAAAGTCTCTAGTTCGCCCACTCCCTAACAAGGGTGGACGTAACAATACTGGCCGCGTCACCGCTCGTCATCAAGGTGGCGGCCACAAGCGCGCCTACCGCATCATCGACTTCCGTCGTGCTGATAAAGATGGCGTACCAGCAAAGGTTGCTCACATCGAGTACGACCCGAACCGCACTGCACGTATTGCTCTTTTGCATTACGCCGATGGCGAGAAGCGCTACATTGTTGCGCCGAACAAGCTCAAGCAGGGCGATCGTGTCGAAACTGGACCAAGCGCCGACATCAAGCCTGGTAACTGCCTGCCACTGCGCAACATTCCAGTAGGTACTGTTATCCACGCAATTGAACTTCGTCCAGGTGGAGGAGCAAAGATTGCTCGTTCAGCTGGCGCAAGTGTTCAGCTAGTAGCCAAGGATGGACCCTACGCACAGTTGCGTATGCCATCTGGTGAAATCCGCAATGTTGATGCTCGCTGCCGTGCAACGGTTGGCGAAGTTGGCAATGCTGAGCAGAGCAACATTAACTGGGGTAAGGCCGGCCGTATGCGTTGGAAGGGCAAGCGCCCGACTGTTCGTGGTGTCGCGATGAACCCTGTTGATCACCCGCATGGTGGTGGTGAAGGTAAGACTTCTGGTGGACGTCATCCGGTTAATCCGAATGGTAAGGCCGAAGGTCGTACTCGCTCCGTCAACAAGGCAAGTGACAAGATGATCGTTCGTCGCCGCAAGTCCGGTAAGAATCGCTAGGAGTATTTGTAGTGCCACGTAGTCTAAAAAAGGGTCCGTTCATTGATGGCCACCTTCTAAAGAAGGTTGACGATCAGAATGAAAAGGGAACCAAGAATGTGATCAAGACCTGGTCACGTCGCTCGGTTATCAGCCCAGCAATGCTCGGTCACACTCTGGCCGTTCACGATGGTCGCAAGCATGTTCCAGTATTCGTTACTGAAGACATGGTTGGTCACAAGCTTGGCGAATTCGCCCCGACACGTACCTTCAAGGGTCACGTCAAGGACGATCGCAAAGCAAAACGCAAGTAATCGCTAATCAAGTAGTAATTACTAAACAGATTTCAAGAAACCAATTCAAGGAGCAAGGGGATAGTGATGGAAGCCGCAGCTAACACCTCGGCACGTGCACAGGCGCGTTTCGTTCGCGTGACGCCACAAAAGGCACGCCGTGTGATTGACCTTATTCGTGGTCTACCGGCCGCTGAAGCGCAAGCACTTTTGCGTTTCGCACCGCAGAGCGCAAGTGAGCCAATCGGCAAGGTGCTTGACAGTGCTATCGCCAATGCCAGCAACAACTACAATTTGGATCCACGCACGCTCGTGATCTCCGAAGCGTTTGTTGATGAGGGTCCGACGCAAAAGCGTTTCCGCCCACGTGCTCAAGGTCGCGCTAGCCGCATCCTGAAGCGCACAAGTCACATCACAGTTATCGTCGAGTCCGTTTCGGCCTCGCAGAAGAAGGGCTAATCGAGATGGGTCAAAAGATTAACCCTTATGGCTTCCGCCTAGGTATCACAACTGATTACCGCTCCAAGTGGTTTGCAGATTCGTCCAAAGTTGGCGAACGCTACCGCGACTATGTCATCGAGGACGTAAAAATCCGCAAGATGATGACTGAAGGTATGGAACGTGCTGGAATTGCTCGTGTTGAAATTGAGCGTACGCGTGATCGCGTTCGTATCGACATTCACACAGCGCGCCCAGGTATCGTTATCGGTCGTCGTGGACAAGAAGCAGATGCAATCCGCACCAAGTTGGAGAATCTAACTGGAAAGCAAGTTCAGTTGAACGTGCTTGAAGTTAAGAACCCTGAAATTGAGTCACAGCTAGTAGCTCAGGGCATCGCAGAGCAACTTTCAAGTCGCGTTTCTTTCCGACGCGCGATGAAGAAGGCTATGCAGAGTGCAATGAAGTCTGGCGCTAAGGGAATCCGAGTACAGGTTTCGGGTCGTCTTGGTGGTGCTGAAATGAGTCGTCGTGAGTTCTATCGCGAAGGTCGCGTGCCATTGCACACACTTCGCGCAGACATTGACTACGGATTTTACGAAGCACGCACAACTTTTGGTCGCATTGGAGTAAAGGTTTGGATTTACAAGGGCGATGCTCTTGGAACCCGCGCCGAGCGTGAGCAAGCTGCCGTAACTGGTCGCGGACCTCGCCCTTCAACTGCTGGCCGTCCAGCTCGCGCCCCACGTGCAGCCGCTCCTGCAACTGAAGCAGCTGTTGCTGCCCCAGTTGAAGTTGTTGCTGCAGTTGAGGCACCAGCTACACCAGTAGAAGGAGCATAAGCATGTTAATCCCTCGTCGCGTAAAGCACCGTAAGCAGCATCACCCGGATCGTTCGGGCGCATCTAAGGGTGGCAACGCAGTAACTTTCGGTCAGTGGGGTCTGCAAGCAGTAGAGCCTGCGTATGTTACTAACCGCCAGATTGAATCTGCACGTATCGCTATGACTCGTCACATCCGTCGTGGTGGAAAAGTATGGATCAACATTTATCCAGACCGTCCCTTGACTAAGAAGCCTGCTGAAACTCGAATGGGTTCCGGTAAGGGTTCACCTGAATGGTGGATTGCAAACGTCAAGCCAGGCCGTGTCATGTTCGAGATTGCATTCCCGAACGAGAAGGTAGCGCGTGAAGCACTTACTCGTGCCATGCACAAACTACCAATGAAGTGCCGCATCATTGCGCGGGAGGAAATCTAATGCCGACAACGACGACCAGCGACTTACGAGTTCTTGCAAACGATGAATTGATTTCAAAGTTGCGCGAAGCCAAAGAAGAACTGTTCAACCTTCGTTTCCAAGCTGCCACCGGACAGCTAGAGAGTCACGGCCGTTTGCGTGCAGTCCGCAAGGACATCGCACGTCTATACACCGTGATGCGCGAACGCGAACTTGGGATCACACCGGTTGAAAGTAATGAAGGTGCAGCATGAGTGAATCCGTAGAGCGCGGAGACCGCAAGGTCCGCGAAGGACTAGTTGTCAGCGACAAGATGGATAAGACCATCGTGGTAGCTGTTGAAGACCGCTTTAAGCACCCGCTGTACGGCAAGGTAATCAGCCGTACCAGCAAGCTAAAGGCACATGACGAATCCAATGCTGCAGGCATTGGCGACAGAGTTCTGTTGATGGAAACTCGACCACTTAGTGCTACCAAGCGCTGGCGTATGGTCGAGATCCTCGAGAAGGCTAAGTAAGGGTAGGGACTGACAAGTGATTCAGCAAGAGTCGCGACTTCGCATCGCAGATAACACCGGAGCAAAGGAAATTCTTTGCATCCGTGTTATGGGTGGTTCAGGACGTCGCTATGCAGGTATCGGCGATGTAATCGTCGCAACAGTCAAGGACGCCATTCCTGGTGGAAACGTGAAGAAGGGTGACGTCGTAAAGGCAGTTATCGTTCGCACAACCAAGGAACGCCGCCGTCCAGATGGTTCTTACATCAAGTTCGACGAGAACGCAGCAGTCATCCTTAAGGCTGACGGCGAACCACGTGGAACTCGTATCTTTGGGCCAGTCGGTCGCGAACTTCGCGACAAGAAGTTCATGAAAATCATTTCTCTTGCTCCGGAGGTCTTGTAAATGAAGATCAAAACTGGTGACGAGGTCATCGTTATCGCAGGTAAGGACAAGGGTGTCAAAGGCACTGTCTTGGCCGTATTTGATGAGCGCGACAAGATCATCGTCGAAGGCGTTAACCGCATGAAGCGTCACGTCCGCAAAGAGCAGACAACACGTGGAGTAGTAGTAGGCGGCATCGAGACAATCGAAGCCCCAATACATGTTTCCAATGTTGCTCTTCTAGTTGACGGTAAGGCCACTAAGGTCTCATCACGTCGCGAGACTGTGACAAAGACTCGTGCAGATGGCACAACTTACGAAGGCTCACGTGGAGTTCGCGTCGCACGTAGCACCGGAAAGGACATTTAATGTCAACTACAGCGCTTAATACGACCCCGCGCCTAAAGGCTCGTTACCGTGAAGAAATTGTTCCTGCACTTCAGGCAGAATTTGTTTTCGATAACGTCATGCAGGTTCCAGGTCTTTCCAAGATTGTTGTGAACATGGGTGTGGGCGAAGCAGCTCGCGACTCCAAGCTCATCGAAGGTGCAATCCGCGACCTCACTGCAATCACTGGCCAAAAGCCTCAGGTAACCAAGGCCCGTCTTTCAATCGCACAGTTCAAGCTGCGCGAAGGTATGCCGATTGGTGCACACGTTACTATCCGTGGCGATCGTATGTGGGAATTCCTAGACCGTCTGCTGACACTGGCTTTGCCACGTATCCGCGACTTCCGTGGATTATCCCCAAAGCAGTTTGATGGCAATGGCAATTACACCTTCGGTCTAACCGAGCAGGTTATGTTCCACGAAATCAATCAGGATTCAGTTGATCGCCAGCGCGGTATGGACATCACGCTAGTAACAACTGCGGCAAACGATGAAGAAGGTCGGGCGCTACTTAAGCTCCTGGGCTTCCCGTTCAAGGAGGCTTAAGCAAAATGGCAAAAACCGCCCTTAAGATCAAAGCAAATAAGACCCCTAAGTTCAAGGTACGCGGTTACACCCGCTGCCAACGCTGCGGACGTCCGCACGCTGTATACCGCAAGTTCGGTCTATGCCGTGTATGTTTCCGCGAAATGGCTCACCGCGGTGAGCTTCCAGGTATCACAAAGAGCTCCTGGTAAAACAACAACGACGTAGGTCCTTAATAGGGAAACCGCGACGAGGAAGGCGATAAGCCAATGACAATGACAGACCCGATTGCGGACATGCTAACGCGTGTTCGTAATGCAAACTCGGCTCACCACGAGTCCGTGTCAATGCCGCATTCAAAAATCAAGGAGCACATTGCAGAAATCCTCAAGCGTGAGGGTTACATTGCAAGCTTCGAGGTTGCAGATGCGCCAGTTGGCAAGACTCTGAGCATCAGCCTTAAGTACGGTCCAAACCGTGAGCGTTCAATCGCAGGTGTTAAGCGTGTATCGAAGCCTGGTCTTCGCGTATATGTAAAGAGCACCGGATTACCTCGCGTACTTGGTGGACTTGGAGTTGCGATTATCTCAACTTCAACTGGTCTACTTACTGATCGTCAGTGTTCACAGAAGGGTGTAGGTGGGGAAGTCCTCGCCTACGTCTGGTAGGGGGTCGCTGCTATGTCACGTATTGGACGTATGCCAATCACAGTTCCTGCTGGCGTTGAAGTCACCATTGATGGTGCGCTTGTAACAGTCAAGGGACCAAAGGGAACTCTTTCCCTAAACGTCGCTAGCCCTATCGTTGTTGAGCAAGCAGATGGCCAACTAGTGGTCACTCGCCCAAATGATGAGCGAAACAGTCGCGCACTTCACGGACTTTCCCGCACCTTGGTTTCAAACATGGTACTTGGGGTAACCGTAGGTTACTCAAAGACTTTGGAAATCTCAGGTACCGGTTACCGTGTGGTTGCCAATGGCAACACCCTTGAGTTCGCTCTTGGATTTAGCCACCCAGTCAAGGTCGATGCACCTGCTGGAATCACTTTCACCGTTGACAACCCAACGCGCTTCCATGTCTCTGGCATTGACAAGCAACAAGTTGGCGAAGTCTCGGCTAACCTACGCAAGCTCCGCAAGCCTGATCCATACAAGGCCAAGGGCGTGCGCTACCAAAACGAAGTAATCCGTCGCAAGGCTGGAAAGGCTGGCAAGAAGTAACCATGTCACTCGTAGCCAAATTAGGTAAGGGTAATAAGAAGGCCGTTGCTCGCAAACGCCGCCATACCCGCGTTCGTAAGAAGTTGTCTGGTACTACCGCTCGTCCGCGCTTGGTAGTTTTCCGCTCAGCTCGTCACATTCTTGTTCAGGTTGTAGATGATGTTGCTGGTCACACACTGGCTTCGGCATCAACAATGGAAAAGGATCTTCGCGTAAGCAAGTCAGATAAGTCTGATAAGTCGCGCGAAGTTGGCAAGTTAATCGCATCACGTGCAAAGGCTGCCGGTGTTACCACCGTTGTCTTTGACCGTGGTGGTAACCGTTTTCACGGTCGCGTCGCGGCCCTGGCAGAAGGCGCCCGCGAGGGCGGCCTCGATTTCTAGGTCCACGAGAAGGAAGTAGGGAAAAATTATGGCTGCTAACCAACGTGGTGGCGAAACACGCGAGGGCGGAAACGACCGTCGCGATCGTCGAGATGGTGACCGTCGAGGTCAGGCTCCTGTTGAAAAGAGCGCGTTCATTGAGCGTGTTGTTGCAATCAACCGAGTATCCAAGGTCGTCAAGGGTGGTCGTCGCTTCAGCTTCACCGCACTTGTCGTTGTTGGTGACGGTGAAGGCAAAGTAGGCGTCGGCTATGGCAAGGCTAAGGAAGTGCCCGCAGCAATTGCTAAGGGTGTTGAAGAAGCCAAGAAGAATTTCTTTGAAGTTCCACGCATCCAAAGCACGATTCCACACCCAGTCAAGGGTGAGGCTTCTGCTGGAGTTGTAATGTTGCGTCCGGCATCACCAGGTACTGGCGTTATCGCTGGTGGACCAGTGCGCGCCGTACTTGAATGCGCCGGAATCCATGACGTGCTTAGCAAGTCACTGGGATCTGACAATGCAATCAACATCGTGCATGCAACTGTTGCAGCGCTCAAGATGCTTGAGCGTCCAGAGCAGGTTGCGGCTCGTCGTGGACTTCCTTTGGACCAGGTAGCACCTGCAGCACTATTGCGGGCAAGTGCAGAAAAGGTTGGTGCGTAATGGCTCAACTCAAAGTAACTCAGCATAGGTCAGGCATTGGCGGCAAGCAGAATCAGCGCGACACTTTGCGCTCTCTTGGCCTAAAGCGCATTGGCGATACTGTAGTCAAGGAAGATCGTCCGGAAATCCGTGGAATGGTTAACACCGTTCGTCATTTAGTAACTGTTGAGGAGGTCAAGTAACTATGGCACTCAAGGTTCATCATCTACGCCCAGCACCTGGCGCCAAGACCGAACGCACTCGCGTTGGTCGTGGTGAAGGTAGCAAGGGTAAAACAGCAGGTCGTGGTACCAAAGGTACAAAGGCTCGCTATCAGGTTCCAGTACGTTTCGAGGGTGGCCAAATGCCGCTTCACATGCGTACGCCAAAGCTAAAGGGATTCAAGAATCCTTTCCGCACGGAATACCAGGTGGTAAATGTTGCAGCAATCAACGCATTGTTCCCACAGGGTGGCGACATCACAATTGCTGACTTGGTTGAGGCTGGCGCAGTTCGCAAGGGCGAACTAGTTAAGGTTCTAGGTCAGGGTGACATCTCAGTTGCGGTAAACGTAACTGCAGACAAGTTCTCTGATTCAGCGAAGGCAAAAATCACCGCTGCCGGCGGAACCGTAAACCAAATCTGACCACGAGTTGATCGGGCACAAGCCCGGTCAACACAGTCCTAGGAGGCAATAGTGCTAAGCGCATTTGCAGCAGCATTCCGTACGCCCGACTTGCGTAAGAAACTGCTTTTCACACTTGGCATTATTTCTATTTTCCGCCTTGGTTCGGTAATCCCAAGCCCAGGTGTGAGCTACACCGCAATTCAAACTTGTATTGATCAGGTCCAAGACAACAGTGTCTATGGGCTGATCAACTTGTTCAGTGGTGGAGCGCTCCTTCAACTTTCGGTGTTTGCACTGGGCATCATGCCTTACATCACCTCAAGCATCATCATCCAGTTGCTTACTGTTGTTATCCCGCGCCTTGAGTCCTTGAAGAAGGAAGGTCAGGCAGGTACTGCACAAATCACTCAGTACACCCGGTACCTAACTATTGGTCTGGCAATCTTGCAGTCCACCACAATTATTACTTTGGCGCGAACGCCTGGTCGCCTATTCCAAGGCTGTAATGAACAGTTGATGCCGAATCAATCAATCCAGTTACTCTTAACGATTGTTTGCATCATGACTGCGGGAACTTCGCTAATCATGTGGCTTGGTGAATTAATCACTGACCGTGGTGTTGGCAACGGAATGTCAATCCTAATTTTCACCTCAATTATTGCTACTTTCCCAGGTCAGCTTGTCTCAATCTGGCGCCTCGATGGTTCGCTAAAATTCGTCGTAACTGTGGCTGTTTGTCTTGTAACTGTTGCGGCTGTGGTTTATGTTGAGCAGGCTCAACGACGCATCCCAGTGCAATATGCAAAGCGTCAAATCGGTCGCAAATCTTTCGGCGGAACCTCAACCTACTTACCTTTGAAGGTAAACCAGGCTGGCGTTATTCCAGTAATTTTCGCCTCGTCCTTGCTTTATCTGCCAAGCCTCATCGTGCAACTTTCGGGTTCGGAAGAGGGTTGGGCTCAGTGGATTTCCACTTACATGGCAACTGGACGTGCTGCGTACCTAGTCTCTAACTTTGTTTTGATCGTTTTCTTCGCCTACTTCTATGTTTCAATCACATTCAATCCAGAAGAAGTCGCAGACAACATGAAGCAATACGGCGGTTTCATTCCCGGCATTCGTGCTGGCAAGCCAACAGCTGATTATCTTGCTTATGTGCTTAATCGCATCACTTTGCCAGGCGCACTTTACTTAGGTGCAGTTGCCACAATTCCATACATCGCATTCAACCAACTCGGAGTGGGCGATCGCTTTATCTTCGGTGGAACAAGTTTGCTGATTATGGTTGGTGTGGGTCTTGACACGGTCAAGCAGATTGAGAGCCAGTTGCAACAGCGTAATTATGAAGGTTTTCTGAAGTAATGCGTTTGCTCATTATGGGTCCGCCCGGAGCAGGCAAGGGAACTCAAGCAGCAATTTTGGCCGAACGCCTTGGCATTCCGCACATCTCAACAGGTGATCTTTTTCGCGCAAATTTAGCGAATAACACTGCGCTGGGCCAAGAGGCAAAGAAGTTCATGGATGCTGGCGAGTATGTGCCAGACTCAGTAACCAATGATATGGTCCGCGATCGACTCGAATCAGATGACGCGACTTCAGGCTTCCTGATGGATGGTTATCCACGCACGCTGGCTCAGGTAGCGGAACTTGATGAGATGCTCGCAGACAGTTCCATAGATCGCGTCCTCGTGCTCTCTGCAGATACCGATGCCGTTGTTGCACGACTCCTTCACCGCGCAAGCGAACAACAACGTTCAGATGACAGTGAAGAAATTATTCGTCATCGCATGAATGTTTATTCTGAACAGACCGCTCCACTTATTGAGCTGTATGCCGGCCGCGGCATTCTCGTTGAAGTGAGTGGCCTAGGCGCAGTCAACGAAGTGACTGAAGACATTTCAAACGCACTTGGTTTATAACTTATGTTTTCGCGCAAGAGCAAATTTGAAATAAAGACTCCAGAACAATTTTTACTCATGCGCAAAGCAGGGCTGGTTGTCGCACACACACTGCTTCGTATTAGCAAAGAAGCAGGTCCAGGTGTCACGACGGCAGACTTAGATCGAATTGCCCGCGAAGAACTCAAACGCGCTGGAGCAATCCCGTCATTTTTGGATTACCACGGTTACCCATCCGTAATTTGCTCATCGGTAAACGAAGAAGTTGTGCACGCAATTCCCAATGAGCGCCCTCTTATTGATGGCGATATCTTGTCAGTGGATTTCGGTGCCATCGTGCAAGGCTGGCATGGAGATGCTGCGGTAACAATTGAAATCGGTGAACCAATTGAAGAGCAGACACGATTAAGTAATGTGACGCGTGCTTCGATGTGGGCAGGTCTTGGAATGGCCCAGCCAGGTAATCGACTCTCTGACATAAGCAACGCTGTCGAGACAACGATCGACGCTGCCGGCGAATATGGAATTTTGCAAGAATACACCGGTCACGGCATCGGTACCGAAATGCACATGGACCCCGCGGTACCAAATTATGGTGCACCAGGACATGGCCCAGAACTGGTGCCTGGAATGGCACTTGCCATTGAACCAATGGTCACCTTGGGCTCACGACACGTACACACATTGGCTGATAATTGGACCGTGGTGACTGTGGATGGATCTCGAGCAAGTCACTGGGAAAATACGGTCGCGATTACTGAACAAGGCCCTTGGGTGCTAACTGAACTTGATGGGGGAGCCGAGTACTTTGCCGCGCATGGCATTGCCAGCCCGGCAGCTAGTCGAGAGTAGTTGCACTCCAGAAAAGAAATCGTCTTCTCGCAATTGTGACCTCGGTGGAGAAGATAATTGTGCAGCACGAAAGTTAAAGTTGAATCCATGAGCTCGATGAGTGCTGAATTAATTCAGACACCGCGTCTTGACTTATATCTGATAGCAGCGAATGACTTGATTCAACTTTATGAAAGTCCAGAAAATTTCTCACTCCCGATTCAGGCGTATTACAAAAACACCTATCAAGTTCTTTTAAACAACTCGGGTCCACTTCGTTGGCGTGTTCCACAAGTGAAACTTGATGCCACCCTAAACAAATGGTTCGTCCGATTTATTGTGTTGCGAGATGCGAAAGAAATCATTGGCAGTATTAGCTTTCATGGTGAGCCAGATAGCAACGGAATTATTGAGATTGGCCTAGAGATTACGGGAGCTTTTCAAAATCAGGGTTATGCCACCGAGGCACTTCAGGGAATGTGGAACTGGGCATGTACTCAGCCAGGAGTTAGTACCCTGCGCTACACAGTCAGTCCAAACAATGCACCTTCGCAACAAATCATCCGAAAGTTTGGGTTCACTCATGCGGGTGTCCAAATGGATGAAGAGGATGGACCAGAAGATATCTACGAGATGTCGGCCGCAGAATTTTTAGGTCTAGATTATTCAGAAAAAGATGAATCCAGCTAGCCATTGACCCGCGGGAACGCATAACTTGATGGGTTAATCCTTCAGATTTCAGCCTGGAATATAGCGGTATAGACCCTGTCAAAACAAGGGTCCACAGGGGACGATTTCACTTTTAGGGGCAAATTGGCGTAACATCAGTGGTCGGCCCGTTGAACAATCAACGAGTTGCAATCCAAGGGAGTTCAAGAAGCTATATGGCCAAAAAAGACGGTGCCCTAGAAATCGAAGGCGTCATCAGCGAATCTCTACCCAACGCAATGTTTCGGGTTGAGTTAGAAAATGGTCATAAAGTCCTTGCACACATTTCTGGAAAGATGCGAATGCACTACATTCGAATCCTGCCAGATGACCGGGTCATTGTGGAGTTATCTCCATACGACCTAACCCGTGGACGTATTGTCTACCGCTACAAGTGATCAGGAACTAAAACGTGAAGGTTAACCCCTCAGTAAAGCCAATGTGCGACAAGTGCAAGGTAATCCGTCGCCACGGTGTAGTTATGGTTATTTGTGAAAACCCACGCCATAAGCAGCGCCAGGGTTAAACGGTAGCAACCGAAAAGACGACCACCCGATCCCGTTATCTCGCGTGCGAGAGAACGGAACGTTACCCTCAGGCGTGCAAAGGCTGAGGACCTTGTCAGGCGGCAAGGATTGGTGGACGTGTGAGACCTTTGCCGTAAACAGAAATGAGTAACGCCTGATGGCACGCCTTGTTGGTGTTGACCTCCCACGCGAAAAGCGTTTAGAGATCGCACTTACCTACATATTCGGTATTGGCCGTACGCGCGCGGATCAAATCCTCGCCGCTACTGGAATTAGCCCGGATCTTCGAGTCAAGGACCTAACGGACGAGCAACTCGTTCCGTTGCGCGAATACATCGAAGGTAACTTCAAAATTGAAGGTGACCTTCGTCGCGAGGTGCAAGCTGACATTCGCCGTAAGGTGGAAATCGGTTCGTACCAGGGCATTCGTCATCGTCGTGGATTGCCTGTCCGTGGACAGCGCACCCACACCAACGCCCGTACCCGTAAAGGTCCCAAGAAGACCGTGGCTGGAAAGAAGAAGGCGACTAAGTAGTCGTCTGTCTTTCCAAGAACTAGTAGAAGGATTCAAATGCCTCCAAAGAAAGCTACCGCGGCCGGTGCTAAGAAGATCCGCCGCAAGGAGAAAAAGAACATTGCTGTAGGCCAGGCCTACATCAAGAGCACTTTCAATAACACCATCGTTTCTATTACTGACCCATCTGGCGCTGTGATCGCTTGGTCATCTGCTGGACAAGTTGGTTTCAAGGGCAGCCGTAAGAGCACCCCATTCGCCGCACAGATGGCTGCTGAAGCAGCTGCTAAGCGCGCAATGGAGCATGGCATGCGCAAGGTTGATGTGTTTGTTAAAGGCCCAGGTTCAGGTCGCGAAACTGCGATTCGTTCACTGCAGGCCGCTGGTCTTGAGGTCGGAACGATCCAAGACATGACCCCTGTCCCGCACAACGGATGCCGCCCGTCAAAGCGTCGCCGCGTCTAACGTAGAGAATTTAGGAGATAAATAAATGGCTCGTTATACCGGACCAGATTGCAAGCGTTGCCGACGAGAGAAGACCAAACTCTTCCTCAAGGGCTCAAAGTGCGATTCACCGAAATGCCCAATGGAAAGCCGTCCGTACCCTCCAGGCCAGCATGGTCGTGGACGTACCAAGGAATCCGAATACTTATTGCAGAAGCGCGAGAAGCAAAAGGCCGCCCGTATTTACGGTGTGCTTGAAAAGCAGTTCCGTGGCTACTACGACGAGGCAAACCGCAAGCAAGGCAAGACTGGTGAAAACCTTCTTCGCATTCTTGAAACTCGTCTAGACAACGTTGTATACCGCGGTGGCTTTGCCAAGAGCCGCGACATGGCACGCCAGTTAGTGCGCCATGGTCACATCGTCGTTAACGGTCACAAGGTAGACATTCCGTCTTTCCGCGTGAGCCCAAGCGACATCATTGAAGTACGTAAGTCCTCACTTGAAATGACTCCATTCCAAGTTGCTTACGCAGAAATCGGCGAACGTACCGTACCTGCATGGCTAGAGGTCATTCCTGCTGGAATGCGTATTTTGGTTCACTCACTTCCTAACCGCGATGGCATTGACACGCAGGTTCAGGAACAGTTAATCGTCGAGCTTTACTCCAAGTAGTCATCCCCACAAACAGCGACTTCAAATAATGGTCGTCGCCGGAAGGAAGTAATTGTGCTGATCTCAGTGCGCCCGCAATTGTCCGAAGAAGTTCTATCAGAGACACGTTCACGTTTCGTGCTTGCCCCGCTTGAGCCAGGTTTTGGCTACACGCTTGGTAACTCACTACGTCGTACGCTGCTTTCTTCAATTCCAGGTGCTGCAATAACCAGCGTCAAGATTGAAGGCGTCTTACACGAGTTCACCACTATTGAGGGACTTAAAGAAGATGTAACTGAACTAATCCTGAACCTTAAGAACCTTGTAGTTTCTTCTCAGGATGACGAACCAGTAGTTATGTACCTTCGCAAGCAGGGTGCTGGTGCAGTTACTGCAGCAGACATTCAGCCACCAGCAGGTGTTGAAATCTTCAACCCAGATCTTTTCATTGGCACGCTAAATGAAAAGGGTAAGTTGGACATTGAAATTGTTGTTGAGCAGGGTCGTGGATACATCTCGGCTGCAAACAATAAGGCAAGCGGTGGAGAAATCGGCCGTATCCCAGTTGACTCAATTTACTCACCAGTTTTGAAGGTCACTTACAAGGTTGAAGCAACTCGTGTGGAACAGCGCACTGACTTCGATTCACTTGTAATTGATGTTGAGACTAAGGGTTCAATCTCTCCAAGTGATGCATTTGCATCCGCTGGACACACACTTGTTGAACTATTCGGTTTGGCACGCGAACTTAACCTTGAAGCAGAAGGCATTGAAATTGGCCCATCTGTAGTAGAGGTATTCAACGCAGAGCAGTTGAGCATTCCAGTTGAGGCACTTGACCTAACTGTTCGCTCTTACAACTGCCTAAAGCGTGAAGGCATCCACTCTGTTGGTGAACTAATCACTCGCAGTGAAGCTGATTTGATGGACATCCGTAACTTCGGAGCAAAGTCCATTGACGAAGTCAAGGAAAAGTTAGCTTCCATGGGCATCGCGCTCAAGGACAGCCCTCCCGGATTCGATCCATCATCCTATGCATCAGCATTTGATGATTTCGATGATGAAAATCCGGATGCACCAGTTGCAGCCGATGACGACCAGAGCTTTGCCGAGGACGAGCAGCTTTAAGCTGTTCGACTTCGACTTACTTGTACTGACAGGAGAAAATTATGCCAAGGCCATCCAAGGGTAAACGTCTAGGCGGTAGCCCAGCGCATGAGCGCCTAATTCTGGCTAACCTCGCAACAGCACTGTTCGAGCATGGTCGCATCACGACAACTGAGTCACGCGCTCGTCGCTTGCGCCCAGTTGCTGAGCGTCTAGTTAGTTTCGCCAAGAAGGGTGACTTACATGCTCGTCGTCGCGTATTGACTGTTATCCGTGACAAGGGTGTTGTTCATACTCTTTTCGCTGAAATCGGTCCACGCTATGACAATCGTGAAGGTGGCTACACCCGTATCACCAAGATTGCTCCGCGCAAGGGCGATAACGCGCCAATGGCAGTGATTGAACTTGTTGAGGCATTGGTGGAAACACCAGAGCGTGCAGCACGTGCGCAGGCAAAGGCTGATCGCAAAGCAGCAGAGGCAGCTGCAACAGCACTCGTAGCGACATCTTTGGTTTCAGAAGAAGAAGTAACTGAAACTCAGGTTGACGAAGTAATCGAAAGCGTCGAAGAAGAGGCCGCAGCTGTTGAAGTTGAGGCAATCGAAGCTGAAGTTGCTGTCGAAGAAGTTGCTGTCGAAGAAGTTGCTGTCGAAGAAGTTGCTGAAGCTGCAGTTGATGCAGAAGCAGCCCCTGCTGATGGCGCGACAAGCGAATAACGAACACAATAGTCTCTATGAATGAGCCCCTCGCGCCCGATGCGCAGCAGGGGCTCATTCGTTTGCGTGGTGATGTTTCCTACGATGGCAAAGAGTTCTCTGGTTGGGGTTTACAACCGGGCAGACGCACTGTTCAAGGAGTAATTGAAGAAACCCTCTCGACTGTCCTGCGCCAAGAGCGGGTAGCAATACAGTGCGCTGGTCGCACGGACGCCGGTGTTCATGCTCGTGGGCAAGTTATTCATTTCGACTTGCCGATCGAGGCGATGTTGGAAATGGACGATTTACTATTCAAAATTAATTCCTTACTACCTGAAGATGTAGCGATTAGAAAATTTCAAATCACATCTAGTGACTTTGATGCCCGCTTTGCGGCGCTATCTCGCAGTTATGTTTATTCGATTTATCAAGGCGAACGCGATCCACTATTGCGTGACTGGGCATATCGAAGTTGGATTCCACTTGACCTCACCGCCATGCATGAAGCCAGCCAAGATCTACTGGGGTTACATGACTTCGCTGCATTTTGTCGCAAGCGCGAGGGTTCCACAACCATCCGAACTTTGACACGATTTGATTGGCATGAAACCGATGATGGTATTTTTCAAGCCGATTTATCCGCAGATGCCTTTTGCTATTCCATGGTGCGTGCTTTAGTCGGCGCGGTAATTTCTATCGGCGAAGGTAAACGAGATAAAGAATGGCTAGTTAGTTATCTTGAAGGAAAAACTCGTGAGCCAGCAGTTTTTGCTGCCCCGGCACATGGTTTGGTTTTCCAAAGCGTCGAGTATCCACCAGAATCAGAATTTGTCGAACGGATTTCACAAACTTTGCGAATGAGGCCACCACATGGGACACATTGATGTCGCACATGTGACACACACTTTGCCTGATGGCCGTGTTTTATTAAGTGATGTCTCTTTTCGAGTTGGTGAAGGTACGGTAACGGCTCTTATCGGCGCAAATGGGGCTGGAAAAACCACGTTGCTGCGGATGATCGCTAAAGACATTGATCCGCAAGAGGGCACTATTGTGCGTGCTGGCGGCCTTGGCGTGATGCGGCAATTCGTCGGGCACATGAGCCAAGGAAGTGTGCGTGATTTACTTCTTACGGTTGCTCCGTCGCGAGCTGTTGAAGTTGCAAGCCGGATTGACGCCGCTGAACTTGCCTTGATGGAGGAAGATAGCGAAGCCAATCAAATGAAGTATGCCCAAGCAATTTCAGACTGGTCTGATGTTGGTGGTTACGAACTAGAAGTTGTTTGGGATGTGTGCACGAGTAAGGCACTCCAGTTGCCATTCGAACAAGCCCAACATCGAAGCGCTGGCACTCTTTCTGGTGGGGAACAAAAGCGACTTGTGCTTGAGGCGCTCCTGCGCGGACCTGAACAAGTATTGCTCTTGGATGAACCAGATAACTATCTTGATGTCCCAGGTAAGTTGTGGCTGGAATCGCAATTGAAAGAAACTTCAAAAACAATTTTGTTCGTTAGCCATGATCGAGAATTGCTATCAAATGCCGCGACCAACATCGTGACTCTCGAACTTGGTGTCGCAGGAAACACGGTGTGGATGCACGGTGGTGGCTTTGCGACTTACATCGACGCTCGCGCAGATAGGTTCGCTCGCTTTGAAGAATTAAAACGTCGCTGGGATGAAGAGCACCAAAAAATTAAAGACCTTGTGCAGATGTATGCCATCAAGGCCAAGTTCAATGACGGTCTAGCATCACGGTTGCAGGCTGCTCGTACCCGTTTACGAATGTTTGAAGAAAAAGGTCCACCCCAGGCGGTGCCAATTGAGCAAAATGTCAAGATGCGATTGCAGGGTGGTCGTACTGGCAAGCGAGCTGTTGTCTGCGAAGGCCTAGAACTTACCGGGTTAGTAAAACCATTCGATTTGGAAATATGGTTCGGTGAACGCATTGCTGTGCTCGGCGCAAATGGTTCAGGCAAAAGTCACTTTCTGCGTTTACTAGCGACTGGTGGGTCCGATCCGGAGTTGGAGCATTTGCCAGTTAGTGAAGTTTCAATTGAACCGGTGAATCACCAAGGGGTCGCAAAGCTTGGTGCCCGCGTACGTCCTGGTTGGTTTGCGCAAACTCATCATCATCCAGAACTTGTCGGCAAATCTTTGCTTGACATATTGCATCGCGGTGATGAACATCGTGCTGGAATGCAACGCGAGCCGGCTGCTCGAGCACTGGATCGTTACGGTTTAGCGCACGCAAGTGAACAAGTATTCGACTTACTATCTGGTGGTCAACAAGCTCGGTTCCAGATTTTGTTGCTGGAATTATCTGGTGCAACTTTGTTGCTATTGGATGAGCCCACTGACAACTTAGATTTAGAGTCCGCAGAAGCACTTGAAAAAGGACTTGAGTCATTTGTGGGCACTGTGCTGGCAGTGACGCATGACCGCTGGTTTGCTCGGTCATTTGATCGCTTCGTAGTATTTGGCCATGACGCCACTGTTAGAGAATCGCCAGAACCTGTCTGGGATGAAGCCCGAGCGAAGAGGTAGGAAATTATCGTGATTATGGAAACCGCAACAATCGAAGTTCTCGATGGTAAGGAGACTGAATTCGAAGCAGTGCTCGAAGCCGCCAAATTAGTTTTAGGGCAAGCCACTGGATTTAATGTTTTGCATGTTCACCGGGGTATCGAGCGACCAAATGTTTACCTGTTGGCAATTGGTTGGGACACCTTAGAAGATCACACCGTCGGATTTCGTGAATCCGAACTGTTCGTCCAGTGGCGCGAATTAATCGGCCCATTTTTTGCTAACCCACCAGTTGTTGAGCATTGGCACCTTTTCTAGAGTCCCCGTCCGCAAAAAAATCAAGAAAAATCTAAAAATCCTAAAAAACTTACTGTGAGATACAAGGGCAATTCGGGCTGTTTTGACCCAATGCCCTTATTAACGGTAATCTTTGAGTTCGCGTGTGCTTGGAAATGAGCACCGTAGCCCAACTGGGCAACCACCGGCAATAACAAAAGAAGGCTGACTGTGCGCACGTATTCTCCAAAGCCAGGCGATGCAAATCGCGAATGGTATGTAATTGATGCAACTGACGTTGTACTTGGCCGTTTGGCGTCGCAGATTGCTGTGCTTTTGCGCGGCAAGCACAAGCCAACATTTGCTCCTCATGCAGACATGGGTGACTTTGTCATCGTCATCAATGCAGACAAGGTTGCTCTTACTGGCCAGAAACTAAGCCAGAAGATGGATTATCGTCACTCTGGTTTCCCAGGTGGCTTGCGCGCAACTAGTTACACCGAGTTACTAGCGTCAAACCCACGTCGCGCCGTTGAAAAGGCTGTCAAGGGAATGTTGCCACACAACAAGTTGAGCAACGCTCAGATCACAAAGCTCAAGGTCTACGCAGGCGACAAGCATCCACATGCTGCTCAGAGCCCAAAGACTTTTGAAATTACTCAGGTCGCGCAGTAAGCGCCACACAAACAAGATTTTTCTCGAAAGGAATCAGTGGCGACATGACGCAGACCCCAGAACTAGAAGTAACTGAAGACGTAATTGCCGGCGACGAAGAGGTATTGACTGAATACACCTCCGAGACACCAGCACCAGCTGTCCGCGAACCACGTAAGGCGCCAGAAACTCCAGGCGCTGCAACTGGTCGTCGCAAGGAAGCAGTAGCGCGTGTTCGTATCGTTCCTGGCACAGGCAACTGGGTCATCAATGGTCGCACCATCGAAGATTACTTCCCTAACAAGGTTCATCAGCAACTAGTTAACGAGCCTTTCAAGACTCTTAACTACGAAGGCGCTTACGATGTAATCGCACGCATCGATGGCGGCGGCATCTCGGGTCAGGCTGGCGCATTGCGTCTTGGCATCGCTCGTTGCCTAAACGCCATTGACGAAGAGGGTAACCGCCCAGATCTTAAGAAGGCTGGCTTCCTAACTCGCGATGCGCGAATCAAGGAACGTAAGAAGTACGGTCTTAAGAAGGCCCGTAAGGCGCCTCAATACTCCAAGCGTTAATCACATGTCATCTCGCCTTTTTGGCACAGATGGCGTTCGTGGCTTAGCTAACGGTCTGTTGACTGCAAAGTTGGCAACAGCGCTAGGTATCGCCGCGGCCAGTGTGCTTGGGCGGGAGTCTTCATCTGAAAATAACAACCGCGCGCGGGTAATTGTTGGACGTGACCCACGAGCAAGTGGAGAATTCCTGCAGGCTGCAATAAGTGCTGGCCTTGCTAGCGCTGGGGTAGATGTTATTGATGTTGGCGTTGTGCCGACTCCAGCAGTTGCTTTCTTAACTGATGCCACGGATGCTGCATTCGGGGTAATGATCTCTGCGAGCCACAATGCGATGCCAGATAACGGCATTAAATTTTTTGCTCGTGGCGGCGTAAAACTTAGCGACACGGATGAAGACGCGATTGAGAATGCACTTTCCCATGAGATTGTTCTTCCTACCGGCAGTGATGTTGGCCGAATAAGAACAGATGAAAATCTACTGAATTTATATTTAGATCACCTGAATAATTCAATCGGACAAAAACTTGACGGCATCACCGTAGTAATCGACGGAGCAAATGGTTCAGCAAGTGTCTTAGGTCCAGAAGCATTGCGCAGAGCTGGCGCTCGCGTTATCGCAATCAATTGTGAACCTGATGGTTTGAACATCAATGAAAATTGTGGATCCACACACATGCAAGGTTTACAGGCCGCAGTTGTGGAGCATTCAGCGGACTTGGGTATTGCCAATGATGGTGATGCAGATCGGTGTTTAGCAGTTGATGCTCAGGGAGATTTTGTTGATGGCGATCAAATCTTGGCTATTTTGGCCAACGGTCGCAAACAAAGAAATGAATTAGTAGGCAACACGGTTGTGGCAACAGTCATGTCAAACCTTGGTTTTAATTTGGCAATGGCGCAACTCGAGATTGATGTTATCTCTGCAGCAGTTGGCGATCGCTATGTGCTCGAAGAGATGAGTGCCAACGGTTTCACCATCGGTGGCGAACAAAGTGGACATGTAATCCTGCACGAATTTGCCACAACCGGCGATGGCGTACTTACCGCACTGCATTTGATTGCAGAAATGAAGGCACAAGGAAAAACTCTTACCGAATTAGCCGCGATTATGCGCCGTCTACCGCAAGTTCTGATTAATGTCAGCGGAGTCGACAAAGCAGCAATAAATA
>VFKC01000026.1 GCA_009885745.1 Actinomycetota bacterium
AATCTCCTCAACGAAACACTCAGGAGACATCTGAGACATCGCTAAGTCAAAATTCAAAACTTCAACGCGATCTATTCCAATTGCTTCCAAAATTTCTTGGCGTCGCGGCAGCAAAGTGAGCAAACCTTGAAAATCAAGTGGTCGTAAAAATGCAGTTGGATGCGGATCAAAAGTTGCTGTGACTGCAGATCCACCTAAGTCCTTAGCTATTGCTATTGCCTGCTTAAGCAGCACCTGATGCCCTAAGTGCACCCCATCAAATACTCCGATGGTTAAAACAATTGGTCCGGATTTAACCTTGTCCATGCATGAACACCACCACAGGTACAAGTTCGCTGGAAACATTTTCACACAACGAGATAACTTCTCCACCTTCGGTGAAAACAGCGCTGATTCCCGAACCTGCATCAATCGGGGCAGGAATCTTCACGCCATGTCGAGCGCGCACTATTTCACTGTCGGGAATTACGAGCACCGAGAAAGCCGCACGCACAGCATCCGCTAGCGGGATAAACTGCGGATTTTCTTCTAACTGGGCGAGTGCAACCATCTCGCTGAAAACCCCTGATCGTGTTCGCCTTAGAGATGTTAAGTGTCCGCCGACTCCAAGCTGCTCACCAATGTCACGAGCAAGTGCGCGAATATAAGTTCCCGCACTGCAAACAACGCGTACTTTGACATCAATCAGATGCTCAAGATCAATGTGTTCGATACTCAAAATCTCAAGGTCATGCACCATAACTTGTCGTTGCGGAATCTCTATCTCTTCGCCATCTCGAACTCTGGCGTAGGCGCGCTTACCATCAATTTTGATTGCACTGACATTGCTCGGACGTTGCCAAATGTGTCCGCGATAATCCCTGATAGTCTCCAAGATTTGCGTATCAGTTATTTGCTCGGCGCTAACCTGCTTGAGGCTTTCGCCTTGTGCATCATCAGTATCTGTAGCAATTCCCAGTCGTATTGTGGCTACGTATTCCTTATCGGTTGCCGTTAGGTAGCCAAGAAGCCGTGTTCCGCGACCAATACCTAGAACTAACATGCCAGTTGCCATTGGGTCAAGAGTGCCTGCGTGACCAACTTTGCGGGTACCGAAAATGCGACGAGTACGGGCTACCACATCATGGGATGTTGGCCCCTGCGGTTTGTCGATTAATACGATTCCATCGATTGACATGTTAGATCTTTGGCGCGCTTGCTAACTGAGCTGTTAGTTCTTCGATGAGGGCATCAATGTCATCTGATCCGGTGTATCCAGCAGCGAATCTATGACCGCCGCCGCCAAGTGCAGTTGCTACCGCACCGACATTTATCACTGACTTACTTCGCAGTGAACCTTTCCAGATACCGTCATCGGCTTGTTTGAAAACTGCGGCTACTTCAGCCTCGGATGTGCGACGTAGAACATCGATAACTCGCTCCATCGCCAATTCAGGTAAATCACCGCGTTGACCAGTAGCAATAGTCGTGTAGACAAGGCCTAAACCATTAACGGCTTCGGGAATTAGGACAGCATTTTGTAGCGCAGTTCCCATCATGGTCAAAGCATCAAACGGTTCATCATCGAATAGCAACCGCGCGATTGCGCTGTGGTCAATCCCCGTGTCAAAGAGTCGAGCGCCGATTCGCAGGGTCTCACCTGTGGCACCCTGAAATTTAAAGGAACCCGTATCCGTAACTAATCCTGCATAGAGACAAGCAGCGATGTCTTGGGTTAATTCAACATCCAAGAGGTCGATAAGTGTGAGCGCTATTTCTGCAGTAGCCGCAGCCTGTGGGTCAACAAGATGTATCTTGCCAAACCCGGTGAAAGACGCGTGATGATCGATGGCAATGGAGTTAGCAGCATCCCGCAAAACCAGAGCCAAAATTCCAAGTCTCTCGTCAGATGATGTATCACAAGAAATGACTAAATCATGTGGCGCAATATCCTCGGGAGCAACAACAAGCTCTACCCCAGGTAAAAACTCCAACGATTGCGGAACAACAAAGTCAGGTTCCCCGACCGAAACCTGGACTGACTTACCAGCACTAACTAGGCCTAAGCCAATAGCCAAAGCTGAACCTAATGCGTCAGCATCAGGGGTGACGTGAGCAACTAAGAGCACTCTTTGCGCGACGGAAATTGCTTCAAGCGCGTGCTCCCATTCAGGAGACTTTGTATATTTGCTCATGATCACTCATCTTCAGATGGTTTGCGGTAAGGATCGGCTTCACCGGCAAAATTCGCTACTTTAGCCTGGTCCTTCACGACCTTGTCAGCCGCACGTGCCTCATTGAGTAGGTCATCAATTACTCGGACATTTTCTGGTAGCGCATCTCGAATAAAAACCACACTCGGCGTGAACTTTATTCCAGTTCGCTTACCAATCTCAGTACGCACTAATCCCTTACCTGATTCCAAGGCAGCAGCTGTGTTTTTGGCTTCTTCTTCGGTGCCAAGAACAGTGTAAAAAACAGTGGCTTCTCGCAAATCTGGTGTTACTCGAACGCCAGTCACAGTTATGAACCCTAAACGTGGATCCTTGATTTTTAGTTCAAGGGTCTCCGCAACTATTTCTTGAATTCGCACGCCGATTTTACGGGCGCGACCTGCATCAGCCATTAGTTACTCCTTTGAAAAAGTACGCGCGATTAAGCGCGCACCTTTTCACGCATTTCGAATGTTTCAATAACGTCGCCGACCTTGATGTCGTTGAATGAGCCAAGACCGATACCACACTCGAATCCTTCACGGATTTCAGTGGCATCATCCTTGAAGCGACGAAGAGTGTCGACTGACAGGTCAGCCTTGACGACTGATCCGTCTCGCACCAAACGAGCCTTAGACTTGCGCTTGATTTCACCCTTAGAAACTACGCAACCAGCAATGTTTCCAAACTTACTTGAGCGATAAACCTCGCGCACCTCGGCTGAACCAACTTCGACTTCTTCGAACTCAGCCTTGCGCATTCCCTTAAGCGAAGATTCGATGTCGTCGATAACGCCATAGATGACGTTGTAGAACCGAATTTCAACACCTTCACGATCGGCCAAGTCGCGAGACTTGCCTTCAGGACGCACATTGAAACCGATAATCAGAGCATCTGAGGCTGCTGCCAGCGAAACATCATTTTCGGTAATTGCGCCAACACCACGGTGAATCACATGCAAGCTAACGTTCTCATCGCCCACATCAATTCCAAGTAATGCATCTTCAAGTGCCTCGACGGAACCGGATACGTCACCCTTAATAATGATCTTGAGCTCGGCAATTTCGCCCTTCTCAAGAGTCTTGAGTACATCTTCAAGCGTTGTACGCCCACGTCGCGCTGCAAGTTGTGCATTGCGCTCACGCGCTTGGCGTGATTGCGCAATCTGTCGCGCGATACGGTCCTCAGAAACAACTAAGAAGGTATCTCCGGCACTTGGTACGGATGTCAGGCCAAGAACCTGAACAGCACGTGCTGGTCCTGCTTCTGATACGACATCGCCATTTTCGTCCAACATCGCACGAACACGACCGAAGGCATCGCCAACAACAATCGAAGCACCAGGGCGCAGAGTTCCACGCTGGACTAGAACAGTAGCAACAGGTCCACGGCCGCGATCGAGGTTGGCTTCAATTGCCACGCCTTGGGCATCCTGTTCAGAATTAGCATGCAAATCAAGTCCAGCATCGGCAGTAAGCAAAATTGAATCAATTAGTTGATCAATGTTGATTCCACTCTTTGCAGACACATCGATAAAGATTGTGTCGCCACCGTATTCCTCAGGAACTAGGCCATACTCTGCGAGTTGACCACGCACCTTTACTGGATCGGCGCCTTCTTTGTCCATCTTGTTCACTGCTACAACGATCGGAACTCCGGCAGCCTGAGCATGGTTAAGTGCCTCAATCGTCTGAGGCTTAACGCCATCATCTGCGGCAACAACAAGAACCGCGATGTCAGTTACCTGAGCGCCACGAGCACGCATAGCCGTGAATGCTTCGTGACCTGGGGTATCGATGAATGTGATTGCCCGATCAATACCCTCATGCACGTGATGGATTTGGTAGGCGCCAATGTGCTGCGTAATGCCACCGGCTTCACGTTCGACAACGTCAGTTTGGCGAATCGCATCAAGCAACCGAGTCTTTCCATGATCTACGTGACCCATAACAGTTACGACAGGAGGACGGATAACCCAATCGGCTGCAGCGCCTTCGTCGGCAAATTCCAGATCGAATGATTCAAGCAACTCGCGGTCTTCATCTTCAGGGGAAATTACTTGCACGTCGTAATTTAGTTCCACACCCAAAAGCGACAAAGTGTCTTCGTTCACCGACTGAGTGGCGGTGACCATTTCGCCCATTTTGAACAACAACTGCACTAATGCGGCTGGCTCAGCGTCAATCTTGTCGGCGAAATCAGTGAGTGAACATCCACGAGCCAGACGTAAAGTTTGACCCTGACCCATGCGAACTGTGGCGCCACCCATTGAAGGGGCCTGCATGTTGTCCCACTCTTGACGCTTTGCCCGCTTTGACTTACGAGCCTTAGAGGGCTTGCCTCCCGCGCGACCAAAAGCACCCGCAGCTTGACCGCGACCACCTGCGGCTGGACGACCTCCACCTGGACGACCTGGACCAGCTGGTGCGCCAGTTCCTGCGCCGGCTCCTGCTCCTGCCGGTCCGCCCGCGCGTTGTCCGCCAAAACCACCAGGACCAGCGGGACGATCAGTTCTAGGTCCGCCAAATCCACCAGGACCGCCAGGTCCACCGGGACGAGCGCCAGCCGGACGAGGGCCACCAAAACCTGCAGGTCGAGGCGCGCCTCCTGGCCGAGGACCAGCAGGACGAGGTGCACCTGAAACGCCGCCGGCGCGCGGTCCACCAGCAGATGTAAATGGATTGTTGCCAGCACGAGGCGCGCCAGGACGAGGTCCCGCGCCGCCAGTGGAGAACGGATTATTTCCTGGACGTGGTCCACCAGGACGAGGACCTGGACGCGGACCTGCTGCCGGCGCTGCCGGAGATGCCGCAGATGCCGCAGATGCAACATCAGGGGTTTCGGAGACAGGCACTGGCGAAGACGTTACGGGCTCTTGCTCAATATTCGGTTCAACCTCAACAGGGGCTGAAACGCGCGGGCCTGGCAATACTGAAGGAGTCACATCACTGACATCTTCAACAACTGGTGCAGGCGCGGCAGCTTTCTTAGCAGCTGCCTTCTTTACCGACGCTGGCGCAGCGGCTGCCTTATCGGCTGCTGCTTTTAATTCTGGGAATCTTGCGTGCAACTTTCGCACAGCAGGCGGCAGCACTGTTGCTGACGCGGACTTAACATACTCGCCAATTTCTTCTAATTTGGCGATCATTTCCTTACTGTCTAAACCACATTCTTTAGCAAGTTCGTACACTCGGACCTTGGACACGTTTCTCCAGTCTGGCCCGACAAACTCTACTTATCGGACCGTCTCTTGTTTCTTCGCGCTCATTGCGAAGCGCATTGCTTGTTGGCGTTCATAACTAGAACGCTGACCTGACGATTGACATTCATACTCCCGATTTCGCGGTTAATACTGTTTAGTGGTGAGTAACGCATCTAGATGCGAAGTGTCGATTGTCACTAAGACGCGAAGCGCCCTGGTGAATAACCGACGATCTATTGCATTTTTGATACATTCCGATTGTTGGTGCAAGTACGCGCCTCGACCGGGGAAAGTTTGTGCAAAATCAGGTACAACCTGGTTTTTGCTTACAACTATCCGAATCAGTTCCTCTTGGTTCGCCTTTTTCCTACAGCCTAAGCAGGTGCGCATAGGTGCAGTCATTGTTCGAACCTCCATAATTCTAGCCCATGCAGGACCTAAAACTGCCCACTGAAAGAACAGATCAGTTAATCAGCCGGAATAACGTCTGATTTAATGTCGATTTTGGCGCCAGTCAAGCGCGCGGCGAGACGCGCATTTTGTCCCTCACGACCAATAGCAAGGGAAAGCTGGTAGTCAGGGACAACTACTCGAACCACCCGATTCTCTTCGTCAATAACCTTGGCCGAAATAACCTTGGCTGGCGAAAGGGCATGGGCAACATATTCAGCTAAATCATCACTGTAATCAACAATATCAATCTTTTCACCGCCAAGTTCGCTCATAACAGCGCGGACACGGCCACCCAAAGGACCGATACAGGCACCCTTAGGATTTAGCCCCGGTGCCTGAGTAGAAACGGCCATTTTGGTGCGATGCCCTGCTTCACGCGCCAAGCCTTCAATGATTACTGTGCCATCGGCGATCTCCGGAACTTCAAAGCGGAATAATTCTTCAACAAGTCGTGGGTGGCTTCGCGACAAGGTGATCTCGGGAGCCTTCGGTCCCATCTTGACCGCAACTACGTAGCAACGAATCCGTCGGCCATGTGAATAATCTTCATCAGGGACCTTTTCTTCTGGTGGTAATTTACCTTCAACCGTACCGAGATCGACAAAAGTGATTTTGCGATCGCTGCCTTGTTGAATAACTCCGGAAACAACATCACCTTCTTTAGCCTGATACTCAGCAACAGTTGATTCATCTGTTGCGGCCTTTAATCTCTGCGCAATGACACCTCGGGCGAGATTTGCTGCTACCCGACCAAAACCCGCAGGGGTGATCTCTGTTTCACCGAGTGAATTGCCATCCTCGTCATACTCAGTTGCAAAAACCTGGACATGTCCAGAGACCTGATCAAGATGTACTCGGGAATCTTCAATCGCACCTGTTGAGTGCTGGTAGGCCACCAAAAGAGCAGCTTCAATAGCTTCAACAACATAATCAAGGGAGAGCTCGCGTTCACGAGTTAGCGCCTTAAGCGCAAACATATCAATGTCCATTAGATTTCACCCTGCGAGAACTCTTCATCCACAATATCTTCATCGACAATATCTTCATCAACAAGATCTTCGTCAACGACTTTACGATTAAATTCCACTTCAATCATCGCCCGAGAAATGGTACTGATGTCAACAACTAGATTCTTGCCATCAACTTCTAGCGTGACATTTGGATTTTCAAAATCAACTATTCGACCAGTTACATTGATGGCTTTGCCCGATACTTCCACTAAGCGGGCGATGTTTCGTTCCCAGTGAATTGGTTTAACCAAAGGACGGCCAACTCCACGGGAACCGACTTCAAGTAAATAAGCCATCTCTCCCATAATTTCGGTCGAGTCTAGGTACTCGGACACAGCGCGAGATACTTCTGCTACCTGATCTAGATTTACGCCGTCATCACCATCAAGAACAATTTCTAGCACGCGACGTTTGCCAGCCTTTGATAAATGCAAGTCATCGAGATCAAGCCCAAATTGTGCCACAACCGGGCTCAGCAGTTTAGTCAATTCTTCGATCATGGGCTTACCTTTTCAGTTGTGACGAACAGTTATGAATTTTTAGAATACCGCTACTTACCATGTACTAGAAACAAAATAGAAAAAAACTAGAGTTCATTCCACGCGTCAACAATATTCAACACATCACCCAGCCTTTGGGCTATGGCATCAGGAGTGATATTTAGCTCTGTTGACTGCGACGCTGGCAATGTCGTATGAGGAATCCAAATACCCCGCATCCCGATTGATTGAGCACCCTGAATATCGTCAAAAAGCCTGTCCCCGACAAATGCAGCTTCATGAACTTGAACATCTAAATTGTAGACAACATCTGCAAAGACTGAATGGTGTGGTTTGCCAGCTATTGTCTCGCTGGTAAACAACAAGTAATCGAAGAGATGCAAAATTCCATCGCGAGCCAAAACGGATTCGTGATGCGCGCGTGGCCACATCGTGTTGGACAAAACTGCTGTGCGAATACCTCGACCTCGAAGCGTCTCGAGCAACTCTTGCGCATCTGGATCCGTGAAAGTATGCGAATTCCATTGCGCAAAATAATGCTCTAATGCTTCAAAATGTAATTGGCTAGAGGTGTCAACGCCTACCTCATGAAATAACGCTTCGAGTGCACCAGTTCCAACTTCACCATTTGTATCGAATTGCTTTGACCAACGACGTTGCTCGCCAATGTTGAGCAACTCAGCAAGCTCATCGGTACGCGAAGGGTGATAAACCGAGGAGTAACCTCGCCAAATCTCAACCAGGTCAACATCGTGCCAAGGCGTAAGAGTGCCACCCCAATCGAAAATAACTGCTTTTACCGTCATCCAAGAATCTCGGAAATCAACGTGCTAGCGACGGTCGCCATCGCTAACTCGCGCTTTTCTCCCGCTTTGCGATCTCTGACTTCGATAACGCCATCGGCTAATCCTCGACCAACCACAACAATTGTTGGTATTCCAAGGAGTTCAGAATCGTTGAACTTAACACCTGGCGATACACCTCTGCGATCATCTAGCAGAACCCTCAAGCCGGCATTTTCCAACTCGCAAGCAAGTGAGTCAGCGGTTTCGAATGGCAACTCATCCTTGCCGGTTGCGATGATGTGAACATCAGCAGGAGCAACTTCGCGTGGCCAAATGAGTCCCTTCTCGTCATGAGACTGCTCAGCTATCGCAGCAACTGCCCGAGAGACGCCGATTCCATATGAGCCCATTGTCACTGTGACCAGAGTTCCATTCTCATCAAGAACTTTTAGGTCGAGTGCTTCTGCATATTTTCTACCTAAGGAAAAGATGTGGCCTATTTCAATACCGCGGGCAATCTCGATTGGTTCACCGCAGTTAGCACAAGCATCACCCGCACAGACCGCTGCAGCCTCAACTACCCCATCCCAAGTGAAATCTCGTCCCGCGATTACTCCAAACGAATGCTGGTTCCATTCATTTGCGCCAGTAATCCAACTAGTGCCATTCACAATGCGCGGATCCACAAGGTACTTGATGCCCGACTCAGAATTTAAGCCCAAGATTGCAGGTCCGATGTATCCCTTTTTAAGCATTGGATAATTTTTGAAATCTTCATCCTCAAATGGGGCAAGCGTCGCTGGATGCAGCGCAGCTTCAACCCTCTTCAAGTCAATGTCACGATCTCCTGGCAAGCCAATTACTAACGCAGATTGCGATCCATCCAGAGCAGTAGCCATCAACACAACGTTTTTAAGGGTGTCAGCCGCTGTCCAGGCACGTTGAGGATTCACTAGTTCAGCATTTTGGTTAGACATGGCAATAAGTTTTGCGATGGTCTCTGCTTTGGGGGTTGCTTTTACTACCGCAACGGGTGCAGAACTGAAATCCAATTCTTGGATCACAGGCGTAACAATCGCTTCGACATTTGCAGCGAGACCACAGGATGTACATTTCACGAAGGTATCCTCGCCCACTTCACAATCTGCAAGGAATTCCTCACTTTGTGATCCGCCCATAGCGCCTGAGACTGCCGAAACAATCTCATAAGACAAGCCCAATCGATTAAACGTTGAAATATAAGCGTCTCGATGTCGTTGATACGAGATTGCTAATCCCTCATCTGTGGAATCGAAAGAATATGAATCCTTCATCACGAACTCTCGGCCACGAAGAATTCCCGCTCTTGGTCGTGCTTCGTCACGGAACTTAGTTTGAATCTGATAGATGCAAAGGGGTAAATCTTTGTATGAGGAATACTCTGCCTTGACCATCAATGTGAACATTTCTTCATGAGTGGGTCCGAGTAAATAATCAACTTTTTTGCGATCCTGCAAACGAAATAGCGTATCGCCGTATTCATTCCAGCGATTCGTTTGTTCGAACGGTTCGCGCGGTAAAAGAGACGGAAAGTGCACTTCTTGGAAACCAGCAGAATCCATCTCATCACGCACAATTCGTTCTATGTTGCGATAAACAATGTAGCCAAGTGGTAGCCACGAAAAAATACCTGGTGCAATTCGACGCACATAACCGCCACGCACAAGAAGCCTATGACTTGGCACTTCAGCATCGGCTGGGTCTTCGCGCAATGTCCTTAAGAACAAAGTGGACATGCGTAGCACTGGAACTCCTTTTTTAGACGAAGAGAAATCGCGATACTCAATCGTACTCAAAGTGAGTTGGCTTACTCCTTAACGACTTGTTGAAAACTGCAGGTAGCCGAAAACTATTTGCTAGAAAAGAACCGTCGCGAATGTATCTATTTGAGAGAATCCAGTTTTTAGATAAGTCGCAATAGCGGGCTTGTTATAACTATTAACATACAGAGTTGCCACAGGTGCAATGTCGTCTATTACATATTTGACTACTGCCGCCATCGCACTGGCCGCAAGGCCTTGACCGCGAAATTTGGGGTTGACCCAAACCCCTTGGATCTGGGCAACATCAGTACTCACAACGCCTACTTCTGCTTTGAAGATTACCTGCGCACCGGATGTGCGAATAAATGAATGTCTCTGCAAAATAATTTCACTTACTCGGCTTCGGTAAGCAGCAGAGCCATGCAAAATTGGGCTGACACCAACTTCTTGGGTAAACATATCGACGCAGGCTGGGAATAACGCTTCTAGGTCCATTCGTGTTGAGTAACGAACTTGGTCATCAATTTCTAGCCTTGAATAAGTACCCATAGCAAGCAGTGGCTGAGACTCTCTAATCTCGCGAGCATTTCCCCAAGTTGGTTCAAGACACGACCATAAGGAAAGCACCTGTTGCGCTGGGCCAACAATGGAGGAGCATCTTCGCCCCATGAGACTCAAAGATTCTACAAAGGCAGAAATCTGGCTCTGTTGAACATTGATTGGCATGAGATTAGCACCCGTTAAAATCACAGACTCTAAATGCCGATTATTGAACAGGCCTAGGAAATCATTTATAGGTGAACGCAGGTAATGTCTTGGTCGAGTAGAAAGATGGGCTATCGGAACAACATTTGCTACCGCATTAGTCGAAAGCATCTCGCGTAAGGCACCAAGGTCCTTATTTTCAAGCGTGCGGATCTCCTGTGTCACTTTAGGAAACAGAAACGATCGGTGCGCCTTCTGCCTCCATGGACTCAGCAAGCTTCATGGCTTCCTCGATAAGCGTTTCAACAATTTCAGACTCGGGAACTGTCTTGATTACGACACCCTTAACAAAAATCTGCCCCTTACCGTTACCGCTTGCAACTCCAAGATCAGCTTCGCGCGCCTCGCCAGGACCATTGACGACACAACCCATAACAGCCACTCGAAGTGGTACTTCCATTCCTTCGAGTCCAGCAGTTACTTGCTCCGCCAGAGTGTAAACATCAACCTGAGCACGGCCGCATGACGGACACGAAACGATTTCAAGCCCACGCTGACGAAGGTTCAATGACTCAAGAATCTGATTGCCAACCTTGATCTCCTCAACCGGTGGTGCTGATAGAGAGACACGAATTGTGTCGCCAATTCCATCACTCAACAGCGAGCCGAAGGCAACTGCTGATTTGATTGTTCCTTGGAATGTCGGACCCGCTTCAGTCACACCTAGATGAAGTGGGTAATCACACTGAGCAGCAAGTAAACGGTAAGCCTGGACCATAATTACCGGATCATTATGTTTCACCGAGATTTTAATATCTCGAAACCCGTGCTCTTCAAAAAGTGAACATTCCCATAGTGCCGACTCCACGAGCGCTTCAGGAGTTGCTTTGCCATACTTTTCTAAAAGTCTTTTATCAAGTGATCCAGCATTTACGCCAATGCGAATGGGGATACCGGCATCGCCTGCAGCTTTGGCAATCTCTTTAACCTTGTCATCAAACTGTTTGATGTTTCCTGGATTAACTCGAACTCCTGCGACTCCTGCTTTAATCGCGGCAAAAACATATTTAGGCTGAAAGTGGATGTCAGCGATAACCGGGATGCCACTCTTTTTGGCGATAAGTGGCAACGCATCCGCGTCATCCTGGCTAGGCACTGCCACGCGAACTACCTGACAACCTGAGGCAGTCAATTCAGCGATCTGCTGCAGAGTCGCATCTACATCTGCTGTCAAAGTAGTAGCCATTGATTGAACACTGATTGGTGCATCCCCACCGATTGTCACCGCGTGGGTTGGATGTCGCAACACAATCTGACGCGAAAAGCGACGCGGTGCTAAAACTGGCGGTGGCAACGCGGGCAATCCAAGATTTACTGACATGACTCTATTATCGGCTACGGAGTCTCAACCCGCTTCATTAGCGTTCGGTAAAACACATTTTGCGTTAACCCAGTGAAATTGGGGAAAACAGATCCGCAAAAATGGTCACTAGCGACATCAGGATTAGCAAGATTGTCACCACATAAGCCACCGGCCAGAGTTTGGCAGTATCCGCCGGTCCTGGAAGTGGCTTGCCACGAATGCGCGCAACATTGCGGCGCATCCCCTCATACAACGCCCCAGCTATGTGTCCGCCATCTAAAGGCAGCATAGGAATCATATTGAATAGAAAAAGGGACATATTTAATGAAGCAATCATGAGTAAGAAAGTATGAGCCTTGCCTTTTATCGATTCGTCCGGCGCAGAAACAATCTGGCCAGTGATTTGCCCGATACCAACAATGCTTACCGGCCCACTTGCTGCCCGTTCTTCTCCGGAAACTACTTGTTTGCCAAGATCAAAAATCGCTTTCGGAAAGCCCAGAATCGCAGCCGTAGTTTGCCGTATTTGAGTACCTACAAATGGCAGCACGAACCCGAGAGATTCCTTCTGATAAGAAACCTCTGGTGACACCCCGAAAAAACCGAAAGTCTCAATTTTTCCTGTGGGTTGGCCGCTGGCATCAAGTGTTGGAACCTTTACTGCAGCGAGTGTCACCGTTGCAGTTAATTCCTGACGATTACGTAGAAAATTGACCGATACTGTGCGACCAGGCCGGCTTCGGAAATTTAGGTCCGCCCATGAATTGACTACATTTCCATCAACACCAACGATCTTGTCGCCTACTTTCATACCCGCTGCGAAAGCAGGTGAGAAAACTCCATCGTCACACTTGCCACTTGTCGAAATGAGCCCCTCTGGGTTATCAGAGGTTGGAACGCATGCGACCACTGAATTAATTTGAGTGGAAACTACCGGATTGCCTATGCCAACAAAAACACCAAAAAATACAACAACAGCAATTAATAGATTCATGAATGGACCGCCACACATTACGATCAATTTCTTCGGAGCTGACAAATTGTAGAAAGCGCGAGGCTCCTCTGCAGGTTCGATTTCACTTAAGGAGGTCTCACGCAGAGTTTCAATCAAGGTTCCTACGCGGCCGAGTTTTTCAATGTCAACTGGACCCTTTTGATTTGGTGGGAACATGCCAATCATTCGAATGTATCCGCCAAGAGGAATACCCTTAATGCCATACTCAGTTTCACCTTTTTTGCGCGACCAAACAGTTGGTCCAAATCCCACCATGTATTGGGAAACCTTCACCCCGAATCTTTTTGCTGGCAATAGATGACCTATCTCATGCAAACCAATTGAAAGCATGAGAGCCAGAATAAATAAGATCCAACCAATTATTGAGAGCATTACTTGTTAAACGACCCATCTGCTATTAATTCATGTGCTCGATTTGTAGCCCAGTCGGCGGCAAATAGCACTTCATTGATTGTCAAGTCATCATCACCGATGAAGTTACTCGCGAGATGTTCATCAACCACGCGCGAGACCAGTTCAATTATGTCCAGAAACTCAATCATCTCGCTCAAGAACTCTGCAACTGCTACTTCATTTGCTGCATTCATAACAGCAGGCGCACTTCCCGCCAAAGTGCCAACTCTTTTGGCTAAGGTGATGGCCGGAAAAGTAACTTCGTCAACAGGTTCAAAAGTCCAACTTGTTGGCTTTGTCCAGTCACATCCCGATGCTGCGCCATCAACGCGACTAGGCCAATTTAAAGCAAGTGAGATAGGTAGATGCATATCAGGTGGGCTAGCTTGCGCGATTGTCGAACCGTCAATGAATTCAACCATTGAATGCACTACTGACTGCGGATGCACAACAACATCAATTCGCTCGATTGGGATGTTAAAAAGTAAAGATGCTTCAATAATTTCCAAACCCTTATTCATCATGGTCGCGGAGTTAATGGTAACTACAGGACCCATGGCCCATGTGGGATGGGCAAGTGCTTGCTGTGGTGTGACTTGAGTCAATTCTGCTTTACTCTTGCCGCGAAATGGTCCACCGCTTGCTGTAAGCACGAGTCTCTTTACTTCACGTGCTGTGCCTGCCACCAAGGCTTGGGCTATCGCAGAATGCTCAGAATCGACGGGGATAATTTGATTAGGTGCAGCCAGTTTTGTAACGGCAATGCCGCCAATCACGAGGCTTTCCTTGTTGGCTAGCGCCAGGGTTCGGCCACATTCAAGCGCCGCCACAGTCGGGTTCAACCCAACCGCTCCAGTTATGCCATTCACAACTACATCGCATTCAACGCGCGCTAGTTGAGTGGCGGCATCTGCGCCGATGAGAATCTTAGGAGTCTTGTGATGGCCTTCGGAGAATCCTTGCGCCTGCGCTTGCGCATATAGGGCAAGCTGTAGATCTTGGGCAGCCGTACCTTGAGCCAAGGCCACACATTCGACTTCAAACTCGATGGCTAATGCGGCTAATAGAGCTACGTTTTTCCCAAATGCCGAAAGGCCAACCACAACAAATTGTTCTCGGTTGTTCCGAATGATGTCGAGCGTCTGTGTACCGATACTTCCCGTAGCACCAAGTACAACCACACGACGCTTTTGCGCAGCAGTCATCAAAGATCCAATCCACTCAAAACCATGACGCGCTCGTGGGTAAAGTCTTCCATGGCAAAACGCACACCTTCTTTGCCAGACCCAGAACCCTTCACTCCGCCATATGGCATCTGATCCGAACGAAAAGATGGAACATCGCCGATGATTACGCCGCCAACTTCGAGTTCACGGTGCGCCCTAAATGCCGTTTGAATATCATGCGTGAATATTCCTGCCTGCAGTCCAAACGCTGAGTCATTAACGAGCTCGAAGGCTTCATCAGTTGTCGCGAAGGACGCCAAGACAATAACCGGGCCGAAAACCTCGTTACACAACAAGTGCGAATTAGCAGGCACATCAACGAGAACCGCGGGTTCTATGAATGCACCATCACGAGTACCGCCGCAAAGGAGTTTTGCGCCTTGAGCAACTGCTTGTTCAATCCACGATTCAACTCTCATAGCAGCATCCACATTAATCAACGGACCTACAACCACTTTTTCATCGCGCGGATCACCATTGGGCAAGGACAACACGTTCTTGACTATTTGCTCGCTTAAGTGTGCACAGAGGGATTCGTGAATCAGGACCCGCTGGACTGAAACACAGGATTGACCCGCTTGATAATTACCAAAGGTTGCAATGCGGCTAGCCGCCCAATCCAAGTCTTGTTGACTGTTCCAGTCCGCTAGAACCACAGCTGCTGCATTGCCACCCAACTCTAAAGTGAGTTTTTTCGTCGGAACTTGCTTTTCGATTGCATGCCCGACTTTGTCCGAACCAGTAAAAGATATGACTGGCAGCCTTTGATCTTGAACAAGTAGTGGAGCTAATTCATTACCGATTGGCAAGATAGACCAAGCACCCGGGGGTAAATCCGTCTGAGCTAACAACTCGCCCAATAACAGTGCGCACATAGGTGTGCTTGGTGCTGGTTTGATAATTATTGGCGCACCAACAGCAATCGCTGGGGCTAACTTATGAGCGACAAGATTTATCGGAAAGTTAAATGGTGAAATGCCCAATATAGGACCATAAGGAAATCTACGAATAATTGCCATCCGTCCAGAAGTAGTTACTTCAGTATCGAGGCGTTGCATCTCCCCTGAAAATCTTCGGACTTCTTCAGCAGCCCATCGAAATGTTGCTACTGCCCGCAAAGCTTCTGCTCTGGCCCACATCAGAGGCTTTCCATTTTCATCAACGATTAAGTGAGCCACTTCGTCTAGGCGCTCGTTTAATTCGCGTGAAACATGCATCAGGGCCTCTGCGCGCGTAGCGGCACTTGTCGATTGAACACTCTTTGCCTCTGACGATGCCGACGTTATCGCATCTTCAATATGTTTAGCACTCGGGACATAATGACGCGCAACTAACGACTCATCAGCGGGATGCAGCACCTGCGCAATTTCATTACTAGTCGTAGAAACACCAGCAACCCAAAATGGGTGAATTGAAGTCATGGTCTAACGGTACGCCTGATTGGCCACGTATTCGCGCTCGGTAGACAGGAAACTCGCCTCACCACAAAGCTGGGTCACATTTCGCACGCAGGTCTAACATGGGAAGTATGAGCCAAGACAGTCCAAAGCAATTCGTCAACGATCTGGAACAAGTCCGCAAATTGGTAACCGAGATTCCAGGTCCGCTGTCCATCGCGATGCATAAACGTCGCATTGCGGCTGTTAGTTCTGGTGTTGGTGCAACGTTACCAATATTTGTTACTAAGGCCGGTGGTGGCATCGTCCTAGATGTTGATGGAAATTCGCTCATTGACATGGGCTCCGGCATAGCAGTTACGAGTGTTGGAAACTCAGCAAAGGATGTGGTCGATGGTCTATCTAAACAGGCGCAGAATTTCACCCACACTTGTTTCATGGTCACGCAATACGAGGGCTACGTTGAGGTATGTGAAGCGCTCAATCAACTTACCCCGGGAGAACATGAAAAACGTTCCGCTCTTTTTAATACCGGTGCCGAAGCCGTAGAGAATGCAGTAAAGATTGCTCGCGCTTACACCAAGCGCCAAGCCGTTGTCGTTTTTGAACACGGTTACCACGGGCGCACTAACTTGACCATGGGTATGACTGCAAAGGTCATGCCTTACAAATATTCATTTGGACCATTCGCCCCGGAAATTTACCGAATGCCAATGTCTTATCCAGTGCGCGATGGGCTCACTGGCCTTAAAGCAGCTCAGAATGCGATCAGCCGCATGGAGAAAGAAATTGGATCCGATCAGATTGCCGCGATAGTTGTTGAACCAATTCAGGGCGAAGGCGGATTCGTTGTTCCTGCCCCTGGATTTCTACCTGCACTAGTCAATTACGCCAATCAATCTGGAATCGTGTTTATTGCTGATGAAATTCAAACGGGATTCTGCCGCACGGGAAATTGGTTTGCGAGCGAGCATGAAGGAATAATTCCAGACTTAATCACTACAGCTAAGGGCATCGCAGGTGGCTTACCCCTTTCTGCAGTCACTGGTCGTGCGGAAATTATGGACGCTGTACATCCTGGTGGCTTGGGCGGAACATACGGTGGCAATCCAGTGGCCTGCGCCGCGGCTCTTGGTTCCATTGCCATTATGCAGCGTGAGAACCTCGTTGCTCGGGCAACACAGATCGAATCAATCATGAAGGCTCACCTTGAAACATTGGCGCAAAAAACTGGTGTAATTCTCGACATTCGTGGGCGTGGTGCCATGATTGCTATCGAGATTGTCAAGGCTGGAAGCACTGACGCTGACCCGGAATTGACATCTAAAATCGCAAAAGCCTGCCACTCTCAAGGCGTTATCGTACTGACTGCAGGCACCTATGGAAATGTGTTGCGGTTTCTTCCGCCACTTGTTATTTCTGACTACTTACTTAATGAAGCTATGCAAGTAATCGCTGAGCAGTTTGAAATTGCCTTGAGCTAAGTCGCAAATTTGTCATTAAGCTCTCCTGAACTCCCGAACTTTTGATATTTGCGACAGACTAGAGAACATGTCCTCGCCATTCGTTCGCCTTGATATCTGGCAAGTATCAACAAGTCGGATTCCACTTGCCATCGGTTTTATGGGACTACATCGACGTCAATTGCGAAAAAATCTGGATCTTGACTTCTTCAAATTGCTTGGAACAGGCTCAGGCAAGACATTCACTGCTCGGGATGCAGATCCTAAACATTGGGCACTCCTAACAATCTGGAAATCCTCGGAACTCGCAGATGCATTTTCAGAAAGTATTGTTTGCAAACAATGGCAAGGCATCTCGACAGCTAGTGCCAAACTAGACCTCATTCCAATTTCTGCTCGAGGCACATGGAATGGCATGGAAGTTTTTGGAAGTGGAACTCTTGAGAAATGGGAGGGAACCACGGCGGCGCTGACCAGAGCAAGCATCAAAGTGCGTTGGTGGCGTGAATTTTGGCGAAGCGTGCCACCGGTTTCCGCCGATCTGAACACAACATCAGGATTGATAACTAGCCTTGGCATTGGCGAAGCACCTGTTGGCCTGCAGGGAACATTTAGTATTTGGAAAGATAACGACAGCATCACTCAATTCGCCTCACGCCAGCGCGCACATCAAGAAGTAGTGCACAAAACTCACCAAACAGGATGGTACTCAGAGGAGTTGTTTGCTCGCTTTAAGGTTGTGAACGCCAGTGGCGTATACAACGGAGTAAGTCTGGAAACCTTATGAACAATCAACAAGTTGAGTCGCCACAAATAAGCCTGGCTGTTCTTTCCGCCCTACTTCTCGGATGCACAGTATTTCTCAATGTTTTGTGGTTACTTGGCGATGGCAACTTTCGAATACTTGTCACAATTCTTGCTGTTACGACATTTGCCTTCGCAAGTTTTTTTCATGCCTGGTCGACATTAGGCAGGAAATTCGCTTTCGAGATGATTGCCATTTGCTTCACACTCACATTTACAATCGAGGCCATCGGGGCTAGTACCGGTTTTCCTTTCGGCAATTACTCTTACGGCCCAGATTTAGGGCGACAATTTTTTGGGGTACCACTTTTGATTCCAGCAGCCTGGTTCATGATGCTTTACCCGAGCTTTATTATCGGTCGGCTGCTGACACAGAATTACCTGTTTTCGACACTTATTGGTGCGTGGCTTATGGCTACTTGGGACCTCTACCTCGATCCGCAAATGGTCAACGTTGGATATTGGACTTGGTTTAACGAGGCAAATGTTGCAACTACTCAAATTCCTCTGAGCAATTTCTTTGGTTGGTTTTTTAGTTCAGCGTTGATAATCGGATTAATCAACTTGCTGCCAGTAACAAGGTCACAAAACCCGCACATACGGATACCAGTGATTGCCGTTTTCTGGATTTGGATAGGTGGATTTGTCGCGAATACTGTTTGGTTCAAACCATTTCTAAATCAGCCTCTAGTCGGCATAAGCGGGGCTGTTGGGATGGCTATAGTCCTTATTCCACTTGGGCGGGTGTTGTGGTCACAACGGTCTTAGAAGTTGCAGTTGGATTGTGCGCTCTTCTCACACTTCAAAGTCTCATTAATGTCAGGTTCTTTTTCTTAGCCCCAGACAAATCAGTGAGGTCTAAATCGAGTTTTGATATTTTAATTCCTGCCCGAAACGAGGAATTTTCAATTGCCGAGTGCGTCCAATCCGCAATCTCCCAATTGGAAGCAGGTAGTTCTCGCATTTTGGTCTTCGATGACAATTCCACTGACGAAACGCCAACAATTCTTGACACTTTTGCGGATGACCGAGTAGAGATTTTGACGAACAATCAGAATCCACCCGAGGGATGGTTGGGAAAGAATTGGGCCTGCAATCAATTAGCCCAAAAAGCAAGTGGTGAGTATTTGGTTTTCTTAGATGCCGATGTGATTTTAGAACCATCTGCTGTTAGCCAGGCAATCGCTTTGATGCAAAGGCATTCACTCGAGCTAGTAAGTCCCTACCCAAGACAGATTTCCAAAGGAATTCTCGGTCTGCTTATTCAGCCACTCTTGCAATGGTCATGGCTGACTACTGTTCCGCTAGGTATTGCCAGACGGAGTTCGCGTGCGAGTTTGGCTGTGGCAAACGGTCAATTTTTAGTGGTCCAACGAGATGCATATCTGGCCAGCGGCGGGCATCAGGGTGTTAAGGACAAGGTTCTTGATGACATAGAGCTTTTACGATTATTGCTCGCACATGGTTATCGAGGAAGTGTCATAGACGGAACACATTTGGCAAGCTGCACAATGTATAAAGACAGCCAAGAATTGATTGACGGTTATTCCAAGAGTTTGTGGTGCGCTTTTGGTGGCCCTCTCGGCTCGATTGTAACTGTCAGTTTTTTACTCTATGTATACGTGGTGCCTTGCCTGGGCTTTTTCAATAACAATTTGGAGATTGCGCTGATTGGATGGACAAGTGGACTTGCCGGCCGGCTTATAACTGACATAAAGACAGGTCACCGAAACATACTCGCCGCACTATTTCATCCTGTATCAATAGTTTGTTTTGCCTATTTGAACATAATTTCATGGTGGCGTCACACGCATGGCGCACTGTTTTGGAAGGGCCGAACACTTTGATGCATCAAGAGGTGAGATTGTGGCAAAAGTAGTAATCATAGGCGCTGGGATGGGTGGTATGGCCTGCGCAGCAAGATTGCGCGCCAAGGGACATGTCGTGTCTGTGATCGAACAAAATACAACCTGGGGTGGCAAATTAGGCGCCGCCTCATTTGGAGCGCACACTTTTGACACTGGACCTAGCCTGCTTACCTTGCCTGCGGTGTATCGGGACCTGTTTCTAAAAACTGGAAAGCCTCTTGAGGAATCCATAGAAATAGTGGATCTAGATAGAGCTTTTCGGTATCAGTTCGCTGATGGAACGATTATAGAAATGCCTGGTTCGGGCATTGCAAAGTGTGCTGATGCCATTGGTGATGCGTTAGGTGGACAATCATCACAAGAGTGGCGAGCTTTCATGAATCGTGCCGCACAAATTTGGGCGGCCACTCGCAAACCATTTTTAGAAAATGAATTAGCCGGGTGGAAGAGCTTGGCGGCCTTGGCCTTGCACATGAGTGATTTACGAACAATCGCTCCTGGTAAATCCCTTCGAGCGCTGGCGGAACAATATTTAAGCGATCCTAGGCTTATCACGCTTGTAGACCGCTACGCCACATACACCGGATCTGATCCTCGACAAGCTCCGGCAGCGCTCGCCACCATTCCTTACATTGAACAAAACTTTGGCGCCTACCATGTTGCCGGCGGTCTGCGTTCGTTAGGGGCTGCACTTTACGAACGTTGCCTTCAGCTGGGCGTAACTTTTACGTTTGAATCGGACGTTGCGTCAATTGTGGGTGAATCCAAAGTTCAAGGATTGACCCTAAAAACTGGTGAATTTATCCCTGCAGACATAGTTGTCGCTAATGCTGATGCGGCAACTGTGTATCAAAATCTTCTCAGCCCTGCTAGTGCAAAAATTGTGAAGTCAGACACAAGATTCCTAAAAAGGAATAATCAATCGTTGTCAGGATTTGTCATGCTGATGGCACTAAATGCAAAGACGCCAAATTTGTTGCATCACAATGTTTTCTTTCCAAGCGACTATGACGACGAGTTCAACTCGATATTTGGCATCGACAAAGACAAGATGCCGGTGCCTGATCCAACAATTTATGTCTGCAATCCAAACGACTCGGCGATGGCACCTACGGATGGTGAATCTTGGTTTGTGCTGGTTAATGCCCCGCGACATGAGCCCAACACTGGTGTTGATTGGTCAGATCTAAAGCTACAGAACGATTATCAAGACAAAATTCTCGCGTCCTTAGCCCGACTGGGATTTGATGTCAGTGATCGAATTAAATGGAAGAACACTATGACTCCTGCTGATCTAGAGACTCAAACTCGCGCTCCAGGTGGTTCGATTTACGGTTCATCCAGCAATGGGATGCGTTCAGCATTTATGCGACCAACTAACACCACAAAAATTGAGGGGCTATTTTTAGTAGGAGGATCAACTCATCCCGGTGGCGGGCTGCCTTTGGTGGCTATGTCTGCGAATATTGTGGCCGATCGCATTGGACGAGCGAATTAATGTTCAGCGAATGCTTTTTTAAAAACTAGGTAAAGCTGTGTAATTCCAATCGCACTTGTAATTAGCCAAACATAGGACGCGATTGAACATAATTCTCTGGCATAACCGTTGAATAGAGCACAGGCAAGAAAAAACAGGATGACTATTGCCACTCGAGTTGGTTTTTCTCCTGCTGTAATTGCACCCACATCGTGATTGCCTAGCCCAGTTGCTCTGGCTCGCATGTACTCATGGACAAGTGTTAGGCAAGCAGCTATCAAACAGGCAACAAATGGCGCGCCACCTAGATAAAGCAACATTGCAAAACATACGTCAACGATTCGATCTACTATCGAATCAAGGTAAGCGCCCCAATGGGAAGTTTTCCCCTTTCGGACCGCAACAATTCCATCGAGACTATCTACCATCGCCAGGAATAAAACTCCGAGCGAAACAGCGATGAAGTGGTCATTGAATTTATAGAAATAAACCAATACGAATACTGCAAAAAAACCTCCAAAAATGGTTATTACATTTGCAGAGACCTTGAGCACCAGGGCAGATAAAGCAAAACCTATCCGCAGCCAGCCACGAACGGCCTTAGAAGGCTTCGCATCTCCATGAAGGCTTGACCAAACCAATAAGTAGTCAGCGAAGCTCATCAGATGTAGCACCTATAACACTTGGTCAGAATCACATCCACAGTCTAGAACCGATATCGTTTAAAGGGAGTGGCCAGAGTGCAAAGACTTGCTCGACCCAATAATCTTGGCAGATGGAGCAAAATCCTTTAGACGAAAATAATTTTCGTGAACGAATTCAAGGTGTCCTTGATGATTTCGTTGCGCGGCATCAGGATGTTCTAGGTTTGATTTCCCCAGATGCGGTGGCCCTGACAAGTTCATTGAGCACCTTATTAGCCGGTGGTAAAAGGTTACGAGCTGCATTCGCCTATTGGGGCTATAGATCCACAGGCGCTCCCGATTGCGATTTGATTATTAGAGCAGCAAGCAGTCTAGAATTTCTCCAGGCCTGCGCATTGATTCATGACGATGTGATGGACGGTAGCGACATGCGTCGCGGCAACCCAGCTGTTCATAAACAGTTTGAAAAATTGCATTCAGATTCACAATGGCAGGGTTCCAATACTGACTTTGGCGCGGGTGCTGCAATTCTTGTAGGCGATCTAGCACTTTGCTGGGCCGATGAACTACTAGCGACTTCGGGTTTAACGCCACAAGCATGGCAAGACACAAAAGCAATTTATGACACGATGCGCACCGAATTAATGGCTGGTCAGTACCTAGATCTGCTTGAACAGTCACGAAGAGGAACAAATGTTGCAGCCGCAAGAAATGTGATTCGCTTTAAGAGCGCAAAATACACAATTGAACGACCGCTACACATGGGTGCCGCTATGGCTCAAGCCGATGATGAACATCAACTCATCTTGAGTAATTTCGGATTGGCGCTAGGGGAAGCTTTTCAATTGCGCGATGACTTGCTTGGTGTCTTCGGCGATTCGCAAACTACTGGTAAACCGAGCGGCGATGACTTGAGAGAGGGGAAACAAACTGTGCTAATCGCTAGTGCAATTGAAGTTTGCTCGCAGGCCGAAAGAGAATTCATCACGCAACATCTTGGCTCTGCCAGCATTGATGAAGACATCATTTCAAAGTTCCAAGAAATCTTATCAAAATGTGGTGCTGTTGATCGCCTAGAAAATGAAATCGATGATTTGACCGCAAGCGCACTATCGGCAATAAATAACCCACTAATTGAAAATGAGAGTCAACTGGCTCTTGAAAAACTAGCGATCTTAGCAACACAAAGGACCTATTAAATGTCACAAAGTATTACACGTTGGCTACCCGGAACAATGCGTACAGTTGGAGGGAAAACTGATGAAGTAGTTATCGTCGGCGCTGGGCTTGCCGGGCTATCTGCTGCTATGCGGCTTGCTGGCGCTGGACGAAAAGTTACTGTAGTGGAACGTGAGTCAAAGCCTGGTGGTCGAGCAGGCAGGATTAGCGATCAAGGTTTCGAATTTGATACCGGACCCACAGTCTTGACTATGCCCGATTTGATTGCTGATGCATTTGATTCACTGGGTGAAGACATGAATCACTGGCTCACTATGGAACCTGTGGCCCCGCTTTACAGATCATTCTTTGCTGACGGCAGTGTCATTAATGTTCATTCAGATACAGACAAAATGTCAGAAGAAATTGAACGAGTAATCGGCTCCGAAGAAGCCCTGGGCTATCGCAAGTACGTAGATTTTGTATCCGACTTGTACAAGTACGAAATGAGATCTTTCATCGACCGCAACATCGACTCCCCTCTCGATTTGCTTTCTACCGATCTGATCAAATTGCTCAAGATGGGTGGGTTTAGAAAGCTCATGCCAAAAGTGAGTCAATATCTCAAGGACGATCGTCTCCAGCGAATCTATTCATTTCAAGCTATGTATGCAGGCTTATCCCCGTATGACGCGCTAGCCATCTATGCAGTAATTGCCTACATGGATTCAGTCAACGGAGTATTCGCGCCAAAGGGTGGGATGCATGCAATTCCTACCGCTATGGCAGCAGCTGCTGCTAAACATGGCGTTACCTTTAGATATTCAACTGAAGTTCAGAGCGTTCGCATGAATGGAAAACGAGCCGTAGGAGTTGAAACTAAGGATGGCGAATTCATCCCAGCCGATGTAGTAGTCCTAAATCCTGATTTACCGGTCGCGTACAAGCAACTGCTGGATAAAGAGCCGCTCAGTGTTAAGCGTTTGAAATATTCGCCTTCTTGTTTCTTGATGCTGGCTGGGTCATCCAAGGCTTATGATCACATTGCCCATCACAACATTCACTTTGGTAAGTCTTGGTCGGGAGTCTTTGACGAGTTAATCAACAAGAGGCAATTTATGTCCGATCCAAGTCTGCTAGTTACAAATCCCACGGCTAGCGACCCTGGTCTTGCGCCAGCAGGCAAACAGGTTTACTACATTTTATTTCCCACACCTAATTTGGATGCGGACATTGACTGGACACGAGAAACAACACGATACCGAGATGAAGTTGTGCGCACATTAGAGTCGCGTGGGTACGACGGGTTCGGTGCTGGTATTGAGGTTGAGCACATCACGACACCACAGGATTGGGCAGATCAAGGGATGGAACGCGGCGCACCTTTTGCATCTGCGCATTCATTTTTCCAGACCGGCCCATTCAGACCAGGCAATATGTACGGTGAGAATGTTGTTTTCACTGGATCGGGCACCCAGCCAGGTGTTGGAGTCCCGATGGTTCTTTTATCTGGACGCTTAGCAGCCGAACGAATCACTGGCAAGGATTCCAACTATCGATCACGAGCGTGGCGTTAGCCGAGTAATCTTTAGGTGTGGATCATCCTCTGGCAACATCTGCGGCGGAGAGCGCTTTAGAAAGCGACACTCCCTTGCTCTATGCCTTGCCTGGTTTTCTTGGATCAACTTTCATGACTATTGGTGCGTTTGGAGTTGGCTGGTTTCCACTTTCAACAAACGCGCTTAACTGGCCAATGATTCAGTTTCTGCAGACCCAATCATTAGGACTTGCCTTAGCTCGTTCATTTGTCATAGTTGGTGCTGCTCTGTTATTGCAGGCTTGGCTTGTGGTTGGCGTTGACGCTTTACAGGGACGCATCACAGGACTGCGCACTATGTATATCGTTATCGCAGCATGGTGTCTGCCACTGCTTCTAGCGCCTCCCCTTTTTAGTCGAGATGTTTATTCGTATTACATGCAGGGTCGATTACAACTTGCTGGACATAACCCATACTTATCTGGCGTCTCTCTTGTGCCTGGCTGGTTTCGTAGTGGAGTAGATCCGTTGTGGGCTGATGTTTCCACTCCTTACGGGCCAATTTTTCTCGGTATTGAGCGTCTGGTCGCCATTATCGCCGGCGATTCCGCTCTTTTGGCTTCATACCTATTGCGATTAACCTCTCTACTAGGCGTAGTTGTTTTGGCCTGGTGCGTACCACGACTAGCGCGTATCCATGGAATAAATGCAGTACCTGCTTTATGGCTAGGTGTCATGAATCCAATGGTTATTTTGCACTTTGTCGCCGGCGCTCACAATGACTCTCTAATGGTTGCTGCCATCTGTTTAGCGCTGTGGCTGGCTCTGACAAATCGCACCACTTTCTCGATTGTGGTGGCGGCATTGGCTGTGGGTATAAAACCAGTAGCAATTGTAGTTTTGCCATTTATCGCACTAATCCTGGCTGGGCAAAATCCAACGCGACGGAGCCGAATTTATGCAGTGCTTCGGGTTGCTTTTACTACTGGACCTGTTCTGATTTTTAGTTCAGCCCTAGTAGGTGTTGGAGCATTTGGTTGGATTGGCGCCTTAGCGACCCCAGGCAGTGTACGCAGCTGGTTATCACCAATAACGGCGATCGGGATGATGTGGGGAGGATTCATCCAGATTATGGGACTGGGAAATCATACAGATGTCACAATCACAATTACCAGAGTATGCGGTGCTCTCGCTTTAGGCGTCCTATTGGTCGGTCTTGTCCTTCGCCCAACTGGCAGAAGCGCAACACGAGGGGCTGCTGAGGCCTTCTTACTGCTCGTGTTGCTTGGTCCGGTTGCCCAGCCATGGTATCTACTATGGGCAATACCATTGTTTGCCAGTACTGGATTGAGTCGAAATCAACTAAGAGCGGCCATACTAGTGACCTGCGGGTTTACTATCCACGGGTTAGCTAATTGGAGTGCCACCGCGGATACATTTTTTGAATTGAGCGATGGATTAGCAATTTTGATTTCAATTGCCACCCTTGCATTAGCTATTCTGACTTCAGCGCAAGAGCGGGGCTTAATTCTCGGCAAAAAAATTGAACATGGACTTTCGCCAAAAGATGATGCTGCGCAATTGCGGGCACAATCAAAACTTTTATAACTGCTTCTCGAGTCGAATCTAGGCTAAAGACAGTTCGCCAATTTCAGGAAAGCTGCCCGCGGTGCCTACCACAAGAACCAAACTTGAAGTTGCTTCGATGACATCTTCAATAATTCGAGCCAATACTTGGGCGTCAGACTTATTGTGCTTGATCAGGTCTTGCCAACCTACCCAGAAAACAGCGGTGCTCGGCGTCTCTGCTAAGTAGTCACGAAAAGCGACCTCGAATTCCACTAAGGAACCCTTGGCGTACTTGTTGAGCGACAAAGCATTCACAACTAAGTCGATGAATTGTTCCTGTGTGCGCGCACCCGTGGTATCTAACCAAACACCCTGCCAACCAGCACTCTTGGTTTCACTTACGATTTGGTCTTCACTCAACGTCACCTTCCACCGAAGTAGACCGCTAAGTTTTCCAGTTCGAAGTAATGCCGAAAGTAAACCAGGATTTGGACTGACCACAGATATACCTTTCACAAAAAATTGAATGCCAAAGCCAAGTGTAAGACTAACGAGTGAGATACTAAACAAGTGTCACAACGCGAACTAGATGCTGCGGGTATCTTTGATCCCCTGCTTCGCGAATCTTATGATTTGTGTAGAGAGTTAAACGCATCTCATGGGAAGACTTATTATCTTGCTACTCTTTTGCTACCGCCAGAAAAACGCCCATATGTCCACGCGCTCTATGGGTTTGCAAGGTATGCGGATGAGATTGTCGATGACCTCGAATCCACATTAAGTGATGCACAAAAGGCGGAACAGCTGAAGTTATGGGGAGACGATTTTCTAAGTCAATTCGATAATGGAACATCTAACGATCCAGTATGCCGAGCAGTTTTGGATACGGTTCGTCGTTGGAATATTCCGCGTGAACATTTTGAAGCATTTCTGCACTCAATGACAATGGACTTAACAGTCACCGAATACCGGACCTATGAAGATTTGTACGAATACGTATACGGCTCAGCTGCGGTAATCGGACTTCAGATGGTCTCAATCTTGGAACCAACCGATGAGCGTGCCTACGAACATGCAATATCCTTGGGAGTCGCATTTCAACTTGCCAATTTCATTAGAGATGTGGGTGAAGATCTGGATAGAGGAAGGGTTTACCTACCGCTTGATGAACTTGCAGAATTTGGGGTAACTCGCGCAGATCTGGAAAAGAAGGTCGCCACTCCAGAATTCAAACAGGCATTGCAGGCACAGATTGCTCGAGTGAAAAAGCTAGAACTTGAAGCCATGCCTGGCATACCGATGTTAGGCGATACAGGCCGGCATTGCATTGAGACAGCACGAATTTTGTATTGCGGAATTGTTGATGCAGTCGCGGAAATCAACTACGAAGTGTTTGATAAGCGCGCAAGTGTCTCGCTCCCAAAACGGCTTCGAGTCGCTCTTCCTGCCTGGTGGCAAGCCCGAAAAACTTGGTAATTACTTACTGCGCAGAAGTTTAGCGACCTTAGCCACTGGAGGGCCGCTAACAGGTTGTCGCTGTAAACCGTTTTTCCCGTGCCAAACCCAAAGAATCAGAGTCAATAACACCAAACTGAAACCGAATAAGAGATCCTCAATCGGGGCAAAGACCAGACGTCCATCTCCGATGAATGCTGGCGCATGCTTAGTTGGTGTGCTGCCACCAATGATGGCATCTGCGTCATATCTCACAATCCGAAACCCTGTCAAAATACCGTTGGTAACAAGCTGAAAGAAAATGATAATGGCGTACGACGCCCAGAAAATACGCCTGCGAATCAATCGCGTTCGAAAGATATACATGTCGCAAATAACCACAGCGATAACGCTGAGCAATCCAATTTCGGTGTAAGTCATTCGTTGGTGCCCACTTCATCTCCCACTAACCAATTACGCGCACTACGGATGGCTTCAAGTGTGAGGATTGCACAAATAGGAATCACAATGAAAAAAAATATTTCATCCAGCGGAACATTCCCAACCGTTTCGATACCCGTCACAAATCGAGGATCAAATGTCCAATGACCCGACTTAATTGCATAGATGTCCCAGAGAGTAAAAATTACAACTACTGGAATGATTGTGGCGATTAATCTGACCGGCCGACGATAAACTCGCGTTCGTAAAAAAATCTCAAGTCCTGCCGTGCCTATGAGGCAGCCCACTAGGACTGCCAAGTACGCAAAGTGAGACATAAACCATTCCTTAAACTGTTATCCAAATCTATCGTGTCCGTGGCGAAACCTAATGGATAGGAGCCCGACACTTAGAATCTAGAACGTGAGCAACTCAAATATCCCTGATCCATTTATTGGTCAGATTCTTGATGCTCGCTATCGAATTGAGGAGTTAATTGCTCGAGGTGGCATGGCCACGGTATACCGAGCTATTGACCTACGACTAGGCAGAGTCGTAGCACTCAAGATTCTTGCCGGAACCCTCGCATCTGATCCAGATTTTGTGGAAAGATTCATTCAGGAAGCACGATCAACCGCAGCGCTAACGCATCCAAATGTTGTTGCCGTTCATGATCAAGGCGTCTGGCATGAATTTCCATTCTTGATTATGGAGTTCGTCCCCGGTCGAACAATTAGAGAAGTACTTAACAAGAATGGTCCATTTACGAGCGCTCATGCACTTGAAATCATTCAGGCAGTTTTGCTTGGATTATGTGCGGCTCATGACGCAGGGTTTGTTCATCGTGACATCAAACCTGAGAATGTTTTAATCACTGATGACGGTCACGTTAAAGTAACTGATTTTGGTCTCGCCCGCTTGATTAGCACTACTCCGGCCAGTAGCTCAACTGGTGCTGTGCTTCTTGGAACTATGGCCTATCTCTCCCCCGAACAAGTTCAACAGCAAAACATCGATCAACGTAGTGACGTATATTCTGCTGGAATCCTACTTTTTGAGATGCTGACTGGCAGAGTTCCCTTCACAGGTGAGACTCCTCTTGCGGTGGCTTATCGGCATGTCCATGAGGACGTGCCGCCGCCAAGCTCCCTACAACCAGATGTGCCACCTGCAGTAGATCACGTGGTGCTTGCCGCAACTCGCAGAGCACCTAGCGAGCGTTTGCAAAGTGCAAGATCATTCCACGAATCCATAGCAAGGGCCATGTCAGGAGTGCCTGCGGCTGAATCACTAACCACCGCATTGCCGGTAAGTCAGACGATCGTCTTGCCAGTATCCGAAATAGTGCCGGCTAAAACCCAAGTTGTTGAGATTTCGCCCGAACCTAAAAGACAAAGAAGGATACGTGTTCGCGCCATTCTTCTCGGAATCTTTGCGGTACTAGGTCTCTGCGCATTGGGTTTGTTCTTTTTAAATAGCAATCGGGTCCTTGTGCCAGCAGTTACCGGAAAAACTGAACTCTCGGCCAAAATTGCACTCAAAGAAGTTGGCTTAACCAGTCGAGTGACTTTGCGATTTTCCGAATCAAAAGAGATCGGCACAACCATTTCCACAAATCCAGAATCCGGACAAAAGGTTCGCAAGGGTCAGGTAGTTAACATCTATGTTTCAAAGGGTAAGGAAAGGTACGTTTTGCCCTCCGAATTGGTTGGAATGGACCCAAATGTGGCCCGTGATCTTTTGACATCACTAACTCTGGTTACCTCTAGAACTCAATCAATCTTTAGTAGCGAAATTCCGATTGGAAAAGTAGTTAGCACCAAGCCTGAAATCGGCACCCAGGTTAAACGCGCTACGAACATCACCTTGCTGATTTCTCGTGGACCTGCACCAGTTCCTGTGCCAGGTATTGCTGGCGTCAGTGTTGCGGTAGCGACAAAGATGCTAGGCAAGCTCGGTTTAAGTCTTGATGTTGTCGATCAAATATTTGATGACAGCAAAGAAGGAACAATTATTTCTAGCGATCCAGTCCCTGGCACAAGTGTGGCTAAAGGAAGCAAAGTCAAAGTAACCGTAAGTAAGGGCCCTGCACTTATTGACGTCCCTAATGTTGTAGGGATGGGTACAGATGAAGCAGTCGCTCTTTTGAAGGATGCTGGCTTCAAGGTCATTACCCACAACAGATTAGGCATTGCTGTGTTAAACACCGTCTACTCGCAAAGTCCAGCAGGCAACAACCAAGCGCCGCGCGCGAGCACGGTCACATTGGAAATTGTTTAACTCTCCACTCAGTTAGTTACGACGACTTCCAAGCATCTCAGCAACTTGGAACGCTAAATCTAAACTTTGTATGCGGTTGAGTCTTGGATCACAGGCAGTCTCATATCTAAAAGGTAAGTCATCTTCACTCACACCACTGATACCGCCAAGGCATTCAGTGACATCATCACCAGTGAGTTCAATGTGGATTCCGCCTGGATGCGTTCCCATCTGGGCATGTACCTGGAAGAAGCCTCTAACTTCATCAAGAACGTCCTCGAATAATCTGGTTTTGTGACCACTGGCAGTTTCGCGAGTATTTCCATGCATAGGGTCGCATACCCATAAAACGGGATGATCTGTGTTCTTGACTGTCTCGATAATGCCCGGCAGTACATCGCGGATGTTGCCAGCACCCATCCGGGTAATAAGCATCAATCGACCAGGGATGCGGTTTGGGTTCAGGCGTTCTAGCAGGGCTAATACATCGGCCGGAGTCGTCTTTGGCCCGACCTTTACCCCAATAGGGTTGCTGATCTTGGCAGCAAAATCTATGTGAGCTCCATCCATTTCTCGTGTGCGCTCGCCAATCCACACAAAGTGGCCAGATACGTCGTATGGATTGCCAGTTCGTGAGTCGATACGCGTAAGCGGCTTTTCATAATCAAGCAATAACGCTTCATGACTTGCATAGAAATCAACGCGGCGGAACTCTTCAGGGTCAGCGCCAATAGCCGTCATGAAAGACAGTGCACGGTCAATTTCCCCAGCCATCTCTTCGTAGCGTTTGCCTGGTGTTGATTCGCTTACAAAATCTTGATTCCATGCATGCACCTGGCGTAAATCTGCATATCCACCTTGAGTAAAAGCACGAACAAGATTCAAGGCAGCAGCGCTTGCGTGATAGACATCAATCAGGCGCGTTGGATCAGGTATGCGAGATTCTGGGGTGAAGGCAAGACCGTTAACCGCATCACCACGATATGAAGGTAAAGATACGCCATCAATAGTTTCCATACCTGAACTGCGAGGCTTTCCGTATTGACCGGCAATACGTCCGATTTTTACCACTGGAAGTGACGCGCCATAGGTCAATACGATTGCCATTTGCAATACCGTTTTTAGGCGGGCACGAATTGAATCAGCAGTGTTCGCAACAAAGGTCTCGGCACAGTCGCCACCCATTAACACAAAGGCGTTACCCAGTGCGGCTTCGCCAAGTTTTACTGTTAACTCGTCGCACTCACCCGCGAACACCAAAGGAGGTAGTGCAAGTAAGGTTTCATGAACGCGCTGTAAAGCGACAGCATCAGGCCATTCTGGTTGTTGAGCAGCAGCTAAGTGCGGCCATGTTATTTCAGACACGTTTCTAGATTAGTCGCGATTGGGCTCTATTCATAAATCGCGTTGCCCTCGGATGCAGTTTCAAGATCAAATACATACACCGATAGATTTATTCTCATGACAATTCGCAAAGTAGCTTTATTGACCGCAGGTGGCCTTGCTCCCTGCTTATCCTCCGCCGTTGGCGCCTTAATTGAGCAATACACCGCTGTTGCCCCTGATGTTGAAATCATCGCTTACCGCAATGGCTATCACGGTCTCCTGCGTGGTGACTCATTTGTGGTGACCCAAGAGGTTCGAGATAAGGCGCACTTGTTGCAAGATTTTGGTGGCAGTCCAATCGGTAACAGTAGAGTGAAATTGACTAACGTAGCTGATTGCGTTGCCCGTGGATTAGTTAAAGAGGGACAAGATCCACAACAAGTTGCCGCCGACCAATTGGTTAAAGATGGCGTTGATGTTTTGCACACTATTGGTGGAGATGACACCAACACGGCCGCTGCTGACCTTGCGGCGTTCTTGGCCAAAAACAACTACGGCCTTGGCGTGGTTGGATTGCCGAAGACAATTGACAATGATGTTTTCCCAATCGCACAATCGCTAGGCGCTTGGACCGCTGCAGATGAAGGTGCTCATTACTTCAGCAATGTTGTCTCAGAGCACACTTCAAATCCGCGCATGTTGATTGTTCATGAAGTGATGGGTCGTCACTGTGGGTGGCTAACCGCCGCTACCGCCCTGAGTTATCGCAACTTACTGGATGAGCAAGAGTGGTTGGAATCTTTCGGTTTGCTTCAAGCGCGTCGCGATGTTCATGCCGTGTATGTTCCTGAGTTGGATATTGATTTGGATGCTGAAGCAAGTCGCTTGAGTGGCATCATGGACACCCTCGGGAATGTGAATATTTTCCTTTCCGAAGGCGCTGGTGTTGACTCAATAGTCGCTGAACTAAAGAGCCGCGGCGAGGAAGTTCCAGTGGATCCATTCGGTCACGTCAAAATCGACAAAATCAATCCTGGTGCATGGTTCGCCAATCAGTTCGCACCGATGATTGGTGCAGAAAAAGTACTCGTGCAAAAGAGCGGGTACTACGCTCGTTCAGCTCCTGCCAATGAACGTGATCGCAAACTTATTAAGGATTGCGCGATTGTTGCAGTGCAGGCGGCGCTTGATGGCGTAAGTGGCCTTGTAGGTATGGACGAGAATGCCAATAATGTCATTCGAGCCTGTGAATTCGAACGTGTTGCTGGTGGAAAGGCTTTTGACGTTGACCAAGATTGGTTCACTGAATTGCTAAGCGAAATTGGTCAGCCTAAAGGCGCGACTCTGCACCATTAACTCGGGCTAAGTTTTTGCGATTTGAGTGGGATCCTGTTTTGACTGGGTTCCACTCAAATCTTTGGGACCAATATTCTTTAAAAACTTACTTCGGATTGGCCCGAGAGCGTGATGCGTACTTATCAACGTACTCTTGGCCCGATAATTCCATGATTTTGTAAGTAATCTCATCGGTAAGTGAGCGCAACACGAATCGGTCATCTTCCATTCCGTAGTAACGAGAAAAATCCAGTGGCTTGCCGATGTTTATGCCAACATCTACGTTGAAGTTAGGACGCACTCGTCCAACAGGTTGCACTTTGTCTGTATTCACCATAGCTACGGGTATCACTTGGACTCTAGCTTCGAGAGCCATTCGAGCCACACCGGTTTTGCCACGGTAAAGGCGACCATCTGGAGATCTTGTTCCCTCAGGGTAAATACCTAAGAGATGGCCTTCGTTAAGCAGGCGCACCCCAGTTGAAATTGCTGCGGTACCCGCGTTGCCACCTGTGCGATCAACTGGAACTTGGCCAGCGCCTCTAAAAAATGCTCCCGTTACCTTGCCGCGAATACCTGGGGCATTGAAATATTCGGCCTTTGCCAGAAAAGTAATTTTTCTTGGCACCGCCACTGGAAGAAAGATGGAGTCTGAAAATGAGAGGTGATTACTTGCCAAGATGGCAGCACCATCGGTTGGGATATTCTCCAAACCCTTTACCCACGGATTAAAACTAATGTCGATGGCTGGACCAATCGCAACACTTTTCAGGAACCGATAAAAACCATCATTTTCTGACACATCTATTACCGTAGCCATTCGGGCCAGTATTACAAACTTGACACACGTATAGCGGCCTAGGTCTATTCACCTTGAGCACAGGTAAGTAAAGAGAGACCGGTCTAAAAAGGTCTATAACAAATCGGTAGTAACAAGATAATTTCCGCTAACCTAAATGGATGAGTAGCACGCAAGAGTCCCGATTAAAATTCATCAGCGAACCGAGTTTGGTGGATCTTCCTCCAGTAGGGAACCTTACTGATCACGTAGAACACAATGCGCTTCAATTTCCCAGCGCACCAGTCATTTCAGTTCAATCAGAAAAAACATGGCATGACATCTCAAGTTTGGAGTTTCAAACACAAGTACAAAATCTCGCCAAAGGTCTAATGGCAGATGGTATCGAACCTGGACAGCGAATAGCCATTTTTTCACGCACGAATTATCAGTGGACACTAGCGGATTATGCGATTTGGTATGCCGGCGCAATCTCAGTACCAATCTATGAAACATCATCCCCAGAACAGATTGAATGGATGATGACCGATAGTGGCGTAGTTGCTACTTTCTTTGAAACTCAGCGCAACGTTCAAACATTTGAATCAGTATCGGCAAATGTCCCTCTCATGACCCGAACTTATGTATTTAACGAAAATGCAATTGATGACTTGACGGCCAAGGGAATGAGCATCACCGACGAGCAACTTGATGAGCGTCGCAAATTGGCCACTCATGAAGACTTAGCCACCATCATCTACACATCGGGTACGACTGGGCGGCCAAAAGGATGCATGCTGACTCACGGTAATTTGATGTCCGAATCTGACAATCTAATCGCTGGCATACCTGAGATATTTGCAGTACCCGGAGCTTCAACTTTGCTTTTCTTACCTCTTGCACATGTTTTCGGACGCATGATTGAGGTTGCAATGATTCGCTCCCGAGTAACCATTGGCCATTGCCCCAACCCGGCATTTCTTTTACAAGAGATGGGCTCATTCAAACCAACTTTTTTATTGGCAGTGCCTCGCGTATTTGAAAAAGTATTCAACGGTGCAAGTTCCAAGGCTCATAATGCTGGAAAGTTAAAAGGCGCCATCTTTGATCGGGCAACGAGTGTCGCAATCAAATATAGCGAAGCGATTTCAGTGGGTCAGATACCAATCTCGCTGCGCATACAACATGGCCTTTACGATCGACTGGTCTATTCAAAACTGCGAACAGCAATGGGCGCAAGGGTGACCCATGCCATCTCTGGTGGCGCATCGCTGGGTGAACGGCTTGGACATTATTTTCGTGGCCTGGGCTTAATGGTCCTTGAGGGCTATGGCTTAACAGAAACCACCGCTGGCACTTCACTGAACATTCCAGGCGCTATAAAAATTGGATCGGTTGGTCGCCCGGTTTTTGGCACATCAATCCGAATTGCAGATGACGGCGAGATCGAACTTATGGGTGCGCACATCTTTAAGGGATACTGGCAAAACGCCCAAGCAACAGCAGAATCCTTCACTGCGGATGGCTGGTTGAAAACAGGAGACATTGGGCATTTGGACCAGGATGGATTCCTCTACATAACTGGGCGTAAGAAGGAAATCCTGGTTACAAATGGGGGCAAAAATGTTGCTCCAGCGGTTTTAGAGGACCGACTTAGGGCTAATCCCATAATTAGTCAGTGTGTGGTCGTTGGAGATGCCAGGCCATTTATTGCGGCCCTGATTACCTTGGATACTGATGCCCTGCCCGGAATACTTGCCTCGCATGATATTGAAATGGGCTCACTGGATGATCTTGTGAATGACAAGCGAGTCCGCGAAATTGTGCAGCGAGTAATCAATGTCGCTAATGAGGCTGTTTCCAATTCTGAAGCGATTAAGAAGTTTGTTATTCTTGAGACCGATTTTACTGTCGAAAACGGATATTTGACTCCTAAGATGAGCATCAAGAGACATCTAGTCACTGATGACTTTGCCAACCAAATCGCATCACTCTACAACTAGGAAATGCTTTGAATTTGCTTTCACGCACAATAATTATTTTCAGTGGCTGGGCAATTACAAGAGCGATAGCCATCTATGCCGCCGTCCAAACGGCTCGTCCTGTTTCGGGTTGGCTGGCAGATGTTGCCCTGTACAACTGGTGGGCAGAAAACATCTCCAACGGTCAATTTCCGCTAAATGATCCGATGTGGCAATACCCTCCCCTAGCTGCGCTAATTTTTTGCTTCGCTCATGCCCTCGGTCCTGGCTCTGTGGGGTTTGTCGCTTTTGCTCTCTTGGCTGATTTGGGAATTATGGCCTTGATAATGAAACATGCCAAAAGGCTTGCAACCTTAAACCCATTCCCACCATTGATTTGGGTAGCAGCACCAATTTTTATTGGACCAATTATGTTTGGGCGACTGGATATTTTCCCGACACTAGCGATGGTTGCCGCGCTAATTCTCTTTTCCTCGCCAAACGCATTCGGCGCACTTGTAGCTCTTGGTGCATTGCTGAAAGTCTGGCCAGTGCTTGGTCTGATAGCCACGCCGCGCGCAGCTGCTTCAAAGGTATTCACCGCCTTCACTGTGACTTTTGTAAGTGGCTCTCTAATCATGATCGCTTGGTGGCCGGGAAGTTTCTCTTTCATCACTGGCCAGCGATCTAGAGGTTTACAAATTGAATCAGTTGGTGCTTTGCCACACATGATTTGGAACGCAGGACCGAAAGACATAAAGATTGAGTTACTTTATGGAGCAGTCGAAGTTGTTGCATCTGGAACAAGACTCGTCTGCCTCTTGATTACCGCAGTTGGTGCAGTACTTCTAGGAAATCTCATTTGGCGTCGATACCGCGGAGGATTAGAGCATGTCGAAGCCAGCGACTTGACCTTGCTTGCGGTGCTAATTTCAATGGTGACTAGCAGAGTATTGTCACCACAATATATAGTCTGGATTGTGGCATTGCTTGCAGTATGCGCATTCAAACCACAACGTCATTTTGCCTGGATTGTCGGATTGATACTCACCAGTTCACTGTGTGGGTCAATAATATATCCGGCTATGTACATTGAATTTGAAATTGGCGAGTTGTTGCCAGTAACACTTCATACAATTCGAATCGTGACTCTGATTGCAGCAACCTACTTGTGCTGGTCAAACCTAAAAATCAAACCAGCTGATCAGGGTCGTGTCCAGAAAGCATCTGCTTTAGTCGGTTAAATGAGTAATCCCAGGTCCAGGATTGCTCAACCCATGCTCGGCCGGCGATTCCCATTTGCTTGGCTAGTTCTGGATCATTCAATAAATGAACAATTGCCCCAGCTACTGGCTTTTCGTTCCTTGCATCGACTATAAATCCAGTTACTCCCTCAATAACTGCATCAGGAGCGCCACCTGAATCTCCCGCCACTACGGGTAATCCTGTTGCAGATGCCTCAAGATATACAATTCCTAGCCCTTCAACATCCCATCCGGCTGCTCGTGTTCGACACGGCATTGCAAACACATCACCGACGGCATACCAAGTTGGCAAATCTTCTTTTGCAACTTTCCCAGTGAAAAAAACATCCTGTTCAAGATCAAGAGTCTGAATTCGTTTCTCTAATTGTGGTCTGTATGGACCATCTCCAACAATCAAAAGAGCAACATCTGGAATCTCTTGTTTTATCAAAGACATAGCTTCAATGAGAGTGTCCTGACCTTTACGCGCCATAATTCTGGACACACATACAATCACTGGACGGTTCTGCAATCCAATTTGTTCACGAAAAATGTGGGCTAATTCCTTACGACGTGGATGGAATTCTTCGGTATCAACACCTGGAGTCAATTGGCGCAGGTTGCTTGCATCTTCGGGCTCGAGTGCGGCAGAAATCCTTTTTTGGGTATAGGGGCCTAAGTAGGTCAATCGATTGGTGTACTCCCCGATCCGACCTAAAGCTTGACGAGTACCGGGTGTTGATGCCCAGCCCGCCTCGTGTCCATGTGTAATTCCGATGATTACTTCAACACCGAGTTCACGCAACTCCTTGGCCAGCAATCCCAAAGGTGCAGCCGCGCCAAACACCACACGAGTAATACTCTTTTGTTCAATTATTCTGATTGCTTCAAGCAGAGTTGCTTTCTTTGGTAGGAGAATTTCGGTATCCATCCGAACAACTTCCCAAGCATGTTGCGAATCAAACTCCTCGGCACCCGCAAAGCTTGATGTGAGAACTGTTACGGAGTCGGCCGCAAACCTTCGCACCATTTCAAAAACGAAAGTCTGAATACCGCCAGACCGAGGCGGGTAGTCATTAGTTATTACGAGTGTTTGCTCACCAGATACTGATAACGGTGCAGCAACATTCACGCCTTCCATTCTGTCGTATCTTTTAGCGACCAACTGCATCTTTTTGTTCAAAAGTGACGATTTCGTCACTCTCGCTATTTTCAGGTGAAATTGCATCATTGGTCAGCAGGCGTAACGGTGGAACTAGACCAGCGTTAGCTAATACCGCGAATGAATCCTTATGTTCCTCGATTGATCCACCGATTGGACCAATCAATAGTGAAACCACGCAATCACCACAGGCAAGATCGCGCATCACACAGCTTTGACAATCTACTAACATCGTTTCCTCATTCCTAGCAATTACTAATTAAAATCAAAATAGAAGACAGGTAAGACATATTTCTTAAATCAGACACGCCGATGATCTGCGCATGCAAATACATGCTCACATCGCTCATGTCGCAGCTAAGTTGTAAAGTCCAACTATGAATAAGGAGAACTTGGGTGCATTGACTCCTCTTCAAGACACCCAAGATGTCTATCTTTCGGAACAAATGGAACCGGATTTTTATCCACTTACCTTTGATGACATTGCCACACCACTGAATCAAGTAACTTTTGTGATTGTGGACTTAGAAACCGCTGGCGGACCCGCCAATGAGGCTGGGATAACCGAAATCGGAGCGGTTAAAGTCCGAGGTGGTGAAGTGCTTGGCGAGTTTAGGACATTTACCAATCCAGGAGTACCAATCCCACCATTTATTAGTGCCTTGACTGGAATCACGCAATTTCATGTAGCGGATGCGCCTAGTGTGCGCGAAGGGGTCTCGGCATTCCTGGATTTTGCAGGTTTTGGGCAACCAGATGGACCTGTACTCGTTGCCCACAATGCGCCATTTGATGTTGGGTTCCTATTTGGTGCTTGTAAGAAATTCGACATAAGTTGGACTAGACCCAGAATTTTGGACACCGTGATCATCGCCCGAAAAGTTCTGCGAAATGGCGAGGTAATTAATAACAAACTGAGCACATTAGCAAAGTACTTTCATGCGCAAACCACACCAACACATCGCGCCTTGGATGACGCTCGGGCAACTGTCACAGTGCTCTATGGCCTAATTGAAAGACTCGGTAACCTAGGTGTTAGCGATCTTGAAGCACTCGCTAAGTTTGATGGCGCTGCAACTGAAAAGCGCAGACTCAAACGCCATCTCGCTGATGAGTTACCCGAGTCACCTGGCGTTTACATCTTTTATGATGCGAAAAAGTTTCCACTGTACGTGGGCACTTCAACAAACATAAAACGCCGCGTGAAAACTTATTTCACTGCAAGCGAGAGTCGCAAACAGATCAACTCAATGATCGCGCTGGCCGAGTCAGTGGAAGCGATTGTTTGTGCGAGTTCCCTTGAGGCATTTATCCGTGAACTGAGACTAATCGCTGAGTTAAAACCTCGCTACAACATCCGGTCCAGAAAGCCAGAAAGTACGGCGTGGGTGCGCGTAACAGAAGAGAGGTTCCCAAGGCTTTCAATAATTCGTAAGGGTAACACCAGCGAAAAAGGTGACCGAATAATCGGACCTTTCCATGGACAGCAACAAGCCGAGCTAGCCATTGCGGCTGTCTATGATGTTTTACCTATTCGTCAATGCAAGGAAAAAATCACAAAAGCAACAAGTATGACGCCTTGCGTGCTTGCCGAGATTAATCGATGTGTTGCTCCATGCGTTGATGGGTCAAGCAATGAAGATTACCTCGAACTCATTGATGAACTCGACACTCTGATGACACAGAATCACGCAGGGCTGGTTAACAATCTGACTTCTAAAATGGAGTCTCTTGCCCAATCTGAGCGTTTCGAAGATGCTCAAATAATTCGAGATCGACTAAACGCATTCAGGCTCGGCTCACATAGAGCTGCTGCCGTACGCTCGTTAAGAGTTATTCCCGAGATGGTCGCTGTTTCCAACACGCCTACCGGAGGGTGGCAAATCAATGTCATCAAACGAGGAAGACTCGCAGCTAGTGTGCACGCATTACCGGGACAAGATGCCCAAGCACTGGCTAAAGCCGCTCTAGTCACAAGTGCTGCTGACATTGATCAAGAAACTCTAGTGGGCGAAACAGAAGCACTTCTGCGCTGGTTAGGGGACGGCCACACACGAATCGTGGAAATTTCGCCCGGATGCACTTGGTCTATGCCTGTTGGCCTAGGACTCCCTGCTGGCATGAGGCAGAGACTAAATCAGCCCGATTAAAGTTTTATCAATTCCTGGGTGACCCTAATCCATCGAGCGAGTGCCTTTTGAGCACCACCATCATCAATGGACTTGAAAGCTAACGGCAACGCATTGCGAATGCGAGAATTTAGGGTTGCGGTTACCTCGCCAAATCTTGAATCACCATTGGCAGCATCAAAAGCGACCATTGCCGCGGCCGCGTTAAGAGCTACTACTTCGCGGATGACAGCCAGATCCCCCTCATTGGATCCTGCTAGCAAGTCGCGGACAACTTGTGCATTTTGAGATGCGTCTGCGCCACGTAATTGTTCCAATGTCGAGACCTGCAAACCTAGCGCCTGAGGATCAATAACCTCGTGTCGCAAATACCCAGATGTCGTGTCCCAGGCTTGCGAAGTGCTCGAGGTTGATAGTTCATCCAAACCCTCATCGCTGCGAACGATAATCGATTGCAGCCCTCGTTCAAGTTGTACTTGTGCGAGCACCGGTGCCATCCGAATGTCAGCGCAACCAAGAAGAGCCGCCGGCGGCTGACCTGGATTTGCCAATGGTCCCAACACATTAAAGACCGTTGGAATTGCCAGCTCTTTGCGCACAGGACCTGCATAACGCATGGCTGGATGGTGATTCGGCGCAAAACAAAAAGCGATTCCTGCATCAACTAAACATGTTGCGACATGTTCTGGCGCAATTGAAATTTCTACACCTAGCGCCTCGAGCACATCAGCCGTACCCGACTTCGAGGAAGCGGCACGGTTGCCGTGCTTAAGAACGGGTATGCCGGCTCCAGCGACAACGATTGCTGACATCGTGGAAATATTTACGGTATTCGCACCATCGCCGCCTGTACCGACTACATCAACCGACACTCGTCCAACTGGCACGAGTACTGCGTTATTAAGCATTGCCGTAACTAAACCAGAAATCTCAGTTGCTGTTTCGCCCTTGACTTTAAGTCCAAACACAAATGCAGAAATTTGTGCATCTGTTGCAGTCCCCGACATCAAGGTTTGCATAGCCCACACGGACTGCTCAGTTGTTAAATCTACCCGAGCACCTAAAACCGCAAGAATGTCTTTCCATTGAAACTCAGACATATTCCTGCCTCAACTAGGAAATTACAGATGATTTCGGGAGTAGTTCAATTACTGCCTTAACGAGGGCACGTGGATCAATCGGGTGAGCGACTACCGCATCAGCCCTAGACCAAGAGGCAAGCCACCGATCATCGAGGCGACCTACGAGCACCAAGATTGGCGGACAGTTGTAAATCTCATCTTTAAGCTGTCGAGACACACCCATACCACCAGATGGGGTTGCTTCCCCGTCCAAGATAATTAGGTCAAACTTCGATTTATCAACAGCCGCAATAACAGCTGGCTGCGTAGCGCATTCGAATAACTCAACATCACTTATGTCGACTGAAGGCTTACGACCGAGCGAAGTCCTAACGCTTTGACGCACCGTTGAATCGTCACTGTAGACCAGTACTTTAAGGACGCGATCAGAATTCGACACAGGAAAGAGCGTAACTGATTCCATGTCAAATCTTTGCATCGCCTTGCATGAATGTGTCATGTATCTCAATCAAATCAAAACACCCGTCCCAACCAATGCAGACACCTGAGTTTTCAGTAAACTTGACCTGTGACTACTGTGCCTGCAATAAGAGTTCCTACCCAAGCCGAACGACCCAATATGGTGTCAGTTGGCACGATCGTTTGGCTTTCTAGCGAGTTGATGTTTTTCTCTGCTTTGTTCGCCATGTATTTCACATTACGTTCAGTAAATCCAGATGTGTGGGCAGAGTCTGTCGAGATGCTGAACATCCCATTTGCTGCAACTAACACCACAATTTTGGTGCTTTCGAGTGTCACCTGCCAATTAGGTGTTTTCGCTGCCGAGCGTGGTGACGTAAAGAACCTTCGCAAGTGGTTCTCGATTACTTTCCTCATGGGCGCAGTTTTCGTTGGTGGTCAGGTTGCCGAATACGTGAGTTTGGTGCGCGAAGGTTTAACTCTTTCTTCATCCGCCTATGGCTCAGCCTTCTACTTAACCACTGGCTTCCACGGTTTGCATGTGACCGGCGGGCTTCTAGCCTTTCTATTCGTCATTGCCAGAACATACGCGAGCCGCAATTTCACCCATCAGCAAGCAACCTCGGCCATCGTGGTTTCTTACTATTGGCACTTCGTAGATGTTGTTTGGATTGGCCTTTTCGCCACCATCTACCTCATCAAATAATTTTTATCCAAAACAAATGACAAAGGAACAAAAGTGGCAATAAGTCGTAGACATCCAGCAGCTCTATTGGCTGTGCTGGTGGTTGCACTTGGTACAACAGGCGCTGCATACGCAGCAGTGGCCGCTGGCACAGCGCCAAAGGTAAGCGCGCCTTCAGCAACGCAGGTAACTGCTGGCAAGCAATTGTTTCTCGAAGGTTGCTCTTCTTGTCACGGATTAGCCGCGCAGGGGTCTACTGATGCACCTTCACTTATTGGAGTTGGTGCTGCTGCTGTTGACTTCAATGTAGCAACCGGTCGTATGCCTATGGCTGGTCCTGGAATTCAAGCGCCAGTAAAGAAAGTCGTTTATAGTCCCGCTGAAATTGCCGCGCTAGCCGCATACATCGCAAGCCTTGGACCTGGTCCGCAGATTCCAACAGTTGAAGACGTGTCTACCGCAGATGCCGACCTAGCGCTTGGCGGCGAACTATTTCGCACTAACTGTGCCCAATGTCATAGCTTTTCCGGCCGAGGTGGCGCACTTTCAGAGGGTCGTTGGGCGCCTAGTTTGATGAAATCCTCAGCAAAGCACATCTATGAGGCAATGCTCAGCGGGCCACAGTCCATGCCAGTGTTTAGCGACAACACAATGCGCCCAACAGATAAGCGCGATATCATTCGGTACATTGAAGAATTGCAGAAGCAAGAAGACCCGGGCGGTTACGGACTTGGTCGTCTTGGGACTGTTACAGAAGGTCTGTTTATCTGGGTTATTGGCCTGGGTGCACTACTTGGTATTGCAGTTTGGATTGGAGCCAAATCACGATGAATGAAATTGAATTAAGTTCAAGTGATCCAATTGGCGCCCGCGATGGCAAAGATGTGGTTTCTGGAGTTCCAGTACTTCCGCTGCCCGCGCACACTCCAAGGCGGGCTGATATCGATCCGATAGCCGCCAAGCGAGCAGAGCGTCAAGTCGCGTTGATGTTTGCAAGTTCAATTGCGCTACTAATTGCTTTTACAGTTGCATATATCAAGGTACCCAACACTTCGCTCGTTGCAATCCCAGTACTCGGTACAGTCGGGACTAACCATGTGCTTCTCGGGCTCACTCTTGGCTTAGCTTTGTTTCTTATTGGAACCGGGGCAATCCATTGGGCTAAGAAACTAATGCCAGATGTCGAAGTAACCCAAGAACGTCACTCGCTATCCTCTTCCGCTGCCGAACGCGCTGAAGTAGTTGAAATCTTCAATCGCGGAGCGGCAGAATCAGGATTTGGTGAACACAAATTAATCAGACGTACGCTTTTGGGAGCGTTGGCTTTACTACCGATTCCCTTGGTTGTGCTTTTGCGCGACTTAGGACCAATGCCAAAGACTCTTCTGCGCAACACGATATGGAAGAAAAATGTACATCTGGTTACAGATGCGACTTACCAAAAGATTAAAGCCTCAGACATACCTGTCGGTGGTTTGATCAATGCTGTGCCTGAAAACTTACTTGAAATCGAAGAAAGTGAAGGCAATCTAAATCAGCGAGGAAAAGCCTCAATCATTTTGGTGCGAATGGATCCAGCCGAGATAATTGCTCAACAGGGCGAAAATTGGGATTACGAGGGAATCTTGGCTTTTTCTAAGATCTGCACGCACGTCGGTTGCCCAATTTCCCTTTACCAACAGCGCACGCATCACCTTTTGTGCCCATGCCATCAATCGACATTTGACCTGGCCAACAAGGGTAATGTGATTTTTGGTCCTGCTGCCAGGCGGATGCCGCAACTTGCAATTACAGTAGATAACGAGGGTTACTTGATTGCTCGTGGCGATTTTAAAGAACCAGTTGGACCAAGTTTCTGGGAGCGCGGATGAGCGACACACAACAAAAGGCATCAGAGAACGTAGTCATTAGCAAAGTAGGTGTTGCCGCAGGTTACGTTGACGACCGTCTTGCTTCGGCCAATTTCACTAAGCGCCTGTTAGACAAGGTTTTTCCTGACCACTGGTCATTCATGCTGGGCGAGATTGCCCTATACAGCTTTATTATTCTGCTGCTTTCGGGTACGTACTTAACGCTTTGGTTCAACCCATCAATGACCGAAGTTATTTATAACGGCTCATACTTGCCACTTAAAGGTGTCAAGATGTCCGAGGCCTATAGTTCAGCACTTAATATCTCCTTTGATGTTCGCGGCGGAATGCTTATGCGCCAAATCCACCACTGGGCAGCACTATTCTTCGTTGCCGCAGTAACCGTCCACCTACTTCGAGTATTTTTCACTGGAGCGTTCCGCAAGCCCCGCGAACTGAACTGGTTAATTGGCACGGGACTACTCACCTTGGCAATTCTCGAGGGATTCGCTGGATACTCACTACCTGATGATCTTCTTTCCGGCACTGGATTGCGCATTGCTCAGGGAATCATCCAAGCAATTCCACTTGTTGGCACCTATGTTGCCATGTTCGTATTCGGTGGCGAATTCCCAGGCACAGACTTTATTCCACGTCTTTATTCCGTACACATTTTGTTGATTCCAGGCATTTTGCTCGGTCTGATAACCGTTCACCTCATCATGGTTTTCTACCAGAAGCACACTCAGTTTGCTGGTCCTGGTCGCACCGAAAGTAACGTAGTTGGTTACCGTCTCTACCCGGTCTACATGGCTAAAGCTGGCGGATTCTTCTTCATCGTGTTCGGTGTTACCTCATTGATTGCTGGGCTTGTCACAATTAACCCAATCTGGCTTTACGGCCCATACACTCCATCCCAAATCACCGCAGGTTCACAGCCAGACTGGTACATCGGCTGGCTTGATGGGGCTGTTAGGTTGACACCAAATATCGAGTGGAACATCCTGAGCCACACGATTAGTTGGAACTTGTTAATTCCTGCATTAATTATTCCTGGAATCATGTTCACCCTCCTCGGGGTCTACCCTTGGATTGAAGCTTGGGTTACTGGTGACAAGCGTGAACATCACATTCTAGATCGCCCACGAAATGCTCCAACACGTACTGCTCTTGGGGTAATGGCATTGAGTTTCTACTTAATACTGTGGATTGCTGGCGGTAATGACATCATGGCCACAGCATTCAACCTTTCAATCAATACGGTGATTTGGACCTTACGGTTTGCGCTATTTGCTGTTCCTCCCTTGGCTTTTGTGCTGACAAAGCGCATTTGCCTAGGTCTACAACGCAGAGATAAAGAAAAGTTGCTCCATGGCTACGAAACCGGGCGGGTGTTACGCCTACCGCATGGTGAGTTCATCGAAATTCACGAACCCGTTTCATTTGAGGAACGTGCGGTATTGCTTTCTAAAGTTGATGTGCCTGCTTTGGAAATTACCAGTGGTGAAGATGAGCATGGGGTACGGAATCCAAAGGGTCGTAAAGCCAAGATTCAGGCCAAACTTTCCGGCTGGTTCTACACTGAAAATGTCTCTGCACCGACTGAGGAAGAACTAGCAGAAGCTGATGAACATTTCGCTCATCAGTTGGGTGCCCATGAGCGCACTGCAATTGATAGTCACTAAGACCTAATTTAGAAACAGGGCAATCCATTTTTGGGTTGTCCTGTTTTTACGTTTGTAAAACTAATTATTTGGCCAGAGCGTAGCCCGGCGCTCTGATGCAAGCGCTTGAGCAAACTCATCGTGATACGTGGCTAGCGTACCTAAAGCACTCGTGAGGATTTGATCAGCCAGCGATGGATTTCTAGCTAGAACGGGACCATGCATATAGGTTCCATACACATTCCCCATTTGTACTCCTTCATCGATCTGTCCGGAATCATTAGCAAATCCATTACCAAATCCACGCAAGACAATTCCCAGTGGACTTACCCCTTCACCTAATTTTGTGCGGCCCTGATGATTCTCAAAACCCGTGAAAATGCTTTGGTTACCTTCTAAATCCAATGGACCAGCAATAACTAGCTCACCAACGCATCGTTCTTGCTCTGTGTAAATGGTTGTCACATCTACAATCTCAAGTCCCTTAACGTCTTGACCTGCACTATTTGGTAAGGCTGTGCCAATTAGTTGAAAGCCTGCGCAAACAGCTAACAGTGAAGCTCCTTTGGAAACTGCCCTAGTCAAACCACCATCAGCAAGCAACATTTCAAGCGCAATGGACTGCGGACCATCTTCGCCACCACCGAGTAGATAGATGTCGCCCGAGTCTGGTACAGATTCGCCAGGGGCAACTTCGTGAAGCTCAACATCAAATTCGCGAGCTCTAGCCCGATGAATCAAGATTTCCGCATTTCCCTGATCACCATAGGTTCCAAGCAGGTCGTGGTAAAGCCTAACAATCTGCAATTTACTCATTGTTGCCCACCAGTAACGGCCCTAGACAACCCAAGAGAATTAGCGGCAAGATCTTGGAAAGCGGTATAACTGGCAATCGCTTCAATTTGTTCGCAGGTAAACATTTCAACTGCTTTGACGAATGACTCGGCAATAGCGACGTCAATACCAGCCACACTGAGACGATAAGCAACATCTAGTCGCCTGTCTCCTGTGCAGATAACTTTTGTTGATTTGAGTGAACCATAATCGATATCCCAAAGCCAAGAGGTGTCCAGCCCGTCGATTCCTTTTGCATTCACCGACAGGATAATCTGACTTGCACTTAGCTGACTTAGCGACTCTCGCCAACTCTCTGGATTCTTGGCCAATCTAGTTGGTATCTTTCGATCAGCGACATTAAATTCGCTGACTCTATCTGGAGCATTCGAGGTCAATTCCTCTTGCAAATCAACCGGAACAACTGCGCCCATAAGCCTTGCTGCTTCTATGGCTAGCACCGAATTTCTTCCTGGCCCTCGCAGTCTTTGATCTGCGCGGACTTGTGGCAGTTCACTGCCTAGTCCACATTCGCACTTGTAATCTCCTGCTGACCAATCAAGCAAAGCTGAACACGATGGACAAGTCGCTGCATCAGGATGCTTGCGACCGCCAAAAGTTATGCGCAGAACATGTCCTGCATGCGCCGCCGCGAATTCTAAGAAAGGATCGTCCCTATCTATCACTAATGTCACATCATCTTGCGTGAATGTCTTATTCCAGAGGTTAGCAACCTTGCGCACCTCACCTGTTCGATGCAATTGATCTCGTGACAAGTTCAGTAAAACGATCACTTTAGGCTTTAGCGCCTGATACATAAATGGCAGATACAGTTCGTCACATTCGAGTACTACGTAGCGATTTCGTGGTTTAGTGGCGAGCGCAGTAGCAATGCCTGAATGCATGTTCGCGCCAAAGGTACTCGTGCTAACAAGTTCATCAGTTCCGAGCGCAAGGATGTTCGCTAGATGAGTTGTAGTGGTTGTTTTACCGTTGGTCCCGCTTACGAGAACTATGTCCCGACCAGCTGCAAGTTTCTCTAAGGCTGATGGATAGACCTTGAGCAAAACACGTCCATGAATACTCTCTCCCCGGCCACGACCTAGCGCCCTAGATAACAAGCCGACAAAATAGCCAGCTCGACTCGCAAGACCTAGTCGCAGATTGCCAATCATTTATGAGTTAAAACTAATCTGCGAATTCGCCACGGAAATACTCAAAAAGCAATCCGAATGTAGCAAACAGAATGAGCATAATACCTAGTGCAGCTAGCCAACTTGCAAAGACGAATCCCAAAACAAATGTGAATGTAGAAAGTCCAATGATGAAAGGCCACCAAGAATGCGGAGAAAAGAATCCATAATTTGAATCCGCATCACTGATCAACGCAATTGAATTATCTTCAGGCAAGTCACCAACACGCTTAGATGTGAAAAGCACATAGAAGCCAATCAGGAAAGCCAAACCACCTGTTAAGGCAAGCGCAGTTGTTCCAACAACCTCACCAGTCATGAACCAGTAGATTGCAGTAATCAGTAGGAAAAATGCGCTACCAAAAGCAAATAAAAGACCGCCAACCTTCATAGTTATAGTCCTTTCAAATCAGGGCCACCGACAAGGTCGTCGAAAATGTTCTGTCGTTTGGGTAAATCGATACCTTCTGCCTCTGGGTGATGCAAATCAAATGCAGGTCGCTCACTACGAATCCGAGGGATTGAAGTGAAGTTGTGTCGCGGCGGTGGGCATGAAGTTGCCCACTCAAGAGATGCACCCCAACCCCATGGATCATCGCAATTAACCATCGGGGCATGCTTATGTGTCTTGTATATGTTCCAAAAGAATACAAAAGTTGAAGCACCCAAGACAATTGAGCCGATTGTAGATAATTCATTTAATCCAGTGAAGCCATCGCTGGCCAAATAATCTGCATAACGACGCGGCATACCTTCAATTCCAAGCCAGTGCTGAACTAGGAAAGTGATGTGGAAGCCAAAAAATACCAGCCAGAAATGTAATTTACCGAGGCGCTCATCAAGCATCTTGCCAGTGAATTTTGGCCACCAGAAATAAAAGCCAGCGAACATGGCAAACACCACGGTGCCAAAAATTACGTAGTGAAAGTGTGCTACCACAAAGTAGGAATCACTCACATGAAAATCCAGCGGCGGTGATGCCAATATAATTCCGGTTAACCCGCCGAAAAGGAAAGTTGCTAGAAAGCCGATTGTCCAAAGCATAGGCGTTTCAAACGAAACTGAGCCTCCCCACATTGTGCCAATCCAGTTGAAAAACTTAACACCAGTGGGTACTGCAATGAGCATGGTCATGAACGAGAAGAAAGGTAAGTTCACCGCGCCTGTGACGTACATATGGTGAGCCCAAACTGACACCGAAAGCCCAGCAATGGCAATGGTCGCAAAGACAATACCCTTGTACCCAAAGATTGGCTTGCGGCTAAATACTGGCAAAATTTCGGTAGCGATACCAAAGAATGGTAGCGCCAAAATATAGACCTCTGGATGACCAAAGAACCAGAACAAATGTTGCCAGAGCAATGCGCCACCATTAGCGGCATCAAAGACCTGCGAGCCAAACTTTCTATCTACTTCAAGCATTAACATCGCTGCAGCCAAGACAGGAAATGCCATAAGAACAAGGACGCTAGTTAAAAGCACATTCCAGGTAAATACTGGCATTCGGAACATGGTCATTCCAGGGGCACGCATTGTGAAAATTGTGGTGATGAAGTTAACCGCACCCAAGATACTGGCCATGCCACTCATGGTTAGACCCATAATCCAAAGATCAGATCCGATGTTTGGCGAGTTAACAACATTCGATAACGGTGAATAAGCAAACCAGCCAAAAGCTGCGGCCCCACCAGGGGTGATGAAACCCAACATGACGACAATTCCGCCAAATAGGTAAAGCCAGTAACTAATCATGTTTAGTCGCGGGAATGACACATCAGGCGCACCAATTTGCAAAGGCATAATGGCATTTGCAAAACCAGCAAATAGTGCTGTTGCAAAGAGGAACAACATCAACGTGCCATGCATCGTAAAGAGCTGGTTGTATTGCTCATTGCTGATGAATTGCATCCCAGGGCGACCAAGTTCAGCACGCATAATCAGCGCCATCGCACCAGCGATAATGAAAAAGCTAAAAGACGTCACCATGTATAAATTGCCGATGACTTTGTGATCAGTTGAGGTCATCCACTTGATAACTTGTCTACCTTTGGAAAGTTTCGGTTTTCCGACAAATTCACGCTGCTCTTGTGCAATCGGCTTATCAATAATCGTCATAATTACTCTCCTGCTACTTTCGCGCGACCGCTATCAAGTGAACCTTGCTGACCTTTGGCTTTGAGTTCAGCAATATGCAGATCGTAGTCAGCGCGAGAAACAACCTTCACATTGAATAGCATCCGCGAGTGATCGACACCACATAACTCAGCACATTTCCCAACAAAAGTGCCCAACTTGTTAGGAGTGACCTCAAATGCATTACGACGACCAGGCACGATATCCATCTTCATCAAGAAAGCTGGTACCCAAAATGAATGAATGACATCAGGAGACGTCAGAACAAATTTCACTTTTTCGTCTACAGGTAGCCAGAGAGTTGGACGTTCTCCAGGCGTCCCGACATCGTAGGCTTTCTCTTCCTCGTAATTGAAGGCCCATGACCAACGCCAACCAACAACATTTACGCTATGTGTTTGCTCGTTGGAGATTTTGGTCAAAATTGTTTGATCGCGCTGGGTGAAATAAAACAGAACCAGAATCATTAGAAGTGGGGCTACGGTATACAGGATTTCAATGGGGACACTGTAGCGAATCTGAGAAGGCAACGGATCGCCCTCGCGCCTACGGTAGGCAACGATAGCCCAGATTAAGAGTCCCCAGACGAATACGCCAACAACCATGGCGGCTAGCCATGATCCCTGCCACAGGGAAAGGATTCTAGGGCCTTCTTCTGTGGCTGGGGCTGGCATACCTAACCGGCCATATTCTGAATCATTTGAGCAACCAGCAAGTAATGCAACGGTCACGAAAGTCATCGACAGCGTCGCTGTTCGCTTGTGAGGAGCATTAGATTTCACGTAGCGTTCATCCTTAATATTTTTCAATCCAGCAAGGGTCAATGATCGACATTACTGGGGCTTTTCTCCCTTTAAGACTACTGTAAAAGATGATGATGTGACCTGTCAGGGCGCGCGAAGGAGATTAGATTTACCTCAATGTGATGCAGAACACAACGGCTAAAGATAACGTTTACGCTGGATGGTCAGATTACTGGCAGCAAATGCGCTTGGGAAATCTTGCAGACTTTCTACTAGGTCACAGTAATCATTTCTCGCAATTTCTACTGCGCCCAAACTTTCCAGATGTGTTGTCATCCATTGCGTATCGATCACACGACCTGATCCAAAACTCATAATTTGAGCCAAATGCACTAGAGCTGCCTTGGATGCATCCCGCTGGGTATGGAACATTGATTCCCCCGCAAAAACTCCGCCAACTTCAACTCCATAAAGCCCGCCAACCAAATCCCCCTCGAGATTTCTAACCTCTATTGAGTGAGCGAGGCCTTGGCGATGCAACTGCGTAAAACTTTCAATCACTTGCTCATTGATCCATCCCGAAGGTCGGTCTGGATTTGCACATGCCCTCATTACGCCTGTGAAATCTTTATCAACACTAAATGAAAAATTCTTCATTGACTTACGCAAGGATCGGCTGGCAATAACGGTTTCTGGAATGAAAATTGCTCGTGGTTGCGGCGACCACCAACCGATTGTGAAAGTTCCACCATCTATCTCGAAAGGCATAGGAAACATTCCCCGTTGGTATGCGGCAATTAGCACTTCGCTGTTCCATTTGCTGCCAAACCTGGTCAATACGGGCCACTGCGGCATTGGATCACTAGTTAATTCATGTCCTGAACTGTCCACATAGCCAAGAGCAATTAAGTCAAAATCCTCGGGTGCCAGCCTAGGATCAGGCAGATCAATTGAGCCACTTGATGAATCAGCCATCCAGATTGCCTATCAAATTACCTGGCAATTAAAGATCCGAGGTGTGGCTCAACTTCCATTGCTGCCTCTTGCCCGTACGCCACCCCAAGTCTGCGAACAAAATCTTCTTCATCCAAAGTGAATTCTTGCGTTCCAATTGTTTCAATGACGTATGTGGCAAGTAGTGAGCCCACTTGAGCGCATCGTTCCAGCCCTAGACCCCAATCCAGACCGGTGATAAAGCCAGCTCGGAATGCATCACCGACACCTGTTGGATCCTTTATTGATTTCTCTTGAGCCACCGGAACATGAATGTCTAGTCCCTTAATTGAGGTGATTTGCACACCATTCTTACCAAGTGTCGTAACCCTGATTCCTACATGTTCTAGGACCTCGTTGGATGTCCAGCCAGTCCTCTGCTCAATCAAGGTGGCTTCGTACTCATTATTGAATAGGAAATCAGCACCATCAATGATGCTGATTGTCTGAGCGCCATCAAGTCGAGGCAACTGTTGAGAAGGATCAGCGATGAATTTGATCCCCAAGTCGCGGCAAGCATTGGAGTGAGCAATCATCGCGCTTGGGTCATCAGCTCCAATAAGAGCCAAATCGATTCCACCCACTGCCTCACTTATTCTCCCAAGACTGATGTCTGCTGACTCTGACATCGCGCCAGGATAAAACGACGCAATCTGATTTTGTTCCTGATCTGTGGTGCACATAAATCTTGCCGTGTGCGCTTTTGTGGAGATGTGCACATGTTGACAGTCCACTCCATGTTCCTGAAGCCAAGCGCGGTAATCCAGGAAATCATTACCAACTGCTGCGACCAATAAGGGATTGCCACCAAGCACACCCATCCCGAAACAAATGTTTGCAGCCACTCCGCCACGACGAATCTGTAAATCGTCCACGAGGAAAGACAACGACACATTATGCAATTGGTCAGCCATCAATGAATCATTGAACAAACCTGGGAAAGTCATCAGATGGTCAGTTGCTACTGAGCCAGTAATTGCAATGCGCATATAAGTTGAGCCTAACGAAAAGTACCCGCCCCTGATAGACAGGCACGGGTACTTTACAAAAAATTCTTAACTAAATGAATCTCCACATGCGCACGATCCGCCTGCATTTGGATTGTCAATCGTGAAACCTTGCTTCTCGATGGTGTCGACAAAATCAATAATGGCGCCACCTAGATATGGCACGCTCATGCGATCCACGACTACCCCAACGCCACTGATCTCTTCACGAACATCTCCATCGAGTTTGCGATCATCGAAGAAAAGTTGGTAACGCAAACCAGAACATCCACCGGGCTGAACTGCAATGCGCAAATTCAAATCGTTGCGACCCTCTTGAATTAGAAGAGTGCGAACCTTTTCGGCAGCAACATCGGTAAGCACAACGCTCGAATTGATAGTTACTTCTTCAACTACGTCACTTGATACTTCGGCGGTCATGATGCTCCTTTGAGTTACTGATTTTGCTAGCACTATGTACTATCTGCTTAACAAAAATTTCTTTAATTACATTCCCCAGTCTAAGGCACGCTGGTAGCCGATGCTGTTTCTGTCTAAAACTTGCCCCAAGTTCTCGCGACTCTTGTCGCTAGCGCACTAAGAGACTCCATTGGATTGGCCAAGGATTCGGCCAAACCGACCAAATCCTTTACTGCATAGGCAGAATCAATCCCAGCGGCCGAACATTCCCGTTTTCCCAGTCGGACCTCACCTGCTAGCACGATGCATGGTTTACCCAAACTTGCGGCCTTTGCGGCCACGCCGGCAACGACTTTGCCAGACAGGCTCTGATCATCTAGACAGCCTTCTCCGGTGATAACCAAGTCACAGTCTGCAATTTTTGAGTCCATGTGGATTATGTCCATAACGGTTGAAATGCCCGCAATCCGAGTAGCCCCGAGGTGGATAAGGGCAAAGCCAATGCCTCCTGCAGCCCCAGCGCCAAGGGCAACTGCTGCATCACGACCATCGAGTCTTTTGCCAAGCAGTCGCGCAAAGTTTTCCATTGCTCCTTCAAGCAGCATTACCAACTCGTCATCTGCGCCTTTTTGTGGTGCATAAATAGCAGTGGCGCCACGAAGACCAAGAAATGGATTATCTACGTCACTGGCGGCAATCAGAGAGACTCCATCGAGTAATTCAATGACGGGGCGCACATCCACATAAGTTAAGTCACGTAATGCAAGTCCGCCATTTTGTAACACAGCACCTACTGACGTCGCTCCTAAGGCGGCCAGCATTCCAGCGCCACCATCATTGCAAGCGGTCCCACCTAGTCCAATTGTGATGTTTGTCGCACCCAGCTCCACTGCTTGTCTAATTAATTCCCCAAGCCCATAACTTGTCGCAGTTTCAAGATTGCGAGTCTCGCTACTATCAAGTGAAATCCCACACACTTGGGCAGATTCAATCCACACACTTTGGCCCAAGACTGCAATCTGTGCCTGGACAGGATCACCATTGACTCCCGTGACAATCGATGGAATTTTAGTTGCACCTAGCGCGCAGGCTATCGATTCTATGAATCCTGGCCCACCATCAGACATTGGTAGAAGCACAATTTCATCTTTTGGATTGGTTACTAACCAACCGCTCTTAATCGCTTCAGCGGCATCAATGGCCCGCAAGGTTCCAGTGAAACCATCGGGACTAACAAGCACTCGCACGTTGGCAGACTAGCATTAGTGTCTATGAGTTCAAACGAGATTAATCCAGACACGTCAGAAGCGGCAGCAAGTAAGGGGCGTCCGACTCCTAAACGCAAAGATGCGCAGGCAACAAGAAAAGACTTACTCAAGGGCTCAAAGGATTCAAAGGCTGACCGCAAAGCTGATCGCGTGCGAGCTCGTGAGTCACGGGCGAATGCACGCGCTGAATTAATTGCAGGCAACCCGAAATTTCTTCCCGCGCGAGATGCCGGACCTATCCGCGCCTATGTTCGAGAATTCATCGACAGTCGTCGCACAGTTGGCGAATACTTCGTGCCAATGGCATTCATCGTCTTACTTCTTGGCATGGTTCAAAATGCAACACTACAAAAAAATGTTTTAGTTGCTTGGACATTAATGCTGATACTTGTTGTTGTGGACACGATCCTGGTTTCAATTCAATTGCGCACAGCCATCAGGCGAACTTTTCCAGAGGCGCCATCGACCCGCGGAGCAATCCCCTATGGAATTATGCGCGCTCTACAACTTCGCCGTTTGCGCATACCAAAGCCAATCTTCAAAGCAGGCGGTAAATCAATATCTAAATAGCACCTATAACTAAATCTTTCCGTTGATGGCCCAAATCAGTAAAGTCAAGGTATGGAATTCAGATATTTAGGTTCAAGTGGTTTAAAGGTCTCAGAGATTGCCTATGGCAATTGGATAACTCATGCTTCACAAATAGCAGAGGACACAGCTCGTGCTTGTGTGAATGCTGCTCTTGATGCTGGGATAACAACTTTTGATACTGCTGATGTGTACGCCAATACTGGCGCAGAGGAAGTCCTTGGCAGAGCACTCGGCGGACAACGTCGCGAATCCTTAGAAATATTCACAAAGGTTTACTTCCCAACAGGTCCACGAGGACACAATGACAGTGGCCTTTCACGTAAGCACATCATGGAATCCTGTAACGCTTCCTTGCGTCGCTTGAACACTGACTATGTAGACCTATATCAAGCCCACAGATTTGATTATGAAACTCCTTTGGAAGAAACCCTGCGAGCTTTTGATGATTTAGTTCGTGCTGGCAAAGTTTTATACATCGGATTTTCAGAATGGAAAGCCTCTGAGATCAAATCTGCTCTTAAAATTGCTAAAGACATGGGATTTGATCGGTTCATCTCAAGTCAACCGCAATACTCAATGCTGTGGAGGGTAATTGAAGAAAAAGTTAACCCACTCTGTGAGCAAAACGGAATCGGTCACATAGTTTGGTCACCAATGGCACAAGGTGTCTTAACTGGAAAATACTTGCCAGGCCAGACACTGCCTGAAGGTACACGAGCCACATCCGGTGAAGGTGCCATGTTTATGGATCGCCTCCTTAAAGACGATTTGCTCAGCGCTGTGCAAAATTTGAAGCCAATCGCACAAGAACTCGGCATCACAATGGGTCAACTTGCTGTTGCTTGGGTCCTTCAGAATCGCAATGTTTCTTCAGCAATCATCGGGGCGTCACGACCTGAACAAGTGACCGAAGCTGCCCTAGCAAGTGGGATCATCTTGGCGCAAGAAATCATGGACAAGATCGATTCTGCACTTGAGAGTTTTATTGAACGAAATCCCAAACTCACCCAATCGCCAGAAGGGAGACCATAACCATGAGTTGGATTTGGGTTTACACGCAGGCCACAGGTGAACCTGCTGCACTGTTACCGCAAGACGCAGTAACAGAATCATTTAATTCTCAAGAAGAAGCAGAAGAGTATCTAGGTCAAACATGGCAGAAACTCTACGACTCTGGTGTCGCCGGCGTTTCGCTCTATCAGGGAAACGAAAAAATTTATGGCCCCATGTCGCTAGAACCACCTTCTTAGTTTTTTCATCACTTGTGCTACAGTTGTCTCACCGCGTTACCAGCGAAGTCCGGTGAAATTCCGGCGCTGTCCCGCAACTGTGAAGTGACCTTTGGTTACAAGTCAGGTCGCCTGGGAACACGGAACCAAACAACTCTCGAGGAAGAGTTCGTCGGTTCACTTCTCTAGTGATTCGCCGTTTTTTTCTTCGGTCACACTAGGAGAACATATGTTCAAAAAATCTATGGCCGTTGCCTTAGCTGTTGTTGCGCTCGGCGCATCAACTTCTGCAACGTCCAGCACAAATGCAGCAACACCAAAGCCCTTTCCAGTAACTATTTCAAATTACGGCGCAAATTTAACATTCACTAAATCTCCAACACGAGTAATTTCGCTATCCCCCACAGCCACTGAAATACTTTTTGCGATTGGTGCGGGCTCAAAGGTTGTGGCGGTAGATAATCAATCGAACTACCCAGCAAGCGCCCCTAAAACTTCTCTTTCTGGCTACACGCCGAACATTGAAAGCATCCTCAACTACAATCCCGACCTAGTAGTCATCAGTTACGATCCAGGCAACTTGGTAAGTTCCTTGCGCGATGCTGGCGTGAAGGTCCTGATGCAAGACGCTGCAGTAACAATCGATGACAGTTACGCACAGACTGTGCAACTAGGTAAAATCACTGGGCGTTCGACATCTGCAAATGCGGTTGTCTGGAACATGAAGAAGAAAATTTCACTTGCTCTAAAAAGTGTCCCTAGTCGGGCAACTGGGCTTACTTTCTATCATGAACTTGATGACACT
>VFKC01000123.1 GCA_009885745.1 Actinomycetota bacterium
CAACAGCCTTCTTGACTACCTTCTTGGCAGCTGTCTTACGTGCTGGAGCCTTCTTGGCAACAGCCTTCTTGACTACCTTCTTGGCAGCTGTCTTACGTGCTGGAGCCTTCTTGGCAACAGCCTTCTTGACTACCTTTTTAGCAGCAGCTTTCTTAGCTGGAGCCTTCTTTACTACCTTCTTGGCAGCAACCTTCTTAGCTGGAGCCTTCTTGGCAACAGCCTTCTTAGCAACCTTCTTAGCGGCTACTTTTTTTGCTGGGGCTTTTTTTACAGCCACAGTTCCTCCTCGAGGTAAGACTTTCGGACTTCCCGAAAGTTCTTAGTTATAGCGTGACAGAAAAAAAGCATTTGTGAACCCTTTTTGCAATCTTTTTTCCCAGCGTGTCGCATTTATTTTTAAAAAGTTTTTCACGCATTTTTATGTGTTTTTTTCGCATCACAATTTCCAAGTGTGGGAAGTGTCGTTGTGTAGGCAGTTATCGCAACGAAACATAAGATTCGACCCAGTAATCATGTGCATCGCAAGTGAAAAAAAGTTTGTAGAAATGCTTACCTGAATTTCACCAGTTCGCCGGAGCATGTCTGCATTTATTCAACGCATTTCTTCTAACTATATGAATGTTGCTCATCAGGGTACTCGCCGCTGATGACATCTTGAGCCCAGTTGTTTACGGCTTGAGATATCTCACTGCGCAGATTTGCGTATTGTCTAACGAATTTGGCTGGCTTTCCAGAACCCATGCCAAGGAGATCCTGCCAGACAATAACTTGCGCATCCGTGTCTTTACCAGCACCAATCCCGACGGTAGGAATTGATAACAACTCTGAAATTTGTTTCGCCAATTCTGCCGGAACAACTTCAAGAACGATTGCAAATGCGCCAGCCTCTTGGAGTGCAAGCGCATCTGCAATTAAAGTTTCTGCTTGTTCGCCACGTCCTTGGACGCGATACCCACCCATGCCATGAACTGATTGAGGAGTTAGACCGATATGACCCATGACTGCTATGCCTGCTTGGGTCAGAGTCTTCACTTGTTCGACTACGCTTTGCCCGCCTTCTAATTTCACTGCATGGGCATTTGCGCGCTTCATAAAAACGGTTGCAGTCGCTAATGCCTGTGCGGCTGAACTCTGATAAGAGCCAAAAGGTAAGTCCGCGACGACGAGCGCTCGTTTACTACCTCGCTCAACAGCAGCAACTAATGGCAACATGTCATCAACAGTTACTGGAATTGTCGAGTCAAATCCATACACGACCATCGCGGCTGAATCTCCAACAAGTAAGACGGGGAAACCCGCTTCGTCAAAAATTCCAGCAGTCAATGCGTCGTAACAAGTAATCATTGGCCACTTTTGACCGTTATCTTTCGCAACTTGTAAGTCCTTGGTAGTTATTCGACGATTTTGGGTGCCACCGTACAACATTTATTACTCCAATCTCGAGGCTAGAAAACTAGTCCCCGGATGTAACTACTCCCTATCTTGCCACTTGTTCGTCATTGGCAAACGACGATCTCTACCAAAAGCGCGTTTTGAAACCTTGGTTCCTGGCGGGTATTGGCGTCTTTTGTATTCTGCGCCATCAATTAACCTCAATATTTTTTGAACTGATTCAGGCGAAAAGCCCAACGCAATGATTTGTTCGCTTGATTTGTCATCTTCTACATAGGCATTCAAGATTGCGTCTAATTCTTCGTAATCTGGCAAGGAATCTGAATCTAGCTGACCAGGTCTCAATTCGGCACTTGGTGGTTTAGTAATGCTGGCCAGTGGGATTGGTTCGATTTCTCCAGCGAGCCGCGCTTGCTCATTTCGCCAGGTCGAAAGTTTCCAAACATCAGTTTTTGGCACATCTTTAATAGGGGCGAATCCACCAACTGCATCACCATAAATCGTTGAGTAGCCGACGGCAAGTTCACTCTTATTGCCAGTGGCTAAAACAAGATGACCCTCTTGATTGGAAAGACCCATCAATGTTGTGCCTCTGACTCGAGCTTGAAGGTTTTCTTGAGCCAATCCGGTCAGCGCAAGACTGTCTAAAAAGGATTCAACAATCGGCTCTATAGAAATAGTCCGAAAATTTAGACCTGTGCGAGTGGCTAAGTCCAGCGCATCCGATTTTGAATGATCAGATGAAAATTGCGACGGGAGCGAAACCCCAAAAACTCGAGCAGGACCTAGCGCATCGCATGCTAAGGCTGCGACAAATGCAGAATCTATCCCTCCAGAAAGTCCGATTAGGACGGATGTGAAGTTGTTTTTAGACACATAGTCATGAACGCCTGTAACCAGGGCCTCATAAACTTCGCCCAGTTGATCAAGTGGTTGCCATTCACTGTGCGATAACTCTGGCTTGTGCACGACTTGTGCGGTGTCTAGTTTTAACACTGCTTCGCCAGTAGGAAGAAAATCGTTCTCACCAGAGGCTGGTAATTCCAGATCAACGATCAAAATGTCCTCGTAGAATTGAGGGGAGTGTGCAAGTAAGTCTCCAGTCTTACTAACCACCATCGAATCCCCGTCAAAAACCAGTTCGTCCTGTCCGCCACACATGTTTACGTAAGCCACAGTTGCGTCGATCTCTCTTGCCCTACGAGCGACGAGATCAAATCGAGTGTTGTCCTTTGCTCGTTCGTATGGTGATCCATTAAGCACGACCAATAGCCCCGGGTTGGATTCGCGCAGTCGCAAAACTGGCCCGCCTTCTTGCCAAAGATCCTCACAGATTGCAATCGCAATGTCGGCACCAAAAGCACGCACAACTAAAGCCTCATGACCTGGTACAAAATATCGGTATTCATCAAAGACCCCGTAGTTGGGTAAATGATGCTTCGCATAAGTGCCTTGCACTGAACCGTTAAAAATAACACCAGCACAATTCATCGGTGCGCCTCTTGGCACGCCTAGCGATTGCGATTCACTGGAATCAGTGCCACGTAGATAGCCGAGTACTACAACTAGATGTCCATAGCCATTGTCAGCCAAATCTTTAGCTAGTTTCTGGGTGGTTAACAAGGATTGCTGCTGGAAGTTGGGGCGTAGTGCCAAATCCTCTACTGGGTAACCAGTGATAACCATCTCTGGCAAAGCGACAATCTGGGCTCCTTTATCGCCTGCTTCAAGCACTGCATCTAGGCATTTTTGGGCATTGCCTTGGAGGTCGCCAACAATTGGATTGATTTGTGCAAGCGCTAAGCGAATTTGAACCACATATACAGCGTAGTGCCGTCCAAGATCTATCGAGATTTGTAACACAGCCGTAACGCAAAGACGACAAGATAGAGGCGTGAATAAACAAACAGATTTCGTGTTGCGCACTATGGAAGAACGAAATATCCGATTTGTGCGGCTTTGGTTTACAGATGTCCTGGGCATGCTCAAATCAGTAGCAATTTCACCTGCTGAACTCGAGGGCGCTTTTGCTGAAGGTATTGGTTTTGACGGATCTGCTATCGAAGGCTTTGCTCGGGTACAAGAAGCAGACATGCTTGCAGTGCCAGACCCGGAAACTTTTGCAATTTTGCCGTGGCGCGGTGAAGAAAATGGCGTTGCTCGGATGTTTTGCAACATCACGATGCCTGATGGCAGGCCGGCTTTTGCCGATCCTCGAAATGTGCTAATTCGCGCACTTGAGAAAGCAGCTGGATTGGGTTTTACTTTTTATACGCATCCTGAAGTTGAGTTCTTCTTGTTCAAGGAATCACCGGTCAAGGGTGTGGCCCCAATTCCAGTTGATGAAGTTGGTTACTTCGATCACTCGCCCAAGGGCATTGGTTATGATTTTCGACGTCAAGCAATCACGATGCTTGAAGCCATGGGTATTTCAGTTGAGTTCAGCCATCATGAAGGTGCCCCCGGTCAGCAAGAAATTGATTTAAGATATGCCGATGCCTTAACAACTGCGGATAACATCATGACTTTCCGAGTGGTCATGAAAGAAGTTGCACTTGAACACGGTATCTACGCTTCATTTATGCCAAAGCCTTTCACTGAGCATCCAGGTTCCGGCATGCATACCCACATGTCTCTGTTCGAAGGCGATACAAATGCTTTCTATGAGCCAGGTGCAGAATATCAATTGAGTAAGACTGGTCGTCAATTCATTGCTGGCTTACTGCGACACGCGCCAGAGATTACTGCGGTAACGAATCAATGGGTTAACTCTTATAAGCGACTCGGTGGTGGTGGTGAGGCTCCTTCATACATCACTTGGGGGCATAACAATCGTTCGGCTCTTGTAAGAATTCCGATGTATAAACCAACTAAGGGAAATTCAACAAGAATTGAATTCAGGTCAATTGACTCTGCGTGTAATCCGTATTTGTCATTCGCATTAATGCTTAATGCAGGGCTTAAAGGAATTTCAGAAGGCTATGAGTTACCGCCAGGAGTAGAAGAAGATGTTTGGCTACTCACTCAAGCTCAACGTAGTGAAATGGGAATAGAGCCATTACCACGCTCTCTCGGTGAGGCCATAGCTGTTATGGAGAAAAGTGAATTAGTCGCAGAAACTCTTGGCGAACACGTCTTTGATTTCTTTTTGCGCAATAAGCGCTCCGAGTGGAACGAGTACCAATCGCAGGTTACTGCGTTTGAACTAGATCGTTACTTGCCTGTTCTGTAGAGATTTATAACACCTTAGCGCAGGGCAAAAATGGGCTCGGTTAGTATTGAGCAAAGGTTTTCACCAAGTAGGAGTAATTATGAGTACACAGTTCGCACACGGCGTTATCGTCGACAAGTGGGCCGGTAAGTCACTAACCAAAGTCGATTCTGTGATTAAGAATGCGGTACTAGTCGTTGGTCTCGTGGCTGTAACAGCCTTGTGCGCGCAGATCTCAATCCCGCTACCTTTTACCCCCGTGCCGCTAACTCTGCAGACTTTTGCTGTGCTGGCTGGAGCAGGTGCTTTAGGTGCACAACGCGCAGTGATCGCCCAGGTTCTTTACATCGTGGCCGCTATTGCCGGCGCTCCAATATTGGCACCACAAACAGATGGAAGTCACACCGTAGGCCTCGATGTCGCACAGCTACCAACCCTTGGATACCTGATTGGATTTATAGTTTCATCTGCTGTGGTTGGCACATTGGCAAATAGGGGAGGCACTCGCAACTCCGTCTCCACGCTCGTTTCATTTATCGTTGGATCAGCCATCATCTACTTGATTGGTGCCACCTGGCTCGCACATGTCTTTGAGATGGATGCCTCAACAGCTTTCGCAAATGGTGTTCGACCATTCCTTATCGGAGATGTGATTAAAGCTGTTGCCGCTGGCGCCATTTTGCCTTCTTTATGGAAACTTGTTCGCGATTAATTAAGGCGCAAAGAGCCAAAGTATTGGCAAGGATGCCATCACAATGGCGCCCAAACCAACTAAGAGGCTAGACCACCATGGCGATGCCCATTTCCCAAGTAATTTTTTGTCACGGGCAAGCCACCAGATAATCATCATCAAAACTGGTGCAGTTATGCCATTGAGCAGAGCTGCGACAATGAGTGATCGCATTGGATTTATTCCCAGAAAGTTCAGCGCAATTGCAACCACCATAGAGGCTGCAATTGTGGCGTAAAACTGTTTGGCTTTGCTCGGCTTTCGTTCCAATCCCTCTTTCCATCCCATCGCCTCACTCACTGCATATGCAGTTGATCCAGCAAGCACAGGCACCGCAAGTAACCCAGTACCTAGAATTCCAAGAGCAAATAGGCCACTTGCAAAATTGCCCGCGATCGGTTTGAGTGCGAGTGCGGCTTGCTCAGGTGAAGAGATGTTGGTTATTGCACTTGAGTGGAGTGCGGCTGCTGTTGTCGTCATTATTGCGAACATAACAAACACGCCAGAAAACATGCCGGCAAACACATCCCCACGCATTGCTCGAAGATGTGAATTTGAGATGTCGGGTGTAAATCCAGCCTCTTCCACTTCTTCAACCGCCTGCCAAAAGAATAGGTAGGGCGAAATAGTTGTTCCAGCAAGGGCGATTAGAGTCGCAATGTCCGAACGAGTCCAGTGAAAAGACAGTGTTCGCAGCCCTGTTCCAACTTCATTCCAGTTGATGTTGGCAACCATTAGGACTGCCACGTAACTTAGTAACGAAAGACATAGCCATCTCAGGACGCGAGCATATTGGTGATATGGAATCACAATCTCAGCGACAGCGACTAGCAAGGCAATGACAAATACAGTGGGTAGCTGGGGCACTGAGACAAACATTCGCACAACAGCGGCCATTGAACTTAAGTCCGCTGCAATGTTAACCGTATTAGCTAATGCCACAAGAAACACAGTCAGATAGAGCACACCGCTTGGGAGTCTTCGTTTGATGACTCGCACTAACCCCTCGCCAGTTACAAGGGCAATACGAGCACAAGTTTCTTGGATAGCAAACGCGAAAGGTAGCAAAATTGGCGCGACCCACAAGAGTCGATACCCACTGGTGGCTCCAGCTTGTGAATATGTTCCGATACCTGAGGGATCATCATCAGCAGCACCTGTGACGATACCTGGACCAATGCGCTTGAAGTACCCCCGACCCATAATATTCTTACGGATTGGATGATGCCTATTCTGCTTTGGTGATTTTTTGCCTTTCATTGGCGACTCAATCCGATAGTAGCTAAATGCTCACTATTTTCACCATAGTCTCTTTTATTGTTTTATCTTCTGAAAGTAGAAAGTATTCTTCCAGCAATTAGTTCAAGTTGAATGGAATTATCGATTTAGCGTTAGCCATGCAATTGCGACACAAGAGATTGGTTGTTGATTGTTTTAAGCACCTTAACTATGATGTAAAAGCGCAACATATTACGGCTCGTAAGAAGTACTTGGAGCTGCTTTCCACAAGGTGGCACATGATGATTGAGTTGGTCCTTCGCGACAACGCTGTTGTTCCAATTGTTGAGAGACTCAGTGGTCCAAGGGTTAGATTAACGATCAATACCGGAACAGATTTAGCACAATGCCTGGAGCAATGTCGCGATGAACTTCAGATGGCAATCGAATGGGCGCTTACATCGTTATATAACGATGCAGAGGCGCCCAGTCGAGTTTATGTCCGTGATGCCCATGGCCAAGAAGTTGTCGCCATGGTTGACCCGTGCACATTTTACGGATTACAAGCGATCATTCGGCCTTAAGATTTCTAAGGCTTTGAGCAATTCAGATGGAGATACTTTCAGGGCACGACAAAGATCTGGCAATAATGCCACACTTGGTCGCGTTTCTAAGGAGAAATAACGGTATAAATTACCGCGGTTAATCCCCACCTGCTGAGCCACTTCTTCCAGTGATTTATAGCCAAGCTTTTCCATCCGATCACGAAGCCACTCAAGGCCAGTTTTCTTGCTTACGCGTGTTGCAGTTTTAGGCATATTTTTCACCTTATTCTTTTTGTTGTTGTTAGTAACCCTATTATTACTTAAATAAAAAATGTTGCACATCATTTAGCGTGGCTAATTCGCTAATCTAGTCACATAATTTGAAACGTCTAGACAGATGTCATTGGCAACTTGTGTTATTCATTCGCAATGGGCATGTCAGCGAATGCCTCAATCTTTTGAATTTCTGACAGGGGCACATCTGCACCGATGAGTCGAGAATTTGCATATGTCCAGAGGTAAATAGTTGAGGCACACAGTCCAATTGTCACAAATCCCAATGCAATATTGGCATCTAGTTGTTCAACTACGAATCCACCCAACGCGGTGCCTAATGCGACCATTGAACCCTCAACCGTCCACAGCCATGCTTGTGCTGAAGTTGCGGTTCCCGCTGGTCTAATGGCCTCTAAAACTTCCCAGTGGTAAACCTGAGCGAATCCGATTGCTAGCCCTAAAACTGCTAATACAACCCCAAGTGACCAGCCTGGTGATGTGAAAAAAAGTGGTAACGAACACAAGGCAACGAAAGCACTTGCAATCTTGAAGCCACGCAACGGAGTGATAGTTGATTTGCGAGCACCCACGATTAATCCGCCCAGAACACTTGACCCAGCAAGGGTGGCAAGTAGCGGAGCGGCTAAATACGGTCTTTGAACCAATGTGGAAAATGCTGGTAAAGAGATTTCTAACATTCCCCAAGCTAGGCCAAAGATCATTGCCTCAAGAGCCAGAATCTGAAATGGACGATTTCTAAAAAGAGTTTTACCGCCTTTGACGCCTAACTCTGGAATCCACTTTCTAGATAGCGGCATTGAGATTACGAGCACTCCTCCTATTGCCATCAGGGCAGCGGTAAACCAGAGGGCGAATCTACCGCTGAGGTTTAGCGAAATACTTGTTGCGATTACTGGCCCTAAAACTACGGTGGTATTCATAAGAGTCGTGTCTATAGCAAAGGCAATTCGTAAATTTTCGGCGCCTACAGCTTCTCGCCAAAGTGGTCTAGTGGAGAGGTTTATTGGGGGAGAGGCGAATCCAACAAGTATGCAAACTAAAACTATGGCATTGGCAGAAGACTGCAAACTGAGTAAATAAATAAAGAAAATCCATGTTGGAACAAAAATGCAAAGTGGTCTCGTTTGACCAAATTTATCAATTGCTGTTCCACGCAGACCAGCGGTTGTGGCGGATGCAATTGTTTCCGCACCAGTTGCGATCCCTGCCAAAGTAATTGAGTTACTAATAGCTTGCACGAAGAAAAAAGTAGATAAGCCGATCATCCCGTAGGCAAGGCGCCCAGGAAAAGCACTCAGAATTAGACGCTTGACACTAGGCATAGCCAACAGGCGCGAGTATTCCGACATAGCTATGACTTTAGTCCCCACTCGTTTTGGCTCGCACGCATCGATTCATCCGAACTGATAAGTTGTTGACACTTAAACTATTTATCGCAGGAGAAAAATGACTACCATTGCCGCAAACCAAGAAAATCAACTCGACCCAAGGCGTTGGCGCGCATTAATTGTTATCGCCATCGCGCAATTGATGGTTGTTCTAGATGCCTCTATCGTCAACATTGCGTTGCCATCACTGCAAGCAGATCTTGGTATCGCTGATGTGAATCGTCAATGGGTAGTGACTGCTTACACTTTGGCATTTGGCGGGCTTTTACTTTTAGGCGGACGTATTGCTGATTTCGGTGGGCGTAAGCGCGCATTCCTCATTGGCCTAATTGGTTTTGCGGTTGCCTCGGCTATCGGTGGCTTTGCGATAAATCAAGGCATGCTTTTTGCATCTAGAGCCTTACAAGGTGTTTTTGCTGCCTTGCTCGCCCCTGCTGCGCTGTCATTAATTAGTGTTACCTTCACAGATTCAAAAGAGCGGGCAAAGGCTTTCGGTGTTTATGGCGGACTCTCTGCCGGTGGCGCGGCTATCGGTTTAATCTTGGGTGGCCTGCTAACAGAATATGCTTCCTGGCGTTGGTGTCTTGGCGTAAACATCCCAATCGCGATTGGCGCATTCGCCCTAGCGATTAACAATGTCAAGGAAAGTAAGGCAACAGGGGATACTCAGTACGACATTCCAGGAGCAATTACAGCAACAGTTGGGTTAGTCACTCTTGTATTTGGTATCACCAAAGCCGGAGAAGATGGCTGGAGTGCCAACTCCACGTTGAGCTACTTCGCAGTAGCCATTTCACTTTTGATTGCATTCTTGCTAATTGAACGCAAGACGTCCCATCCGCTCCTTCCCATCAGGATTTTAACCGAACGAAATCGTGGTGCCAGTTACTTAACATCGTTTATTGTTGGGTCCGGACTTTTCGTGATGTTCCTATTCCTATCAATCTACTTTCAGGCCATCTTGGGTTACTCGCCAATTAAATCCGGGCTCTACTTCTTGCCCTTCTCGTTTGGTGTAGGTATTAGTGCAGGAATTGCATCTCAGTTGCTTCCAAAGTTTGGCGCCCGATTTGTTTCTTTCGGTGGATTAATTATGGCTTCGGGCGGGCTCTTTATGCTTACCCAATTAACCGCCACAAGTTCGTATGTGAGTGCCATTTTGCCCGCTTTAGTGTTGATGAGCCTAGGCCTTGGTTTGGTGTTCGTGCCATTGTCTGCAATTGCATTATTTGGTGTTGGTAACCACGATGCTGGTGTTGCATCTGCAGTACTAAACACAAGTCAGCAAATAGGTGGAGCACTCGGAACCGCATTCTTAAACACAGTGGCAACAACTGCCACCGGCAGTTACTTGATCGCTAATAATCTCTCACAGCCAACTCCTGATGCACTAGTTGCTGGATTTACCCGCTCCTTTGCTATTGGTGGCGGTTTACTTGCTCTAGGAGCAGTTGTTTGGGTGTTCATGGTTAATGCGAATAAGAACACACTCGCCGAGAATGATTCATCAGCTGCGCATATTGGCTAGGTTCAAATAATTCTTGCAAAGCCTGTAACCCTTGGTTGCAGGCTTTTCGCTTTGTCTGTGTCTAGGAGCTTTCACTTATCCGCTGGTACAAAGCGTCCCAATGGCGCTCGGTACCCGTGCGTATAGTCTCAACAAACCCATGATTGGCAAACCATGTCTGCATTGCCCGAGTGTCAGACATCTCTGAATTGAATTCGGCGTAATTCTCAGCAACTCGATTAATAAAGTTGCATCGACCTAAAGTCTCAAGCACTGAAAGTTCATGACCCTCGACATCAATCTTGACCAGCACACGATGACGGTTGTCCTGAAATTGTTCGTTCATATACAAGTGGTCGACAGCGGTAATTGTTTCTTGTTCGCCGGCGTCGAATGTCGGAGTCTGCAGAGTCGAGGCCCCCGAGTGACCCAGTTCTTTATTTAGGGTAAGTGTGCCGGCTTGGGATGAAACCGCGTATGGGTGAACAGTAAATTTCTTTGAATTTGTGTGCTCAAGATTTGCAACTAAGTATGGCAGTGTCGCCGTATCAGGGTCGAAAGAGTGAACGTGCAAGACCTGTTCATTTTCTAATGCAATAAGTGAGTACAACCCAATGTTGGCGCCTATGTCTAGATAAGAAAACGGTTGCTTTTCATTGCGCAGATGCTGTGAATAAACAAACCCATAGTTGCCTCGCAGGCAGAACCGAAAAGTGTTGTCATCGCGATTGCGTAGCCATACTCCATACGCACTTCGGGAGAATCCATGCTCGTCACGCAAAGTCAGATAGAAAGAGAATTTGGTCATCTGACCTAGTCTCCGTACTAACTGATACCGAATACCTGACTTTGTCGCATGACTCTCACGAGCTAAGTTCGTGGGAATTAGACATGCAATAGCAATTGAGTTAATTGCCTTACGCATCGGATTCACACACCTAGCATAGTCATTTGGCTTTGCAAATATTTGCGTAGAAGCTGCTCGAGCTTCACACATTCTGTATGGCGGTTTAATGACAAAGTCCCGAATCTGATTACAGATCCGGGACTTTGTTTCTTTCGAGGCGACCCGAAAGCACTTGTGCTAGTCCGAGGAGGAACTAGGTCAAGCCTGTTGATTTAGATGTCGTAGTAGAGCTCAAACTCTGCTGGATGTGGACGTAGACGGACATAGTCAACCTCAGCAGTGCGCTTGTAATCTACCCAAGTTTCAATGAGGTCAGGAGTGAACACATCGCCTGCAAGCAGGTAATCATGATCAGCTTCTAGAGCATCAAGCACTGCAGACAAAGTTGATGGAACCTGTGGAATTGCTGCTGCTTCTTCGGCTGGCAATTCGTAAAGGTCCTTATCAACTGGAGCATGTGGTTCGATCTTGTTCTTGATTCCGTCAAGACCAGCCATCAACATGGCAGCGAAGGCCAAGTAAGGGTTGCTTGAAGGATCAGGACAACGGAATTCAATGCGCTTAGCCTTTGGATTGCTTCCAGTGATCGGGATTCGGATGCAGGCTGAACGATTGCGCTGTGAGTAAACCAAGTTCACTGGTGCTTCATAACCAGGCACAAGGCGGTGGAATGAGTTAACAGTTGGGTTGGTGAATGCAAGTAGTGAAGGAGCATGCTTTAGCAAGCCACCGATGTACCAGCGAGCCATATCAGAAAGGCCACCGTAACCTGCTTCGTCGTAGAACAACGGCACGCCGTTAGTCCAAAGTGACTGGTGCACGTGCATACCAGAACCGTTATCACCAAAAAGTGGCTTTGGCATGAATGTGGCAGTCTTGCCAGCAGCCCAAGCAACGTTCTTGATTACGTATTTGAACAACATTACTTCGTCGGCTGCTTGAAGCAGAGTGTTGAAGCGGTAGTTGATTTCCATTTGTCCGGCGGTGCCAACTTCGTGATGTGAGCGCTCAACAAGTAGACCAACTTCATGAAGTTTAATCACCATTTGATCGCGAAGATCAGCAAGTTGATCTGTTGGGGATACTGGGAAGTAACCACCCTTGTAGCGTGTCTTGTATCCGCGGTTGTCAGAACCATCTGCATTGAATTCAACGCCGGTGTTCCAAGCGCCTTCAATCGAATCTACATGGTGAAAAGATTCATTCTGTGCGGTCTTGAATCGAACTGAGTCGAAGATGTAGAACTCTGCTTCTGGCGCAAAGAACGCAGTATCAGCGATACCGGTGGAAGCAAGGTATGCCTCGGCCTTTGCGGCCACGTTGCGTGGGTCGCGGCTGTAGAAACTGTCATCGAATGGATTGCGAACTGAGAAGTTCATTACCAGAGTCTTCTCGGCACGGAATGGATCTAGATATGCCGTTGTCACATCAGGAAGCAATTTCATGTCTGACTCGTGGATTTGCTGGAATCCGCGGATGGATGAACCATCAAACATTTGGCCAACTTCGAATAGATCGATGTCAACGGATTCAACAGGGATGTTAAAGTGCTGCATCACGCCAGGAAGATCGCAAAAGCGAACATCTACGAATACAACGTCATTTTCCTTGATGTACTTCAGCACATCTTCAGGGGTCTTGAACCCTAACTTATTAGGCATTCATCCTCCAGTAATTTTCTCGCCTCAAAGGCTGGCCGATTAGCCAACTGTTTGAGGTTAGGGGGTGGGCGTTACTTGCTGGTATCCCAATTGTTTCGCACGTGTTACATAACCTGTCACTCGGGGGCTACTTTTCTTGAAAATGGCTGACCATTTGAATCTGCTTTATGCTCAAAGAGTGAATCGTTCTGACATTGGCTCTTGGCTGCTGGGTCCTCGTGCCGCACTTGAGGCGCAGGGAAAGTTTTTTGGCTATAGAGGCGAGCGCTTGGGACTGCCTGAGGCTGGTGTCGGGGCGATAGCAGGAGCGGGCAGGCGCCTAATCGCAATAACCGTTGACTGGTTTTGCGCAATTTTCATAGTTCGATTGATTAATCCAGATCTGATTTATGGATCCCCAGATTTTGCCAGCGCCACATTGGGTGTATTCGCAATTCAGGTGGCCCTGCTAACAAGTTTAACCGGGGCCTCTTTTGGGCAGAAAATTCTCGGGATTTCAGTGGTGCACATTTCAGGAAACCGCTTACCGATTCTTAACGTGCTGCTTCGCACAGCATTACTTTGCTTGGTGATACCAGCACTAATTTGGGATCGAGATTCTCGGGGACTACATGACAAGATGGCAAAATCTGTAATCCTGCGAGTTCGATAAAAATCCCGAAATATAAGCGAGCTTTATTAAGTACTGAAAGCCGTTAACGCTTTGGTCGTCGACCAGTCGGCATTGGACCTTTTGGAATTGGCATAGACATTTTAGGAAGCGCATTGAGTTTGCGTCGTAACTCAGTAACAGCCCCTGGGCGAAGTGCCTTTGGCAGTTTCTTGATTGCCTTTTGCAGATCGGTAAGTTCCACGGATCCATGACCGACATAGATTTCATGGATTGGTATGTCTGGTACAAATCGGGCGTGTACTTTGCGTTGCTCAGCCACAATTGCTTGTGGACGTTCACCCTCGGCAATCAGAATGATCCCAGGACGACCAACAACGCGATGAACTAAATTCTGGTTCCTATCTACTGCAACACCTGGGGTTGTAGACCAGCCCCGGCGCGCGGGCATAGCATTTGCTACCGATGCAGCTGCGCCAAGTTGTCCAGCGATAGACGAGTAAGCCGCACGTTCAGCAATCTTGCCGAAAAAGAAAGTGGTGACTAGTAAAGCTACTCCCAAACCCAACGCACCAAATGGCAAAGGTGAACCTAGCCCGAAGCCAAGTGACAAAATTGCCGCTAAGGTAACAAGAAAAACTAGGGCTAATTTCAAACCAAGTTTGTCGACTTGTTTCTTTGTGATTGCGTAGGTTTCACGAAATTGCTGATGCCATTTTGGTTTTTGGGCTGGAGTTTGATTAGTAGACATGTCTTAACCCTAAATGTTGTCGCTATGACGCGCTGCAATGGCTTGCTGATAGAGCCTGCCTGCTCGATATGAAGAACGTACAAGAGGGCCGCTCATTACGCCAACAAAACCTATTTCTTCGGCTACTTTGGCAAGTTCCACAAATTCCTGCGGCTTAACCCACCTTTCAACAGGGTGATGTCGAACAGAGGGACGCAGATACTGAGTAATCGTGATTAAGTCACATCCAGCCAAGTGTAAATCTTCTAGGGCTTGATGAACTTCGGAGATTTCCTCGCCCATACCCAGAATCAGATTGCTTTTTGTGACAAGGCCAAAGTCTCTTGCGGCAGTAATCACAGCTAATGAGCGCTCATATCTAAATCCCGGTCGAATTCTCTTGAAAATTCTTGGCACAGTTTCGATGTTGTGGGCAAAAACTTCAGGTCGAGATTCAAAAACTTCGGCCAAAAGTTCTGGCTTAGCATCAAAATCCGGGGCAAGCATTTCGACATGGCAACCCGGCACGGCTTCGTGGATCGCGCGAATTGTCTCGGCGTAAAGCCATGCACCACCATCTGGTAGGTCATCCCGAGCAACACCTGTAACTGTCGCGTATTTAAGTTGCATCTTTTGGACTGATTCGGCCACGCGTCTTGGTTCATCCCGATCAAGAGCAAGCGGCTTACCGGTATCTATTTGGCAGAAGTCACATCTTCGCGTGCACTGATCTCCGCCAATTAAGAAAGTTGCCTCTCGGTCTTCCCAACATTCAAAAATATTTGGACAGCCTGCTTCTTGGCAGACAGTGTGAAGTCCCTCTGACTTAACTAAATTCATAATCTCGGTGTATTCGGGACCAGTTTTTAGTTTTGTCTTAATCCATTCAGGCTTTCGCTCGATAGGCGTTTGTGAGTTTCGAGCCTCAATGCGCAATAACCTTGGCTGCGCTGGCGCATCGTCAATCGCACTACTTGGGCTGGTCGGTTGTAGGTACGGATCGCTCACGGCTTTAAGTCTACGGTAGGGGTGAACACTCGGCGCAGGTGCGTTTCAAGTGAAGGCAAGATATCCGTGGTCTTGATGGTTAGTCCTAGTTCTTTACTCAAGGTCGTTACTTCCGCATCAGAAATGCCACAGGGAACAATACGATCAAACCACGAAAGGTCATTATTACAATTTAGAGCGAATCCATGCATCGTCACGCCCTGTGCTACTCGCACCCCGATGGCTGCCAGCTTTCGATCAATCGTGCCGTCACAAACCCACACACCTGAGCGACCCTTTATTCGATTAGTTTGCAAATCAAAGTCTTGGCAGACACCGATTAAGACATCTTCGAGTTTTCTAACATGTGAAACAACATCCATCGGGTTAGTGAGATGAACAATTGGATATCCCACTAGTTGACCTTGCCCATGCCAAGTGATCTTTCCACCGCGATCAACATCGATGACGGATGTGCCATCGGTTGGGCGTTCAAAATCCTCAGTACGCCTGCCGGCCGTGTAAACATTTTCATGCTCGAGCAAAACAATCGTGTCAGGAAACTCTTTCGCAACAACTCCCTGGTGTATTTGGCGTTGTAAATGCAAAGCATCTTCGAATGCAACAAGCTGTTTGCCGACTGAGGCAGAGTCGATTACCAGATGCATGTATCCAGCCTACGAGAAAATTTTTAGCACGCTTCTTACAACTTTTAATAGACCTAGGCAGTCCCTCGCGACACCTGACAATAGGATAGGGACATTAGGCCCTATCTGAAAGGTGTCATTTTTTATGACTCAAATCGAGACAGTCCAGAAAATTTCTCGCAAGAAACCGTCACATCGCAAGCCTCTAGTTATCGCTCTGCTGGTCATAATTGGCTGGTTCGGTGTGGGTGGGGTTGCCGGTCCACTGTTTGGCAAGTTGAGCAGTGTTCAAACGAATGACAGCACGGGTTTCCTTCCGAGTTCAGCTGAGTCGACTAAGGCTTCGGAAATTGGAACCAAGTTCACCGCGGCAGACACCAAGCTTCTACCGGCACTCGTTATTTTTAGCGGGACCGCCGATGCACAGGGTTTGGCCAAGGTTGCCTCTTTTACTCAGCAGTTAACTATGGCTAAAGTCCCCGAGACCACAAAAACTGTTGGAGACTATCTTGCTAAAGGTGCACAACTAATTCCAGTGCCATCTCAAGATGGCAAGGGCATCTTGGTTTCGGTGCCGTTAGATAATGACAAGCTTTCTGTTCCGTTGTCGAACAACAAACCAGCGCTGCCCGAGGTTGTGGCAGCAATCCGCATTGCCGCTGACACAGTTCCCGGTTTTGAATCGCATGTCACGGGAATCGGCGGAATTCTGGCCGACCTTTTCGGCAGTTTCGGCTCAATTGACACGGATCTACTACTGATCACACTGCTGGTTGTAGGCATCATTTTGATTATTGTTTACCGCAGTCCAGTGTTGTGGTTCATTCCACTTTTTGCCGCCGTGATGGCCCTGTCTGTTGGAGGTGGCATTGTCTATCTGTTAGCAAAGAACGGCACTATCGCGCTGGATGGGCAGTCACAGGGAATTCTTTCAGTGCTAGTTATTGGTGCTGCTACGGATTATGCTCTTCTTCTTATCGCTCGCTACCGCGAGGAGTTGCACCACTTTGATAGCCGTGTCGAGGCAATGAAGGTGGCACTGAAGGGTGTTTTCGAGCCAATTGTTGCCTCAGGTTTAACAGTAATTGCGGGGCTTTTGGTTCTTGGACTCTCAGATCTCAAGAGTGTTCGCTCACTCGGTCCGGTAGCCGCCATTGGCATTCTTTCTGCTCAGCTGGTGATGTTGACTCTGTTGCCGGCAATACTTGTTCTTTGTGGTCGCTGGATTTTTTGGCCCAAGGTGCCTCGTAATAACGATGTTGATGAGCGACTTTCGGGTATTTGGTCAAAGGTATCTGACACAGTCGGGCGTAGTCCTCGCCGTGTGTGGGTAGGTTCAGGTCTGCTACTCGTAATCAGCGCTGGTTTTGCGGTCCAACTAAACACATCTGGTCTTTCACAGACCGAAGCATTTACGGGCAAACCTGATTCAGTGGTGGGTTTGACAAAGCTGTCTGAGCATTTTCCAGCAGGTTCCGGAGATCCAACACTAATTTATGTTCCTGTTAAGGACACTAAGAAAGTATTGAGCGTTCTGGAAGCATTTAGTGGAGTGGATAATGCCAAGGTCACGATGGGTGGTCCTGCGACCGCCCCCGTAAACCCGTTGGATTTGGCGGATTATGGGGCTAAGGTTGTCGATGGTTGGACTCAGATTGAGGCAATCCTGGATCAGCCAGCTGATTCCGTCGCCGCGCAAAATTACATTCCAACTATGCGTGAAGTGGTTCACGCAGTAAGTCCAACGGCTCTGGTTGGTGGAAGTACGGCGGCCAACTTTGATATTCAAGTAGCCAACCTTCATGATCGCAACTTAATCATTCCTGTTGCTCTGCTGGTTATTGGCATCATTTTGGCGCTATTACTTCGCAGTTTGGTAGCACCAATTTTGCTAATGGCCACAACAGTTCTTTCATTCGGCGCAACTCTAGGTATTTGCCATTTGGTATTCACCCATGTTTTCAAGTTCGCTGGAACTGATGGCGCATTCCCATTGTTTTCCTTTGTGTTCTTAGTTGCCTTGGGCATTGATTACAACATCTTCCTGATGACCCGTATTCGTGAGGAAGCAAAACGTCTTGGAACTCGCGAGGGCATCCTCAAGGGCGTTACCGTGACAGGTGGCGTGATTACCTCAGCGGGTATCGTATTGGCGGCAACCTTCGCAGTACTTGCAACATTGCCGTTAGTGTTCTTGGTTGAGTTGGGCTTCGCAGTTGCCTTCGGTGTTCTCCTTGACACAATCATCGTGCGTAGCTTGCTGGTACCAGCGCTGTCTTACGAGATGAATGCCAAGGTGTGGTGGCCAAGCGCTTTGGCTAAGTCAAGTGCATCCTCTGGTACTGATCGTGTGATTGAGGAATAGTGACAAAGCGTCACATCGTTGCCTCTAGTGGAGGTTTTGTCGCCACAGGCCGATGGGGTGTGGTTAGGCCTGGAGGAATCTTTAAACGCGCTCTTGAGTTGACTGGCAAAACAAGGCCGCGGGTACTTTTTGTTCTAACCGCAAGTGGTGACGACAAGCAATATCTGTCAACGATGTATGAAGCGGTCTCACAATTGGGTGTAGATGTTGGTCATCTGGCTTTGTTTACGCAACCAAATCAGCCCGTTGAGGAATTAGTTAGTTCTGCGGATATGGTTTGGGTTGGCGGTGGTTCAGTGGCTAACTTGTTGAGTCTCTGGAGATTGCATCAAGTGGACTTAGCTCTCAAAGATGCATGGGAATCTGGCACAGTGCTAGGCGGAGTCAGCGCTGGATCAATATGTTGGCATTTGGGTGGTCCTACGGATTCATTTGGACCTGAGTTGCAAACTGTGACGAATGCTCTTGGCTTTCTGCCGTACGGTAACGGAGTTCACTATGACTCTGAGGCAACACGTCGACCGCTATTGCAGTCTGTAGTTAAGGGTGGATCCTTACCGTTGTCTTATGCCACGGACGACCATGCTGCGATTATTTACCGCGGGATTGACCCAGTTGAAGTTGTTGTTGACTCTGTAGAATCACAGGCTAATGCCTACAAGGTTGAAATAATTGATGGGCAGTTAATTGAATCTGTGATTCGTCCGGGTTTGATTACTTAATTCCCATCTTCTAAGAGTGCTGTTGCCGCGGCTCTACCGCTCATCAGCGCCCCATTAATAGAGGAAACATTTCGATGATCGCCTGCCAGATAAAGCCCATCGCCTAATCTGTTTGACTTCGCGAGTTCGTGTGGGGCCGACATCCGGGGCAGTGCGTCTTGAATTGCGTAGGTAGCAACATGAGTCCAACTATCTGTTGAAACTCGGTAAAGGCTCTCCAAATGCTTTCGAGCAGCTAATTCGCTAGCGGAGTTATCGTGCATACCCAGCATTGAGGATGAAACAAGCACTCTTTCTTTGGTGGCGTAACTTGGAGCCGCATGCGTGAGCACTACCGTGTTTATTAATGGCCGCTTTGGGTCTGCTGTCCCTGACTCGTACTTCAAGCCATCCACTATTAATGTGCTGCGCCCATCAGTCAATTCATGCGGTTCGCAATCTGCCAAATGATAGAAAGTTGTCACGCTATTGGTCTGGGGGACATGCAAAGTCGGTATCAAAGTTTTTGCATGGCGAGAGTTTGTGGCAACTACTACCGACCTCGCTTGAATTTGACCAGCACTAGTTTGAATCAGACCATTGTTAATCGAAGTTACTTGAGTGTTCAGGTGGATTACTCCCTGTGCCAGTTGTGCGGCAATCTGTTCCGAGATTGACCCCATGCCATTTGCTGGAACACCAGGAGTACCGCGCACAAATGCACGAAGGGCTAAATCAAGAAATCTTTTGGAAGTTTGTAAGTCATCCTCTAGGAAAACTCCGGCTAAAAATGGACGCAAAAGGCGCTCGGTCATTTTCTTGCCAAATGCAAATGTTAGGAAGGCGTCACTTCTTTGATCCACGTCATCAATTTTTATTGCTCCCAGAGCAACCTTTGCCGCATATCGGGCAAACTTTATCTTCGCCATTGCGCTGCCCACTGGAGCCTGTAACCCATCAAGAAGCCAGCTGGGTTCGCGAATTGGATCACCTATTCGGAACTGCTTACGATCAATACTGACTATGAGTCCAGCACTCAGTTGGCGTAACTGCAATGCTTCAAGGTCCAAGATTCTGGCACCTTCGCGATATGACGGGTTGTAGAGCTGAAATCCTCGATCCAGTCTTAATCCATCTACAAAATCAGTACGTACTCGACCACCAAAATAGTCACTTGCCTCGAGGAGATGTACATCGCGTCCAGCTACTGTTAACTCTCGAGCGGCTGCCAAGCCTGCCAACCCGGCACCGACGACAACGACATCACATTTCGATGGAAGCATTTTTGGTAGTTACTGGATCAAAGTGCGCAAGGCACCGTTAATTTCGGGATCCAAGAATTCAAATCCATTATCTAACAGCACCGCAGGTTTCACCCGAGTGCTACCTAGAACCTCAATCGAAAACTCACCTAAAACAATTTTCAATATGAATGCGGGAACCATGAAAAAAGTTGGTCGACGCAAAACTTTACCCATTGCTTTGGTCACTTGGGAGTTAGTTGCTGGGTTAGGTGCTGTTAGGTTTACTGGTCCACTAATTTTTGGATTCGCGATAAGAAATTTAATGGCAGCGATTTCGTCTCGCAGTGAAATGAATGACCAGAACTGTTTGCCTGAACCTAATTTTCCGCCCAGTCCCAATTTAAAGATTGGAAGTATCTTGGCCCAAGCTCCGCCATCTTTAGCCACCACTAATCCGGTGCGTATTTTTACAACACGAATACCAGCATTTTGGGCAATTTGCGTTTCTTCTTCCCAGTCGCACACAACGTCGGCGAGGAATCCTTCACCCGCTGGTTCATTCTCACTTACTACTTTGTCAGAGGTCTCGCCGTACCAGCCAATAGCACTGGCATTTATTAGGACATCAGGTTTTACGATTAATGCTGCCTGGCAAATCGTTCGGGTGCTATTTATCCGCGAACTATGGATTAACTTTTTGTAGGACTTGCTCCAGCGACGATCGCCCACTCCGGCACCTGCAAGGTTGATTAGAACTTTTGTGCCTTCTAGTTTTTCTAGTTCAATCATGCCGGAGTCAGGATCCCAAGTCACCTCAGTTTGAGCGGTGCTTGGGCGTCGAACAATGCGAAGAACTTCGTGACCATCCTCACGCAGTGACTTTACGAGCGCCTGACCGATTAGTCCAGAAGAACCAGCTATTGCGATTTTCATAGTTCTCCTAAATCTTTGGTCATTTCAGATTAAAGACCTAGGTCCGCTTCGAATGAACCTTCTTCAAGTCGCGCCTTGATAGCAGAAAGGAATCGAGCAGCATCCGCGCCATCAACGAGTCTGTGGTCGTAAGTCAGCGCAAGGTAGACCATTTGTCGAATAGCAATAATGTCAGAGCCGTTTTCATCTTGGATTACAACTGGTCGCTTCACAACTGCACCAGTACCCATAATTGCAACTTGTGGCTGATTAATGATTGGAGTATCAAATAAGGCGCCCCGGCTACCGGTATTAGTGATTGTGAACGTTCCACCGCTTAGTTCATCCGGAGAAAGTTTGTTCGTGCGGGTGCGTTGCGCTAGGTCACTGATCTTGCGTGAGATTCCACCGAGGTTCAAGTCACCTGCATCACGAACAACAGGAACTAGAAGGCCGCGCTCTGTGTCCACGGCAATTCCGATGTGTTCAGAGTCAAAGTAGGTGACTGTTCCTGCATCTTGGTCGATTGTTGCGTTAACTGTTGGGAATTGTTTCAACGCCTCGCAAGCTGCCTTCACGAAGAACGGTAAGAATGAGAGCTTCACACCTTCGCGTGTTTCAAATGCTGACTTTGACTTGGTTCGAAGAGCTGCAATTCTGGTGACATCAACTTCAACGACTGAAGTTAACTGCGCGGAAATTTGTAACGACTCAACCATTCGTTCGGCGATAACTTTGCGCAGGCGCGTCATCGGCTCTGTGCGACCGCGAAGTTCTTGGACTACTGCCTTAGGAGCTACTGGCGCGGCTACCGCCACGCTAGGAGCAACAGCGGGCGCAGCTGGGGTGACTGGGGAGATTGTTGCTGGCACTGCCACAACAACGGCAGGTGTTTCACCTGCAATGTCTTCCTTGCGGATGCGACCACCAATGCCTGTGCCAGTGATTGTTGAAAGGTCAACTCCACGTTCTGCGGCCAACTTGCGAACAAGGGGAGTGGCGTAGGCAGGCGCGCTATTCGCAGCTGTTGCAGTTGCCGCAGGTGTCATCGTAGGTGTGACTGCAGGTGTCACTGCTGTGTTCGCAATATCAGCTGAGGGTGCGCTTTGGGCAACCTCTTGAGCAGGAATGGAAACAGAGGCACTCGCTGGGGCAGTCACGGCACTAGAAATTCCAAGTACCCCAAGTTGTCCACCAACTAAAGCGATGCCATCTTCTGGTACAGAAATTTCCAACAGCACGCCGCTTGCAGGAGAAGGTATTTCAGTGTCAACTTTGTCGGTGGACACCTCTAGTAGCGGTTCATCTGCTGACACTGTGTCACCGATGTTCTTAAGCCATCGAGTAACAGTTCCTTCGGTAACACTTTCGCCAAGTTGTGGCAAGGTAATCGAAATCGTCTCGCTTGAATTGTGTGCCTGTGCTTCAGCAGCAGGTGCTGGTGTCTCTACTGTTTGAGTCTCTGCAACTTGGCTTGCTGCTTCCTGGACTTGCTCAACGGCAGTCTCAATTGGGGCTGCTGGGGCACCACCATCGGAAATCACGCCTAATGCGCCACCAACTGGCACGACTGCATCTTCGCCAGCAATAATTTCGGTAAGAACCCCACTCACAGGTGATGGAATTTCGGTATCGACTTTGTCCGTGGACACCTCAAGTAACGGTTCATCAGCAGTAATGGTGTCACCTACAGCCTTCAACCAACGAGTTACAGTTCCTTCAGTTACGCTTTCGCCCAGTTGCGGCATCGACACAGTCGTAGACATTCGGTCGGTTCTCCTTCGTTGGTAGTTCGTTATGAATAAGGCTATCGGTTACGCGTGGGCGTGTAGTGGTTTGCCGGCTAGGGCGAGGTGGGCCTCACCCATTGCTTCATTAATTGTTGGATGAGCGTGCACAAGTCGCGCAACATCTTGGGCATCGGCTTCCCAGTTATAAATCAATTGAGCTTCACCGATGAGTTCGCCAACGCGGCTACCAATCATGTGAACGCCAACAACCGGTCCATCCTTCTTGCGGATGAGTTTAATGAAACCAGTGGAACCAAGAATCTGGCTCTTACCATTTCCACCAAGGTTGTATTCGTAGGACTCGATTTCGCCAAACAACTCTTTGGCTTGGGCTTCGGTATAGCCGATGCTAGCAATCTCTGGTTCACTGTAGGTGACGCGTGGAATCCCAGTCTCGTCAATTGTGAGTGGATTTAATCCAGCGATCTCTTCGGCCACAAAAATTCCCTGTTGGAAACCGCGATGAGCTAGTTGCAGACCAGGAACAATGTCGCCTACGGCAAAAATGCCAGGCACATTTGTGGCTAATCGATCGTTTGTTAGAACAAATCCTCGATCAATTGCAACGCCTTGTTCGGCAAAGCCCAAGCCATCAGTGCGCGCGCCGCGACCAACTGCAACGAGCAACAAATCTGCCCGCAGCGTTTCACCTGATTCAAGAGTGACATTTACTCCACTGTCATCTTGTTGCGCACCTTGGAATCGAACACCTGTTGAGAATTTAATTCCACGCTTGCGGTAAGCGCGTTCCATGGCTTTGGAAACTGAGGCATCTTCGGCAGGTACCAAAGTGGGTAAACCTTCAACGATTGTTACATCAACGCCAAATGAACTCCAGACCGAAGCGAATTCAACACCGATAACTCCGCCGCCAAGAATGATGACACTCTGTGGGACGTAATCCATGGTTAGGGCTTGATCACTAGTCATGATTCGACCGCTGATCTCTAGACCTGGTAGCGAGCGAGCGTATGAGCCGGTGGCAAGCACGATGTTCTTACCTTCATAACGTTGGCCATTAACTTCAATCACATTCGCAGCAACAAGATGTCCTGTGCCCTCAACATAAGTAATGTCCCGGCTTTTCACCAAGCCTTGTAGACCCTTGTAAAGACGTCCGATGACGCCGTCCTTATAGGCATTAACTTTGGTCATGTCGATGCCATTAAAAGTGCTCTGCACCCCGAAATGTTCGCCGTCGCGCGCGGTATCAGCAACTTCTGCTGCGTGCAGAAGTGCCTTGGTAGGAATGCAACCTCGGTGTAGGCAGGTGCCACCAAGTTTGTCTTGTTCAATTAGAACTACAGACAGGCCCAATTGTGATGCGCGCAATGCACATGCATAACCGCCGCTTCCGCCGCCCAAAATCACGATGTCGTGCATTTATCCTCCGCCAAGTGCAATTGCGCAAACGCGCATTTCTATTGTCCCACTTCACTTAGCGCATGGCACCATTGGGACTACGAATTTCACCAGTTTGCGGAAAGGTTAAATCTTGGCGACACCGCTGATGAAATCTTCAAGTACGCTTACCAAAGTGCGTACGCCAAAGCCCACCCCGCCTTTGTGTGTGTAGCCATGTGGCGCTTGGGAATTGTAGGCCGGTCCAGCAATGTCAAGATGCGCCCACGGTAAATCCTTGGCAATAAAATCCTTGAGGAACCATGCTGCGGAAAGCATTCCACCCTCACGAATGCCGATGTTTGCTATGTCTGCCACTAGAGAATCAAGCGGGGCACGTAATTCAACCGGCATGGGCATCGGCCAGAATTCTTCGCCTGCAGTTTTTGCTGCGGCGCAGACTATGGTTCGCATGCTGTCGTCCCCGAGAACCCCAGCCGTGCGATGCCCAAGTGCGACAACAGCCGCTCCGGTCAAGGTAGCGATATCGATCACGGCATCTGGGTTGTCTTGTGCGGCGCGAACAAGGGCATCAGCAAGAACAAGGCGTCCTTCAGCATCAGTGTTTAGAACCTCAATTGTGCGACCTCCAAAGGCAGAAATCACATCACCTGGCCTTTGCGCCATTCCGCCTGGCATATTTTCCGCACATGCGGCATACGCTGTTACCGCGATTGGCAACTCCAAGTCAGCAACCGCCCGCATAGTCGCAATCACTGCGGCAGCACCTGACATGTCGGCTTTCATCTCGTGCATGCTCGCAGGTGGTTTCAGCGATATGCCACCGGTATCGAAAGTGATGCCCTTGCCCACAATTGCGATATGTTGTGTAGCTCCGTCAGGTTGGTACGACATCCGAATCAATCGTGGTGGTCGAGCAGAACCTTGACCCACGGCCATAATGCCGCCGTATCCACCTGCCAACAAATCCTTTTCATCGAGAATGCTCACACTCACACTTGTGTCCGCAAGAAGTTGAGTTGCGCGTGATGCCAGCGCCTCAGGCGGCAGATGCAGGGGAGAGGTGTTGATTGCATCACGAGCGAAGACAACTGCGTGGGTTAGTGCGCGTGCTCGATGTAGCGCAGTCTTCGTCGCTTGATCTTTTGGGCTGCTTGATAAAACTGTTATGGAACTAACGGCAGATCTGGACTTTTGCAAAGTTGAATGTTTGTGATCTGAGAATGCATACGCACCTAAAGCGGCTCCCTCAAGAACTGCGCTGAGTTGATCGCCATTTGTAGTTGGGAAATCTATTGCTACTTTCTTGAAACCCATCAGGCTTCTGGTGGCATTGCCTGCAGCGCGACGAAGTTGCTCTGCGGTTAGGGGATCCTTCACACTGCCCAGTCCAACAGCGACTATTACCGGCGCGTCGGAAAGTCCATGACCTGCGATTCGAACTACTTCATCAGCTTTGCCAGTTGCACCAACGGCAAGTAATGAGCGGCGAACTTTAGCCTTTCCGGCCGCAGTCATGGCAGGACTTAAAATTGAGAATTTTGCGTCGCTCGATGTCGCAATAATTACGACATCAGTGACAGTGGTCAGGGGGTTACCCGACTTCACGATTAGACCAGGAACTTTCGGCGTGTAATTTTCAGACATTGGTATTACTCCTATGGGTGACTAACTTTCATGGGACTACTAGTACCGTATCCCCATGGCACAAGTTCCTCTTCATGAACATCATGTTTCTTCGGGCGCTAAGTTCGGCCCATTTGGTGGGTGGCAGATGCCCATCGAGTATTCAGCCGGAACCATTGCTGAACACAATGCGGTTCGCAACATGGTTGGCATTTTTGATGTTTCGCACATGGGGAAAGTCGAGATTTTGGGCAAAACTGCCAAAGAATTCGCGAACTCCATCCTCACCAATGATTTGAACAGAATTGCTCCAGGTCAAGCGCAGTATTCGATGCTGTGCAATGAATCTGGCGGCATCGTTGATGATCTCATCGTGTATTTGGTTGATGATGATGAAGTTCGAATTATTCCCAATGCTTCAAATGCTGCGATCGTTATTGATGCGCTTCGGGCTGCGGCGCCGGACGGGATTGAGGTGATTAACAATCACCTAGTGCAGGGAATTGTGGCAGTTCAGGGACCTAGGTCTTGGGATGTCATGGACGCGCTAGGACTGACCAATGAACTTGACTACATGTCCTTTGCCGACATGAAATGGAATGACTCCGCATTGACAGTGTGTCGCACTGGTTACACCGGTGAAGTTGGTTTTGAGATTGTCGCTACAAATGATGTAGTAGTTGCTATCTGGGAGAGGTTGCTTGAGATTGGCAACGACTTCGGTTTGCTGCCATGTGGTTTGGGTGCTCGAGACACCTTGCGCACCGAAATGGGTTATGTCCTGCACGGTCAGGACATTTCACCCGAGATCAGCCCACTGCAGGCACGCACTGGTTGGGCGGTTGGTTGGGCGAAACCTGATTTCGCTGGACGAGAGACATTGATCGCCGAAAAGGAACGAGGAGCCAGGCGCATTGCTTGGGGATTACTCGCATTAGATCGCGGAATTCCACGTGCGCATATGTCAGTTACAAATGGCGATGGAGACGTTGTTGGAGAGACAACAAGTGGCACGTTCTCGCCAACTCTGCAAAAGGGAATTGCGCTTGGCTTGTTGGTGCCAGGTGTGCAATTGGGTGATGAGGTTTCTGTAGATGTGCGTGGACGTAGATTGCGCTGCGAAGTTGTGCGCCCACCATTTGTTGACGTGTCAGTGCTGTGAAAAATCTGTACAAAATAGTTATGGGGTGTGGCATGTGCCACACCCCATAACTATTCAATAGAACTAGTCGCGCGCAGGCTTAACGATGATGTCGTAGACAAAAGCTGCAGCAATAGCGCCAACAAGTGGTCCCACAATCCACACAACTGCATTGGTCAGGTCACCGTTGATGAGGGCGGGTCCAAACCAGCGAGCTGGGTTCATTGCAGCACCAGAAATTGGTCCAGCAAAAAAGATGTCCGCTGTGATGGCCATACCGATAGGTAGACCAGCGATGATGGCAAATGAGCCGCGCTTATCAACTGCAACACCCATGATGACAATCATTAGCATGAAGGTGGTAACAATCTCGGCGAGCAAGCCCTGAGTCACAGTGACGTTCCCAGCAATTGCTGGTACACCCTGCCATTGGTTAGTCATTGACTGCCATAGCGCGGCAGCAGCGATGCCACCCACAAGTTGTGCGGCAATGTAGGCCAAAGCATCAACTGGAGCAATGCGCTTTGTGAGAGCAAGTGCCGTCGTGACAGCCGGATTGAAATGTGCACCGGAGATGTGTCCGAATGCACAGATGGCTACGAAGATAGCCAAGCCGTGAGCGAGAGCGATGCCGGTAAGTCCGGCTTGATTAGTAATTGCACCAATGCCGGCAAGGCACAGGAAGAAAACGCCGAGAAACTCCGACAGTAGGCGGGCTGGGGCATCCTTCATGAGGGGGAACTCCTTTTGGTTAGGGCTGTCAGGGGTGACAACGCTCTTTGAAGAATATTGTTTGACACGTCGATTTCTGCGTAAATGTAGCCAATTCACCATCGGCGTGTTGCTTTAAATTTTGAAAATACATTAAATAGTGGGATTTTAAGCCACTATTTATTCTTGAATGATTCTGAGGGGAACCACTATGGGACGCCCATTATTGTCGATGATTTGTACCTGGGCGCCGTAATGCTCGCTGAGGTTCTCAACGGTCAGCACCTCTGATGCGGGGCCGTTACTCACAACCTGACCGTGGGATAACAGCATGAGTCGATCTGGATACAGCCCAGAGACAGTGAGGTCATGCATGGTGGTGATGACAGCAATCTTTTTTTCGTTGCGTAGCCGATTTATAAGTTCGAG
>VFKC01000122.1 GCA_009885745.1 Actinomycetota bacterium
GCCGATGGTGTTATTTTGATGACTCGCTTTGGCAAAACCACACACGAGCAATTGAAGCGCGCAACCGAAGGCATCACCTCAGTTGGCGCTCACCTAATTGGCCCAATCGTGAACTTTGTTCCGCCATCAACTGGTGGCTATGGCTATGGCTATGGCTACGGGTATGGCTACGGGTATGGCTATGGTGAATCAAAAGAAACTGGTGACTCAACTCCAGGGTATGGAGACCCAGAAGCACTTGTTCAAACCCTGAAAAACGGTCGAGCTTAAACCAGCGAACTCCAAGCTTGTGTTGCCAGGGAGTTTAAAATCTGGACAACAGGTTCAAGATAGTCACTTTTAAGATTGCTCGAACCCTAACTGCAAGCCCCAATTGTTTCCGTGGCGGTGGTTACGCATCCGTATCTGCCGTACTCGTAGGCACGAACATAATCGATACTCATTGTCGAGCTCTTAAAGTCCCAAGCCACTTCGCCACCAAGACCGCCACCCATGGCGTTGTTAAGGATCATATAAAACGGCGCATTAAATGGCCAGTATCCAGAACCCACATCACGTTTAAGCGAAGTGTAAATAAGTTCCCCATCGACATAGAAGTCCATTTGGTTTGGTTTCCACGCAACGCTGTAGGTATGAAAAGCGGCCGAGAACGGATTTGGACCATAGATAAAGCTGCCGTCATATGAATGATTGCCATTAGCATTCGCCGTATGAACCGTGGATAAAACTCGATTTGGATCGTTGCCAGTTGCTTCCATGATGTCAATCTCGCCATCCATGGGCCACCCACCGGCAGTCCCAAGCATCCAGAAGGCAGGCCAAGTCCCTCCGCCTTCGGGCAACTTCATTCGCCCTTCGATTAAGCCATATTGAAATGTGACTTTGTCTCTGGTGTTTATCCGCCCGCTCGTGTATTGGCACGAGTCTGGATAGCAAGAGAGAGTTGTATTTCGACTCAACAATTTGGTGCTGATCACTAAGTTGCCATTGCCGTCAACACGGTTAGCGACCTGCGTGTAATACTCCCGCTCGTTATTTCCCCAGCCACAAAGCATGATGTCGCAACCATCGCCGATGACGGTATTCCAACTGCTACTAACCGGCGCAGTTTTTGAGCCACCAGAAAATTCATCAGCCCACAAAATTTTGTCATTGGGTTTGATGAAATGCGTTAGTAAGTAGTCTCGAGTTTCACTACGGGCCGAGGCGTGCGTTGTCAGAGTGAAATTTGAAAACAGAGAAATATTTTGTGGTGCTTGTGTCACATTCAAAGCACGTGGCGTAGGTTCTGCCTGAGCAATCGAATTGGTATTTTGCAGAGTGAACGTCACATTGCCATTTGCATCGGTAACTCCAGGAATCTGTGTTTGTTGCGTGCCCGAATAGTTTGGCTGCACAAACTTTAAATCAGAGCCAATCTCATATTTGAATTTAGTTTTCTGTGCGCCAC
>VFKC01000044.1 GCA_009885745.1 Actinomycetota bacterium
AAAGTTTTGGTCGAGTGTAAAGTGCACGAGCTAAGCCAAGTCGCTGACGTTGGCCACCACTCAATCTCACTCCGCGCTCTCCCACAGGAGAATCTAGAGTCAAACCATCAGAGCGTAGGAAATCTCCAAGACTCGCTTTATCCAGCGCCTCCCAGACACGAGTGTCGTCAATTTCATTTGCGTCTAGCCCAATTGCAACATTGCGCCTGATCGAACCATCCATTAGACCAACTGTTTGTGGTACGTAACCAATTGCACCGGGCCAGATTTTTACTGCTCGATTCGGACTGACCCCGCTGATGCTAGCGGTTCCAAGATCTGGTTGAACGACACCTAAAATGATGTCAGCAATAGTCGATTTTCCTGCCCCAGATGGACCAACAATTGCCAGCGATTCTCCTTGCTGGACACTGATTGAAACATCTTTAAGCGCATGCTGATCGCGATTCGGATAACAAAAAGTCACATTGGAAATCTCAACCGCAGGAATGAAAGATTTTGACGTTTCGTCGCTGGATTCTGGCGCACGCACACTAACTAATGCTTCTAGGCGCGTATCTTCGTCTTGCAAATCCTTTATTAAGCGGTGAGCCACTTCCCTAGTTCCAGAAATTGTCCGAATGCGCAAAAATCCGCTCTGAAGACGCAAGATGGATGGCATAACGCGGGTGCCAGCCGTTAGGAAAAGTGCCAGCGTGGTCACTGCATAGTTCAAATCTGTTGTTAGGAACTGGGCTGCACCCAGAATCGTTGCGCCAAGCATCAAGGCAACGTCCAGTACGTATTTTGGAATGTATCCAATGAATTGCAGTTCAGCGGATGAAGATGTTGATTGGTGACGGATGTTTGCTACCCCATCGATGAAGTAGTCCATCTTGTCGGCAACTGTAATTTCGCGATACGAACTGATTGCCTCTTGGACAAACATCGTGCTCGAAATTTCAGCCTTTGTTCTAGCCCTTGACGCTCTCATCGTCCATGACCCAAGTCCTCGCTGAATCAATAGTCCAATAATGAGGAAGTAAATCATCGCGCCAATTGTCACCGTTGGAGCGATAATCATCAGCGCCACAGTTAGCACCGATAGCAAAGTAATTTCACAGATAATAACGACCGCTGGTCCCAGGGTTTCGCTTATTGCTGAATTCACACCAGCTGAAATGGCATACGAAGCTTCCTGGCTTGATCTATTTTGCACAAAGAGCAGCGAGTTTTTAAACATGCGGCGCGTTAGCTCTGCAGACTTAGCCGCACTGCGATTCGCTAAGAAGCGCAATGTCTTGCGCAGAAGCCATAAAGCCACAACGCCCTTGACCATAAACAAAACAGTCGCAGATAGGGCAACAATTCCAATTGCTTTGCCTGGATCAATCTGATTTAGATGAAAGAAACTAAGTAAGTTTCTGGCAATAGGCGAAGGTGCAACATCTTGGATATAACTCAGAGAGAGAAGCCCAGTGAGGCCTAATGCAAAAACTCCAGCCAAATCCAGCAGCGAGGTGGACATTTGAGCAAGAGTTACCAAGTAGTACTTTTTGCGGTCGCCTGGGCTGAGCAAACTTAGAGACTGCTTAACTGTCTGCCTAATAGCCATAGTTAAGAGTCAACCACCAATCACACGCAGCACACACATGCCGCTTATTGTCTTTGCTTTTCAACAATAGTGCCTGTGTCAGAACACAATGCGCAAACTAGCGATGCAAATTTAGGCAGATTTACCCGAGATGTTGGATTAAAGATTACAAAACTAATCAATTTACTTATTCGTAAATGCCTTTGCCCATGAATGCTTGCTTGAATTTGGCTTTTTCCTCAGAACGATAACCTCACTCAATTTATCTAACTCAGATTGGAAATCGATTAGATTCGAATCATTAAGGACTAGTTCAGCGAGAACCCGGTCTGTGGCATAAATCTTCTCTCGCCAATCGTTGGCAGTCGGCTGGATTTCTGGACTCGTCAGATCTACGACTCTTTGAACGGATGAATCTAAAATTAGGTCCATCCCAATACTCGGGCCAGCAAAGACGGCCAATGCGTCTGCGAGCTTATGTTCCCAAGTTGGAACGACGTGTAGCCCGTTAGTTTCATCAGCATAAAACCAAGTTAGAAATCCCTGTTTAACTAATACAACATCTCTTCCCGCGATGGTTAGCGTTGCCAATAAGTTACTCATTTGACAATCGTAGAACAGAAAAATTCAAAATTGGCGTTTTTTGGCAAAGTCATGGTTGCCATTGCCCGAGTCGCGCGAATCTAGTCGACTGGCTAGACACTAAATTTGCACTGATGGCCAACCCTCGTGCATCTCATCAACCACATGCACCAAGCGACGCACCAAAGAATGATCAACACCAAAGGCCTCGATAAAAACATCTCGCATTGCGCTGTAGTACCAGAGAACGTCTGCTTTGGGCGCATTAAATCGCGACCATACCCGTTCTCCGACAACGCGACCATCTTGAATGATTGATTGTCCGTTGGCCAATTTGTCTGCCAGCGGAACCAGCAAACTATGGAGTCCATTGCCAACAAGATTTCTCATTTGCGCTAAATGATGTTCCTTGCGTGGTCGCCAGGTTTCAGGCGTTCTTTCCATGTTCGCATCGCCATCAGTACAAATCTCAACAAGCCTCACCACTTCGGAGCCAAATTGTGTCGCTACGATTTCGCGGGTGTCTATTCCTTCATACTCTGGAACATCTTCAAATAGATCGTGCAAAAGTGCTGCGATTGCCTGATCTTCATCCCCTTGAGCTTGAAGAACCAAACTCATGACATCCACTAGGTGTGTTACATACGGAATCTTTGGCGCGTTCACGTCGTGAGGATCCGTCTTGCGCGACTGTGGTCGGTGAAGTCTCTCAGCCAATTCAAAAGCTTGGGCAATTCGAGAAATTTCATTGTTAGTGTTCATCGCTATCTCCATTCGATTATTCATTTTGGCCCTGGTCAGGGTAACTATTCTTGGTTCAACAGAGGACTAAAGTGCGTAGACTCCATGGACATTACCTACAAGTAAAGAGACATTTCCTCTACCTGCTGGGGAGTAAATCCGTACCGCTTGACCATCGCGGAGAGCGCGGATTCGGTATCCGGCTGTTCCTGTTGTGTCTCCTTTTGTGGCAAGCTTGTCTGCTCGGTCAGCGAATCTTGAGGCTCACTCTGCACTTGGTTCTCCTGCTTCTCTCTCTTCAGGATTATCCGCACCTAAGAAATCTGATTGGGCCACAAAGTTTGCCCATATCTGCCTGGCAAACTCCATAATTGATTCTTCGTCTGCCCAGTCAACTTCATTTGTCGCATAGAACTTTTTCTCATTCTTTGTCATTCTGAGTCATCCGCCTCTTTATCCGAATCTTCACACTCAGCTTGTGCTGCGCGTGACACTTGATCCTGTTGAGCGATGATTTTTGCTGTGATGACGGCGTGAAGATTGTGAGCCCACTCCCGGCGTTGCTCCCGTGTCATGTCCTTGAGATTCGGGATTTTTTCGAGGTGAATTAGTTTTTTAGATGAATCAGTCATTGTTTTTCCTTGTCTCTTCTTCCCACGAACTGTTCGTGAGCGACTCTTCCTCCGGGGCCACCGTTGCAAAAGAGAGCGGTTGGCAGATAGTCGGCCGGAGGGCTTTTGACTATCTTCTTGAGTAATTTCATTGTTGCACGAGGGTCTGACATATTTATAGGTTCAGATAAGGAACTGCTCTTGAGAGTTTCTGGGTGTCTCAGTGTTATTATTTTTTGAACGAATTCTATTTAGCTAATGGGGAATCAATGTCTGAGAAAAGTGATCAAAACAATCAAAACAATGTCCCCGAGGAATTTTCCCAAAACACTGACACCCGGGGAATCCGCAAAGCGACTTTAGTAAAGCGCGTTGAGACTTTTATTGAAAAATCACTTTTCGGAGCAAGATGGCTGTTGGCTCCGCTTTACCTTGGTCTGGCATTTAGCCTGATACCAATTTGCATAAAATTTGTTGAGCGATTCATCCACATACTTGAGACACTCACAACAAGTGACATGCACGATGTCACACTCCAAATCCTCGAACTCTTGGACATAACACTGCTTGGAAATCTAATTGTAATTATCATCTTTAGTGGCTATGAAAATTTTGTCTCTAAAATTGGAGTTGCCAAATATGCAGTTGATCGCCCATCTTGGATGGGCAAGGTTGATTACTCTGGCCTAAAAATTAAGCTCATAGGTTCCCTTGTCGCAATTTCTGTAATTGAACTGCTCAAGGATTTTATGAATCCAGAAAAGTTAGGTTCGGACAATCTACGCTGGCGTATTGCTATCCACCTAACGTTCGTTATTTCTGGAGTTCTTTTTGCACTCATGGATTACATTGCCGATAAGCGAGTCGTGTTCGAGCTCGAAGCCGAACGCAAGGATTTGGAAATGGAAAAATTGCGTCATGAAGTCAGCGAGTTCAAAAACAGCCAACGCCTGGTTGATTAGAGCTAATAACCACATATTTCAACCGCATGACCCTTACCCACTTGGCTATACAACTGCTTGCGAAGTAAGCACTTCGGGATAGCAAATTTTGAGCCTGACAAATATGTCCGACCTCACCTGCACAATGTCATACATGACATAACAAGGATTCAGAAAGTAGCGCTAAGCCCCTCGGCTAGCTACTCGGCAACCGCGC
>VFKC01000079.1 GCA_009885745.1 Actinomycetota bacterium
AGGGTCATATCCGGTATTAGCACTCCTTTCGAAGCGTTATCCCAGAGTTAGGGGCAGGTTGCTCACGTGTTACTCACCCGTTCGCCACTAATCACCGGAGCAAGCTCCGGGTCATCGTTCGACTTGCATGTGTTAAGCACGCCGCCAGCGTTCGTCCTGAGCCAGGATCAAACTCTCCGTTAATGTCTTTGTTCCTACCACTAGGGCAGGCACACTCTGGAGAGAGTGTCACTGGCAATAGACAAATAAGCTGATCTGCTTATGTTGTTCATTACCAAAGGAATTACCGAGTGGGTCACCGAAGTATCCCACCACGGGGTTTTTGGTATTGACTTGTGGCACGCTGTTGAGTTCTCAAGGTACGAATGCGCATGAATTCTAACCAGTTTTGCTGGCTCGTTTTCAGGGCAGGTTTCCTAACTTAGTCTTTTTTGCGGGCGGGGTCAAATCCGCCACGCTGACTATTTTCTCTTTATTAACTAATTGCTTAGCTAACTTTTGAGACTCTCTTTGCAGAGCTAGTTAGGACTTTCTGTTGTCTTGCTTGGGATAAGTTACGCGAATGTGACACAAAGGTCAAATCGAGACTACTAAGACATTTGCGGCCACTAGTTCGAGTAGCCGGATTGGTCTAAATCTTTGTGTTATTTGACGAGCTTGATGCCGCCAAATGTGCGCTTGCCCCGACGCAAAATTAACCATTGGTCGTGCAAGAAATCATCGCGAGAAACAACATGATCTTCACTCGTTATTTTAACGTTGTTAATCGACACACCACCCTCGTTAATCGCGCGACGTCCGGCCGAATTACTGGCCACTAATTCGCAAGATACAAGCAATTCAGCAACACTCGGTAGCACACCGTCGACAATTGCGATATCGGCATGAGGCGCTTCAGAAAGCGCAGAGTCCAGTGTCTGCAGGTCCAACTCGCGCAACTCCCCTTGGCCGAATAACGCAGCAGCAGCAGCCTTTGCTTGCTCTGCTTGACGTTCTCCGTGAACAAGAGCCGTTACATCATGGGCCAATGCACGTTGGGCCATGCGAGCAAATGGTCGCTCATTTGTTTCAACTAACAACGAGTCAATCTCTTCTTGAGTCTTAAATGTAAACGTGCGTAATAGCTGGTCAGTGTCTCGATCATCAGCATTAATCCAGAACTGGTAAAACGCATATGGCGAAGTCAATTCTGGGTCTAACCAAATCGTTCCAGATTCTGTTTTGCCGAACTTTGTGCCATCCGATTTGGTGACTAGTGGAGTCGTTAATCCGTTGACTGATGCGCTCTCAACTCGGCGTACTAAATCTGTGCCAGCCGTGATGTTGCCCCACTGATCTGAACCACCTGTTTGGAGGGTGCAATTGTGTCTGCGGTAGAGCTCAAGGAAGTCTAAGGATTGCAAAATCTGGTAGCTAAATTCGGTGTATGAAATACCCGCGCCATTAAGGCGAGCAGAGACGGATTCTTTGTCCAGCATGCGATTGACACTGAAGTGCTTTCCAATGTCACGCAGGTAGGTTAAAACGTCCATCGCCTGGGTCCATTCGTAGTTATTGGACATAATCGCTGCGTTTTTCCCCGAAAAATCAAAGAATGGCTCTAATTGAGCCCGAATTCGCCCAACCCAACTCTCAACGGTTTCTGCGGTGTTCAGGGTTCGCTCGGCATTCTTACCACTAGGGTCGCCAATTAAGCCAGTGGCGCCGCCGACTAGGGCAATCGGGGTGTGACCTGCCTGCTGAAATCTGGCCATAGTCAAAATCTGAGCCAGATTACCCATATGCAAACTTGGCGCTGTTGGATCAAAGCCGCAATATGCAGTCAAAGGTCCCTTAGCCAGTTCATCAGGAAGTTCAGGGGTGTACTGCGCAATTAGGTTGCGCCAAGTCAGTTCGCTCAGGATGTCATTCACTTGTCTATCTTTGCCGATTTTGGGCCAAGTTCCCAACACATTAAGCGCGGACATTTTTTCTTTGACAAAGCTTTCGCAAACAACGCATAAATAAGTTCGATAGCAACAACGACAAGCGAGTAAATCTCACGGGCTTTTCGTGGTTGAATTAAGTATGGCTACAACAAATGAATCAGATCCGACAAAGGCGGCATTCTTAGCTGCGCTTAAGAAGAAGAATTCAAAAGAAGGTGGCAAGCCAAGCGATCGCACTGAGAGCGTGAACACTCCGTCAAAGTCTGCCGGTCCTGGTTCGAGTCGTCGCAACTACCAACGTCGTAGCGGCAGCGCATAACTAAATAAGACGCTTGGGCTAAAAATAAAACGAACACTTTTTAATTTCATTGACTGAAATTAAACATCATGTGGTGTGACTTTAGCCCAATCGTGAAGTTGCCCGAGGCGTACTTGTGCATTAGCCAGCTGTACTCGCACAGATGCAGGCGCTGTGCCGTTAATAGTTGAGCGAGCATCAAGAGAACCCTGAACCGTTAGCACCTCGCGTACAGCCGGTGTGAGGCTTGGATGAATCTCTGCGAATTGTTGATCACTTAGTTCATCTAGGTCGGTACCTTGTGCTTCAGCAGCCCGCACGCAGGCGCCGGCAATCTCGTGCGCCTCTCTAAACGGTACGCCTTGCTTAACTACCCATTCAGCAATGTCAGTTGCAAGAGCAAAACCTTCAGGTGCACTCTTTAACATTTTGTCCACGTCGAATTTCAAAGTTGAAACAGTTCCGGCCATCGCTGGCAAGACAAGTAACAAAGTTTCAATTGCATCAATTGAACTTTCTTTGTCTTCTTGTAAATCTCGGTTGTAGGCAAAAGGTAGACCCTTGAGGACCGTGAGCATTGCCGTTACGTGACCAATCAAGCGACCAGATTTTCCGCGAGCAAGTTCTGCCACATCAGGATTTTTCTTTTGCGGCATGATCGATGATCCAGTTGACCAAGCATCATCTAAAGTTGCCCAACCAAATTCGCGTGAAGACCATAAACAAATCTCTTCACCCAGTCTGGATAAGTGCACTCCGACTAAAGCGGTGATGAATAGGAATTCAGCGACAAAGTCGCGATCGCTAACGCCATCAATACTGTTTTCAACAACACCATCGAAACCTAAGTCAGATGCGACGGCAACTGGATCAAGATCCAGGCTGGAACCAGCAAGAGCGCCACTACCCATTGGCGATTTTGCAGCGCGCTTATCCCAATCGATAAAGCGTTCTACATCGCGTGAGAACGCGTGGATGTGCTTGGCTAATTCGTGTCCGAAAGAAACTGGTTGCGCGTGCTGTAAGTGGGTGAAACCTGGTGCTGCGTGATCGACATGCGCAGAGGCTTGAGCGAGCAAAGCATTTTGAACTTCGACCAATTCGCTAGCAACAACACGAGCACTATTGCGAAGGTACATTCGCAAATCGGTAGCAACCTGATCATTGCGACTGCGGCCGGCGCGAAGTTTGCCACCTACTGCCCCACCAATTATTTCGATGAGTCCACGTTCAAGTGCGGTATGCACATCTTCATCTTCGGGCGTAGCTACAAAAAAACCATTGAGTACTTGTTCACGCAGTTGGTCAAGACCAAAATGCATGAGGTGCAGTTCGCTGGCATCCAAAAGTCCGGCGCCATTTAAAACGCGCGCATGGGCTTTGGATTGCGCAATGTCGAAAGGTGCAAGCACCCAATCAAAATGAACTGAGGCACTTAAGTTGGCCATCGCATCGCTTGGTTCTGATGTGAATCGAGCGCCCCATAGGCGACTAGTCACCGAAGATCACGCCTTGCGGCAATCTTGCTCGGAAGACCCCAAATATCCACGAAGCCCTTTGCAAGCGACTGATCGAAAGTGTCACCAGTGTCATATGTGGCCATGTCGAAGTCGTAAAGCGATTCTGGTGACTTGCGACCAGTTACCCAGGCGCGACCGCCGTTAAGCGACATACGAATGTCACCTGTAACAACGGAGTTAACCTCGTCAAAGAATGTAGACAGTGCGCGACGTAGCGGACTAAACCAAAGGCCGTCGTAAACCAACTCGCCCCAACGCTGTTCGGACTGACGAGTGAATCGAGCAAGGTCGCGCTCAACAGTTACGTTCATCAATTCTTGGTGAGCGATGATTAAAGCCATCGCGCCAGGTGCTTCGTAAACTTCACGACTCTTGATACCAACAAGACGATCTTCAACGATGTCGATACGGCCAACACCTTGGGCACCAGCACGAGCGTTCATGATCTGGATTGCCTCAAGCATGGTTACTGGCTTGCCGTCGATTGCAACAGGTTTGCCTTGATTGAAGCTAATGACAACTTCGTCAACTGGACGGCTGATTGTTGGATCTTGCGAGTAGGTGTAAAGGTCTTCGATCGGACTATTCCAGATGTCCTCAAGGAAACCTGTTTCAACAGCCTTACCCCAAACATTTTGATCAATTGAGTAAGGAGATTTTTTGTTTACATCAATTGGAAGATTGTGCTTTTCGGCATATTCAATTGCCTTGTCGCGAGTTAAAGCAAGGTCGCGCACAGGCGCTAGGCACTTTAGGTCGGGCGCTAGGTTTTGAATTCCCACTTCGAAGCGAACCTGGTCGTTGCCCTTACCGGTGCAACCGTGAGCCACGATTGTGGCGTTGTGCTTCTTGGCTGCTGCAACTAGGTGCTTAACAATTACTGGACGTGAAAGAGCCGATACCAATGGGTAGCGATCCATGTACATCGCATTGGCTTTAAGTGCAGGCAGGCAGTAGTCATCAGCGAACTCTTCGCGAGCATCTGCAACTTCTGCTTCGACCGCGCCACAGGCAAGAGCGCGCTCACGAATTACATCAAGGTCTTCGCCATCTTGGCCAACATCTACTGCGCAGGCAATAACCTCCGCGCCAGTTGCTTCTGCAATCCAACCAATTCCTACTGATGTATCTAGCCCGCCTGAGTAAGCCAGGACTACGCGCTCTACCACTTTTTCTCCTTCTAACTTTTAATGCTTCTATTGTCTTAGGTATTGCCGATAAATACGAAAATCACTGCTTAGTCGACGTGCCTTGTTCGTTCAATCCAGCCAATGCCGCTAACTCTTGGCAAGCTTGTGCGCCACCATCAAGGTCGCGAGTTACTGCAAGCACAGTGTCCGAACCTGCAACAGTTCCTAAGATGCTTGAAGTTCCACTGCGGTCGATTGCTGATGCTACGTAACTAGCTGCCCCTGATGGGGTCCGAATGACAACCATGTTGCCCGAGTGATCAACCGATAGAACCAATTCGGATAAGACCCGACCCAATCGATCGTGCCCACGGTTGTAAACCTCACCTGTAGCATCCAGCGGCAATGAGTAATACATGTGTCCATCACGACTGTGAACCTTCAGAGCCCCCAGTGTTTCAAGATCGCGGCTTAAAGTTGCTTGGGTGATTGAGATTCCTTGTTGTTCGAGCGCACTGACTAACTCTGCCTGAGATCCCATACGCTGTTCGGCGATGATCTCGGAAAGTTTGTGAAGTCGAGCGGCTCGTTGCGTCATTCTGGCGCGCAATCAGACAATGCTTGGAAGAGTAGTTCTAACCCTTGAGCCAAATCTTCGTCAGTGATTACAAGCGGTGGGACTAGTCGGATTACCGAAGCATTTGGTGCATTAGTTACCAGACCAAGTTCGCGGGCACGATTTTCAACCGCAACTGCGTAATTACCGGCAAGCACAATGCCAAGCATTGCTCCTTGTCCACGCACATCTACAACGCCAGGGGCATCAGTGATTGCTGCGCGAATGATCTTCTCGATTTCTA
>VFKC01000102.1 GCA_009885745.1 Actinomycetota bacterium
CCGCTAAATATGCCAGGCGGAGTCAATGTTGAAAGAGAGCATGGCAGACTGAAGTTCTATAAACCGTGACAACAGGAGTAATTTGTGGATGCCCAGGCTTTAGGAAATGAAATCACCAGGGTCGTGCATACGGCAGATGAGCTCGCTGAGCGGATCAATCAAATTGCCAAAGAAATTGATAAAGATTATGCAGACATCGATCAACCTCTGTTGCTAATAGGTGTTCTAAAAGGCGCAGTTATGGTTATGGCTGATTTAGCCCGAGCAATTTCCATTCCAGTTCACATGGATTGGATGGCTGTTTCTTCTTATGGCTCTGGCACAAAATCAAGTGGTGTCGTGCGAATTATTAAGGACTTGGATATCGATTTAATCGGTCGCCACGTCTTAATTGTTGAAGACATCCTTGATACCGGGTTGACCTTGTCTTGGTTAATTAAGAATCTGAAATCACGTGGACCTAAGTCCATTGAAGTAATGACGATGTTACGCAAACCTGAAGCAGTAAAAGTCGAGGTGCCAACGAAATATCTTGGCTTTGATATTCCTAATGAGTTTGTTGTTGGATTCGGATTAGATTATGCCGAACAGTATCGAAATCTAGACTCTGTGTCCGTACTTTCGCCTCACGTTTATCAAGGCTAATCAGCAGAGCCCCATCAGAATTACCTTTTGTGAACAAAAGAATTCTGTGTACTAGGTGACGATTTGGTCCTAATCGTTATCTGCGAGATAAAATTCTGGCCTTGCGAGTGTTAGTTTGAGCCAAGAAGAGAAAAATTGGCGCACAGCGGGGGAGCGATATGCCTCACTTGGCACGAGTGAAATTGAGGCATCATGAAATCTGCATTTATTAAATTGTCGCTGGCGCTGACTCTCCTCGTTGGCATTTTGCACCCAACTATGAGCGTTGCAGTTGATCCGTCAAGTGACCTGTGTACTGACAGCGCCGTTGACTTATGCCCGCCTCTGACGCGAATCACGCCATCTGGAACTTCAGCTTCGGCCCCCATAATATTCACCTACACATCTTCTTCGGCAAACGCGAATAAGAATGCTGAGTTGGTTTTGTTTAACTTCAACGGAGTAACTGCGAATGTGCCCCTAAATCCTGCTGGGACGCCAATGTCAAGTACTGCGTGCAACTCTGGCCCTGCAGTTAGCAAACATTGCCTATTTTTACTTGATTCAAATGGTGGAGCCCGATTTACAGTGACATTTGATGGGGCCTCTGCAGGGGATAGTTTTCAATACATGTTTGTTGGTGCCGGTGGGTACCAGTCAGCAGCGGCAACCATAACTTTCACGAATGGTTCGAGTACCCCGACTCCGACACCGACACCAACCCCGACTCCGACACCAACCCCAACACCGACGCCAACGCCGACCCCGACACCTACCCCCACGTTGAAGGCACCTGATGCACCTCTTGCTGTGGTGGCACTACGAGCCAATAAAGGTGCGACAATCTCGTGGACTGCCCCGGCAAATGATGGGGGCTCATCAATTACTGGTTATGTGGTTAGTTATGTCTCAAGCACAAGGTCAGCCTCAGTTGTAAAAAGCTCGAGCAGCAGGAGTGCTTTGCTCGCAGGCTTAACCAACGGTGCTGGATATACTGTTTCCGTTCGGGCCACCAATTCTGTTGGTGACTCAGCGGTGAGTAATTCAGTAATGGTTGTTCCATCTACTTCAGCGCCATCGGTTCCCTCGGCACCAGTAATCGGAGTAGCACAAACCTCAACAAGCCAAACCTTAGTTTTCCCCTACACGCTAGGTAGCACTAATGGTTCAACAATCGTGAGCGTTGAGTACTCAACGGATGCAGGTCTAACTTGGTTGCCCACTACAAGTAGTCCAATAACTTTGACGAACTTAAATAATGGTGTTGCGACCACTCTAAAATTGCGAACCCGCAATGCAATTGGGGCTGGGGCAATTGCGAGCAAAGCAGTAAAGCCGATTGCCACGAAAAACACAATTACCTTTGCAACACCAGCACCTCTTCCAGTCAACAGCGAAGATCACACACTAGTAGTTAGCGCTCCTGGCGGGTCATTCACA
>VFKC01000099.1 GCA_009885745.1 Actinomycetota bacterium
TATGCGTGCTGTTTTTTGTTGTGCTGGCATTTATCAACTAGGGATCTAGTTAGTCGCAACTTTTAGTCGGCTTGCCGTATCGGCCGTTGAATCAACTGCCAACCATCTTTTCCAGTCACCCTTGGCCAGTTGTTAGTACAACTCGCCTGTTGCTGGTTCTCATTCCTAACAATCCAACTAATGTTTCTGGCCCAATCTGCGGTGCAAAACAGTTCAGGATTTATTTCAAACGCTTGGACTTGATCAATCCGTGTCCACCAATTGACTAAATCTTTGCCCTTATAAGGGGGAGATTTCCGGTCAACATAAATTGGATATCCCGCATTTAGGCGAAGGTTTTCATTCTCTAATGGGATTAACCCCAAGCCGATTGGCATGGCGCTGTCGACTAACTGAGTCGCTGGATCAGTCACTATTGGTGACTTGGATTGCAAAGTTTGAGATGTTCCAAAAATTGCAATCACAAGGCTGACAAAGATTGCCATTGGAAGCACAATCTTTGTGGGACCAACTATTTTGATTAACACATCTCTTAGCCACACAGAAATTACTACAGCTGTTGCTACGCAAATCAATGGAATAAAAATAACGCTAATACGCCAAGGGAAAAGTAAGGCGAGCCATGAAAGTTTTGTAACATAGACAATAAATACGCACGTCATACTTACGGTAAAGACTGAGCCAAACCAGGTTGCGAGCCATTTTCCATTTGGCAATCTTGAAATTGCCCAGATACCGATCACGGTTAATCCGATTAGCCGTAATTCTGTTGTCAGTGGCCAATGACTCCAGAGAGTGTGATGTGGAATTCGTTCAAAAGCAAAACGGTAAAGCGCTTGAGATTGGCCGTCAGAATCACTAACTACCCCGCCACCAAATGATGAAAACAGTGACGGATTAGTAGCAACCGATGCAACTAATGCTGAGGCAAAAATCAATAAGTACTGTTTTATCCGGATCAGGCCCAAACCAGAGAATAGGTCTGCTACCAGCGCCGCACCCACAGCGATTGAACAAGCAATTAAGTACGTAGGGTGCAAGATACTGGCTAAAACCATCAAACTAACGGGCGCTAGAAATGTAGATGACCTAATGGGCGCCTTGATTTTTAGGGCGTGAAATAGCAGTGGAAATGCGATGAATAACAAGCTTCCTGCTTGCGAAGGCTGAAAGAATCCTGGCTTATTTATCACCGCTTGAGTGCCTAGTCCTGCAAAAAACGAGATTCTCTCAATATGCGGCAGCGCAACTAAAGAAGATCCAACCATGATTGTTGACACGATTGGGACAACCCTGCTTCTTGATGGATTAATCAAGCACGCAAAAGTGTAGATACCAAAGATGGCGAAAAACGTGCAAATGAATGCCGCAACCTGAAGTCCCCGATAACTACCAAGATTAAATATGGCGTTCGCAATCGAGGTAAAAATTGGATACGGATCTGCCGTGGACGATAAAGGGTCGGCTAATAACCGTCGGTTCGTTTTTTGCACAACAAAGAACAGGTACTGATTCTGATTGCTGTAAAAAGGGAAAGTGTATGTCAGGCCCGCGGACAGAAGTAAGCAGACAACTATGCCTACCTTGCTTTTGGCAATTCTATTTACCATTTGAGCGCTACAGTCTTTTGCGAATCCAAATGTGAATTACTCGGGTTTTGGCCAATTAGCATTTCTAAAGAATAACTCACAGCCAGTGAGTATTTTGATTGATTACTGCTCTAATGAATCTGCGCTAATTGGTGCACGGTCCATAGAAGTCTGCAAAATTGATGCCTGTTTTGCTTCGGGTGAACGGATAAACCAAGAGATAAAACCACTAGTGCAAGCAGCCCAAAAGCACCACAATGACGGCAGGCTGTGGCTTAATCGATAACTTAAGAATGCGACGGCAAGGACATTTAACATCCCCCAGTAAAACAGTGGTTTGCTACCTGATAGCAGCATGGCACCACAAGTGACAACGATATACAAAACACTCACTTGAAATGGCACACCTTCCACATGAAAATCAATGTATCGCTCGCCTGCCACTACGCTACTTTTTCCAGCAGCAATGTTTTGCCAGAAAATACCGCCGACCAATAAGCCCGTCAAGCTCAAAATAGCTAGGGAAAATCTGCGCCAACCCGGTGGTTCAATTAACCAAGTAGCAATGGGCACAATTATCGGCAGCCCTACAAATGCGATATAGATATACATGTCAGTCGCAACGGATTCCACACTATTTGAGACATCCCCATTTTGACCTAACCAAACAAATGCTGAGGTGAATGTATGGATTGCGAAAAGTGTGGGCAGAACAGCAATCGGCAAGGTGCGGATATTGGGATTGTTGCGCAAGGCATCAAAAGCAAAAATTGATATCGCGGTACCGGCTACAAGATCTACTTGCGGAGATAGGCACATTTGCAAGCTCCCTCAGTAAGTCTTCTCGGTAAGAACTTTTAGCACTGAAACTGGATGGATATTTCAGTGTCACATGCTTTTATTAAAATTGTGGCTGTCTTTGATAATTGCCCAATGACTAGTTATTTATAGCCACATAGGCTTTAACTACGGTAAATTTTGGCAACGCAAGTAACATAGACATGTAATGAGAGGTTGGGGAAACGCAATGGGTTTGCTCGAAAACTTTGAAGAACGACTGGGCAAAATTGTTAATGGCTCCTTCTCAAAAGCCTTCAAATCGCAAGTGCAACCGGTGGAACTTGCCGCAGCCCTACAAGGGGAAATTGATAATCGAGTTACAAGCATTAGCGGCGCGCAAATTGCCCCCAACATCTTCATATTCGGTCTGGCACGACAAGACTTTGAGCGACTATCTGGTTACTTCAGCGCGTTAGCCAGTGAGCTTGGCGACATTGCTATTAAGTACTGCATAGAGCAGCGTTACACCCCAGTTGATCGTCCTGATATTTCATTCGTGCTGGAAAGTTCACTCAATACTGGTGATTTCCGGATAAAAAGCACCTCGGGTCAAGTTTCCAGTGCTGGCTTAAACGAGTTAACGCCCACTCCGCAGGTCCCGCTGGCACCAATTCCGGTTATGACTGAATCAGTTTCACCGCACCTACGAACTATTGAGGGTGACGATTATCCGCTCATCCGATCGGTGACAAACATTGGTCGAGGCGGTGATGCTGATATCCAGGTAAACGATTCTGGTGTGAGTCGTATTCATTGCAGCATTGTTTTAGGTAGCGAAGTGCTAATCCGCGATCACGGCTCTACCAACGGAACATTAGTTGACGGCAATCGAATTACCGAAGCTGTTCTGCATGACGGCTCAATCATCAAAGTTGGTAACACAATTTTGACTTACGCGAGTCGGTAGCCTATGTCTGAACTGCTTTTGAATGTTCTAAGAATAGGTTTTCTCCTAGTTTTGTGGTGGTTTGTACTCTCAGTTATTTCTGTCTTGCGCCGTGACTTGCAAGCGCCACGTGACGCCAAACCATTAACACCAGCAAGAACTACACGCCGTCCTAGCCCGCGGCCAACTTTACGAAGCAAAAAAGCAGCAAGCGGAATCGTTATCACTGAAGGTCCGCTTGCCGGAACTGTAATTCCACTTGGTAATTCCTCAATCACTATCGGTCGGGCTCCTGATTCAACTGTGGTGCTTGACGATGATTTTGTCAGTACCAATCACGCGCGACTCACGCCCCAAGGGACACATTGGGTGGTTGAAGATCTTGGTTCAACAAATGGAACTTGGATTGGGGATACAAAAGTTACTGGCCCAACTTTGTTGAAGTCAAAAGCTGTTTTACGAATTGGGCGAACTTCATTGGAATTGCGATCGTGACAAGCCTTTCTTTTCGTTATGCAGCCCGCTCTGAAATTGGTCGGGTTCGCAAAAACAATGAGGATGCTGGGTTTGCTTCCCCAAACTTGCTGATCGTTGCAGATGGCATGGGTGGCCACGAGGCTGGGGAACTTGCTAGTTCCGCCACTGTTGCAACTATCGTTTCCGCCTCCAATGATTCGACTACTGCTGATGAAGTTTTGGCTTTGTTGGCGGATGCAGTAATTACCTCTGGTGAACACATCGCAGATGTAGTGGCGCAGAATAGTACATTCGCCGGAATGGGTACGACATTAACCGCACTTGCCCTACGCGGAGACAGAATTGCAGTGGCACACGTGGGAGACTCACGTGCCTACATTTTGCATGATGGTGAACTTGCCCAAATGACCAAAGATCACACTTTTGTTCAGACTCTCGTAGATAGTGGTGAGATTACTAAGGCACAAGCTGCGGTTCATCCACGTAGAAACTTGATGATGAGAGCAATTGACGGAGTTAATGCTGTTGAAGTCGACCTTTCGATTCGAGAAGCGCATGTTGGCGATCGGTTCTTACTTTGTAGTGATGGGCTATGTGGAGTAATCGAAGATGAGGCAATTTTGGAGTGTCTGCAAAATGCCGACTTACCTAGTGCAGTGACTGACCTAATTGATCGCGCTATGGCTAATGGCGGACCAGACAATATCACAGTTGTCGTTGCAGAAATTCTTGAAGCTACGGTAGGAACCGATCCAGTGTTAATCGGAGCAGCAAGTGATACCGAAAATCAAGATCGTCTTCCTAAAGTTGATTTTCCATCTGAAGTAGAAGTTGTTTTGGAAGATGAACTGGTATTTGTTATTCCTAAACGTAGGATTCGTAAGTGGTTGATGCCGATGCTGGCAACCTTGGCTACCTTTGGCATTTTTTTCGGTTGTGCGCTTTGGTGGCTTTCCGGGCAATGGTATGTGGGTATATCTGGACCAACCCGAGTGGCGGCCATCTTCCAAGGAATTCCTAGTGGCGGATTTTCTAGGCTCGTTGAAATGACAACGCTGCGCGCTGATTTCCTACCAGAATTTGAACGAAACAAATTACAGGAAACAATTGCATCCTCTTCGCTTGAAGAGGCAATCGCACTCATCGAGAGACTGCAGGTTCGAGTCAATGATTGTCTCCAAAACCCAGTAACTCCTGGATGTCCGGCGCTGTACTAATGAGTCAAATTCTTCGTCAATACACAGTCTCCACCAGACGTTCAACTGAGTTAGTTCTACTTGTAGGTGCTTGGCTTGTTGGGGTTTTTGCCTGGATTTTGGTCGATGCCTCAAGTGATTCGGGTTCACTCGGTGGCTGGAGTGCATTGCTCAGTGCTGGACTTTTACTTTTGTGTGCGCACGCTGTGGTTCGTTGGCAAGCTCCGTATGCAGATCCGGTGTTACTTCCTTGCGTTGCTTTGTTAAACATGCTTGGTCTGGCAATGATTCACCGATTAGATGCCGCTAATGCTGCCCGAGCAATCGCAAACGATAGTCCCCAACCAACTCCAGATGTCTACTTGCAATTAACTTGGATGCTTCTTGGGTTGATTCTCTTCAGTCTCATAATTGCTCTATTGCGTAATCATCGCAGACTTGCACAATTCACTTTCACAAGTGGCCTCATCGGAATTGTGCTTCTCTTTCTACCCCTTGTACCTGGCGTTGGAAATGTGGTGAATGGGGGGCGACTGTGGATCAGCATTCTGGGCTTTACTTTTCAACCTGGTGAATTGGCAAAAATCGCTTTAGCAATATTCTTTGCTGGCTACCTTGTTGGTAGGCGACACACCTTGGCTCATGTGCGCGGTTCGATTTTGGGCATTGGTGTCCCACGTTTTCGAGATGTTGGACCTCTAATCTTTGTTTGGTTTGTTGCGCTTTTGGTTCTTGTTTTAGAACACGATTTGGGCACTTCTTTACTTCTATTTGGGCTCTTTACTGTCTTGTTATACGTGGCAACATCACGTCGCTCATGGGTGGTTATTGGCGCGCTCCTGCTCGGGGTTGGTGGTAGCGCCGCTTACTTCGCATTTGGCCATGTTCGCATTCGCTTCAGCATTTGGCTAGATCCGTTCAGTCAAGCAAACGGTGATGGTTTCCAAATTGTGCAGTCCCTTTACGGTTTAGCAAATGGCGGTCTGTTTGGTACTGGTTGGGGTCAGGGGTATCCACAACTTGTCCCCTTTGCAAAAACAGATTTCATCACCTCTGCCCTTGGTGAAGAACTTGGTCTTGCCGGGTTGATTGCAATCTTGCTTGTGTACGCAATTGTGGTTGAACGGGGAGCCAGAGCGGCAGTTGGCACACGTGACCCATTTGGCAACCTGCTGGCGATTGCACTTACTACGGTCATTGGTCTGCAAGCATTTATTGTTATCGGCGGAGTCACTCGCTTAATCCCATTGACTGGTTTGACTACTCCATTTATGTCCTACGGTGGGTCATCTTTGGTGGCCAATTATATTTTGGTCGCGCTGTTAATTCGCATCTCTAACTCGGCTCGTGCCCCGCAGAATTTTGCACTGGACTTGCCAAAGAGTGAAGTAAACGCATGATTAGACAAATTAATCGCGTCACTGGTGTTTTAATTTTTTTGATTTTGGCCCTGATAGTTAACGTCAGTTACCTTCAGGTATTTAAGGCCAAGGAACTGCGTCAAGCACCCGGTAATCAGCGGATTCTCTTAAATGAATATTCACGGGCACGTGGCGCTATTTTGGTCGGTTCGGAATCGGTCGCAAAATCCAAATCAACAAGTGACTCACTTAAGTACCTACGCACCTACCCAAATAAAAGCACGTACGCACCAATAACTGGTTTCTATTCATTGGTTTATGGCGCAACTGGCTTAGAGCAGGTCGAAAATGACATTTTAGCTGGCAACGACAGTAGATTTTTTGTAAATCGGCTACAACAACTTTTTGCGAATCGTAAGCCAATGGGTGGAGCAATCCGATTAACTATTAATCGCGATGCCCAAACCGTTGCGATGCGAGCTCTAGGTGGTCGAACCGGAGCTGTCGTAGCAATTGATCCTGAGACCGGAGCATTACTGGCACTCGCTAGTTCGCCATCCTACAATCCAAATCTTTTATCGAGTCACGATGCAACTTCGATTCAGAAAAATTACGAATTGTTGAACAATGATCCAAGGCAGCCGATGTTAAATCGTCCATTAGCGATGACTCTGCCGCCTGGATCTACTTTCAAACTAATTACTGCAGCTGCTGCGCTTGAATCCGGGAAATTCACGGCTGCCTCGATAATTCCTGGGCCAAAAAGACTCAAGTTTAAGAATTCAACCAAATACTTAAATAACTGGACAGGTAAACAGTGTGGACCAAATGGCAAGACCACACTCAAGAATGCTCTGACAATTTCTTGCAACACATCCTTTGCCTGGCTTGGAATGAACCTTGGTCAGGACAAAATATCAGAACAGGCAAAAAAGTTTGGGTTCGAAAATTCATTCCAAGTACCCATGACTTCAGCAACTAGTCGATTTCCGCAGAATCTTGATGGTGCGCAAACTGCGATGAGTGCAATAGGGCAATTTGATGTTCGCGCGACTGCGCTACAAATGGCTATGGTCAGTGCTGGTATTGAAAACTCAGGCATTGTAATGAAACCATACCTAGTCGATAAAGTTCTCGGACCTGATCTAGCCACGCTGCAGAATGCCACTCCGAGTGCTTTCGGTAGAGCAGTAAGCGAGACTAGTGCAAAAGTTTTACAGGACATGATGGTTGCGGTAGTCAACAACGGTACCGGCACAAATGCTCGTATTGCCGGGGTTCGGGTAGGCGGCAAGACTGGCACCGCAGAAACCTCACCGGGATCACCCGCACATGCTTGGTTTGTCGGTTGGGCTAATGCTGGCGGTAAACATGTAGCCGTTGCAGTAGTTCTAGAAAATGGTGGCGGAGCTACTGAGATCAGTGGCAATGGCTTGGCTGCGCCAATTGCAGCGAGTGTGATGCGCGCAGTCTTATCCAAGTAGTGAACAATAGAGGGAAGCGCCCAATTCAAGTCAAGACCAGCATGTACTAGGAGCAAAAGTGAGCGAGTTCACCCAACTTGGTGATCGTTATGACATCGGTCAAGTCGTAGGTCGCGGCGGTATGGCCGAAGTTTACGAAGGAACTGATAGGCGACTCAATAGACGAGTGGCCATTAAGGTCCTTCGTCCTGATTTGGCGCGTGACCCTATGTTCCAGGAACGCTTTAGGCGAGAAGCACAATCTGCTGCCGGGCTAAATCACCCAAACATCGTGGCAATTTATGACACTGGTCAAGACACCATTGTTGATGGCGCGACTGAGGTTCAGGTGCCCTACATCGTGATGGAATTTGTTGATGGGGTAACTCTGCGTCAAATGCTAGCTCGTGGTCCGCGTATTTTGCCTGAGCGCAGTCTAGAAATTTCTGCAGGTATTTTGGCTGCACTTGATTACGCGCATCGTCATGGAATTGTCCATAGGGATATCAAACCAGCAAACATCATGATCAACAGCAATGGTGATGCCAAGGTGATGGACTTTGGTATCGCTCGTGCTATGAGCGATGCAGCAAGTTCAGTCACTGCAACGAGCGCTGTGATGGGTACCGCACAATATCTTTCACCAGAACAAGCACGTGGTGAATTGGTCGATGCACGAAGTGATATTTATTCAACAGGTTGCGTCTTATTCGAGTTACTAACTGGGGCGGCACCATTTACTGGCGAATCTCCGGTGTCAATCGCCTATCAGCACGTCAACGAAATTCCGAAGGTACCTTCCCAAGTTGATCCATCAATACCTGCAACACTGGATGCGATTGTTTTACATTCCTTGGCTAAGCAACCAAACAGTCGCTACCAAAGTGCTGCGGAAATGCGTGCTGATGTTGAACGGGCCATGGCTGGTATGCCAATTATGGCTTCGGTCACCGCACACACAAGCGTCATCCCAGTGACTGCGCAAAATCCAGTGAGTGACGACTCGTTACTGCCTTTGGGCGATGGGGATACGCCAAAAAGAAACACCATGAAATGGATTGGAGCTGCGGTTGCATCAATCTTTGCCCTGGGACTAATTGTCTTTGCCGGTCAGCAACTCTTTGGCTCAGGTATCAGCAAAGTGACTGTACCCAACCTGACAACAAAGACGATTTCGGAAGCAACAACTTCACTGGAAAATGTTGCGCTAACACTTGGCACTGAAACACCAATGAATGATGAGAATGCCCCGAAGGGCACAATCATTGGGCAGGATCCAGCTGCGGGCGAGTTGCTTGAGCAAGGGCAGAAAGTCAATGTCACTGTGTCCAACGGTAAGGAACAAGTCATTGTTCCTGATGTGGTAGATCAATTCACAGTTGATGATGCTCGGGCTCTTTTGATTGAGGCAAAACTTGTTTTGGGTAAGGTCACTTATGAAGACAGTGACAAGCCCGAGGGAACAGTAACTGGTCAAAGTCCAAAGGCTTCAGACACTGCTGATGTTGGTAGTCGCGTAAACGTTGTTATTTCAAGTGGCAAGGTTCCAGTTCCATCAATAGTTGGAAAAACCAAGGTTGAAGCAAACGCGATTTTGGTTAATGCTGGCTTCAAGGTGCAGGTACTTTATGATTTGGATGAAAATCTTGCAGGTGGAATTGTGCTGGCTCAATCTCCTAGTTCGGGAATGGCACTAAAGGGCACCACAGTCACAATCACAGTCAATAAGACAACCGCCACCCCGGCAGCAACGGAATCAGTAACTCCAACTCCAACACTTTCAAGTACTCCTAGTGCAACAACGACTCCGGTTCGATAGGAAGTTTTCCCATGGTGCACATTCTCGTTGTCGATAACTACGACAGCTTTGTTTTCAACTTGGTGCAGTATCTTGCCCAGTTGGGTGCGCAAGTTGATGTCCGACGCAACGATCAGGTAACCGTGCAAGAAGCAAGTCAATACGATGGGATCTTACTTTCACCTGGCCCAGGTAATCCAAGTCAGGCCGGAATCTGCATCACCTTGGTTAAAGAACTAGGTGGAGAGGTACCAATCTTTGGTGTGTGCCTTGGACACCAGTCAATTGCGGAGGCTTTTGGGGCAACTGTATCTCGGGCTCCTGAGTTGCTCCATGGGAAAACTTCAGAGGTTTTTCACCACAAGCAAGGTGTGCTTGCTCCCTTGAATTCACCATTTACCGCAACTAGATATCACTCGTTGGCAGTTGAGCGAGATACTGTGCCAGCTGAGCTTGAAATAACTGGTGAAACTGAAAATGGTGTCATCATGGCGATTCGACATCGCACTATGGACATTGAAGGTGTGCAATTCCATCCTGAATCAGTGTTAACTGAGGGTGGACACCAGATGCTCGCTGAGTGGCTAGTACGGTGTGGCGATGTTAACGCGCGAGCGATGGCTGTTGGGCTCACACCTGTGTTGGGAAAAATTAATTAATTGCACCTTGCCAGGCCGGCAATGTCGTTTGGTTCAAGATTTTTACCTGCCAGCCAAGGTTCAATGTCTCAACATACTCGCGATAAATCTGAACGCCCGGTTCGGTCGCTAGTCCATCTTGAAGATCGCTGACATTTCCAACCGCAGTAACAACAAATGGCGGACTATAGACACGTCCCTGGAGTAACAAAGTATTTCCCACACAGCGAATTGCGGAGGTGGAGATTATTCTCTGATCCATGACCTGAACTGCTGTGGCACCCGCCCGCCAAAAAGCATTTACTACTGATTGCACATCTTGTTGATGAACAACTAAATCATCAGGGCCTACTCCGGCTGGCAGAGTTAAATCACTGTTTCGAGGCGCATCAGACAAACTAACTTGTAAGGCCGATCCAGTAACTGCAGCTAATCCGGTGATGTTTTCTAAGGCTAAAAGAGTTGCACTGAATTCGGGAGAGATTTTCTTTGCCGAAATTTCACTGACTTGATCTTGAGTTTGACTCACCTTGTTTTCTAAAATCGCCACCGTACCGGCGCGATCAATCACTAACCCACGCAGATCTTCAACACCACCAGTACGCAAATTTGTACCAAGTGAAGTGATATTGCTAGCCACAAAAAGGAAACCTGCAAGACCGGCAACAACTCCGGCAAAAATTTGCCGCCGCCGTAGTGTGCGAGCAATCTCTAACAAGGACTTATCCACAGGTTAATCCACAACTGGGGAAAATTACGTCCATGTAATTTAGAAACTAGCGCCAGCGAGTGGAAAGGAAGAAGCCCACACCGATGAAGCTGAAGCCAACTAGTACATTTTGAATGTTGTTTAGATCCTTCATGATTGGCAACGTATTTCCAACCAGATAGAAGGCCACAATCCACAGTAGGCCAACGACAAACAACGCCACCATGACCGGGGCAAGCCAGACAGGGTTTCCTACCTTGAAGGCAGCGGGCTTTGCTAGAGGTGGAGGGGTATAGACCGGCTCTTTTGACTTACGAGACTTTGATTCAGGCATACCTTAACAATACCCTGCCAATTCATCTTTTGTTAGCCCCTAGCTACCGGCTATCGACAAGATTGCTGAAATCCTTATGACTACAAGTCCCAGAAGGCCAAGGCCCAGTATGGTCATACTCGATATTTGTGCTCGCGTGTATTTGTCCGAGCGAGAGCGCACGATAGTTCGAGCCACAACAGCCCCAATGAGTGCTCCACCTAGATGAGCTCGCCAATCAATTCCTGGTGACAAAAAACCAAAAACAATATTTAAGCCCAGCCAAAACAAAATTTGATTTACATCAGTGCGAAGTGCCCGACCGACGACGACAGATGCCGTCATCAATCCGAATACTGCGCCACTGGCACCGACGCCAAGAGTGAGTAGGTCTGAGAACCAGAATGAAGCAACAGCGCCACCAAAGGCACTGAATGCATAAATCAAGATAAATCTTGCTTGCCCGACTGTTCGTTCCAGACTTGAACCCAAAACCAGAAGGGCATACATGTTGAACAAGATGTGCATTATGTTGATGTGCAAGAAAGTTGAGGTGACTAGGCGCCACCATTCACCTTGTGCAACAAGTAACGGTGACATTCCAAATGAGTAAGCCGCATTGAGTTGCCCGCCAGTGGCCATAGCGATGAGGAATGCCCCGACGCAAGTGGCAATTATGGAACGAGTCACAATGGGCAATGAATTCCAAAAGCTGTCGCTAGTGCGAATTACTTTGACATTTGAACTTGCGCCTCGGGAACACTCAGGACACTGAAATCCCACAGGGGCGCTGATCATACATTCGTGACAGATTGCTCGGGAACAACGAGTGCAAGAGATATTGCTACTGCGATCTGAATGACGGTAGCAAAAATTACTCATGTTAGGCCCGAGTTACAGAAACGCTTTCAATTACTACGGGCGTGATTGGGCGATCTTGCCCACCAGTTGGCACTTCGGCGATTGCATCAACCACAGCACGGCTGTCGGCGTCAGCAACTTCACCAAAAATAGTGTGCTTGAAATTCAACCATGAAGTTGGTGCCACAGTTATGAAGAACTGCGAGCCATTGGTGTTAGGGCCTGAATTAGCCATCGCGAAAAGATAAGGACGATCAAAAACAAGTTCTGGGTGTGGTTCATCAGCAAATTTAAAGCCGGGACCGCCAGTTCCCTGTCCTAGTGGGTCGCCACCTTGGATCATGAATCCTGGGATGATGCGGTGAAAGATTGTGCCGTCATAAAGTGAGGCAGTTGTTTTCTGGCCAGTGCGCGGATCTGTCCACTCCAATGTGCCTTCGGCAAGACCAAGAATTGTTTTTGCGGTCTTGGGTGCTTGATCTTCGAAAACATTGATTCGAATGTCGCCGTGGTTAGTATGCATAGTCATCAAGGTACTCATGTGTCTAATTGTGTCACACAAAATAATTGGGACCTACCCGCATAGCGAATAGATCCCAATTAACTAAAAAGGTGTTAGCTCTTCTTGCCTCGAACGTCTAGGACGATTTCAGCAGTCACATCTGGATGAAGGCGCACTGTAACAGTGTGCTTTCCAGCAACCTTGATTGGCGATGCAAGAACTAGCTTGCGCTTGTCCACATCGACTACGCGGATTGCCTCAGCAATATCAGTGACAGTGATGGAGCCGAATAGGCGTCCCTGTGCACCGGCACGAGCAGAGATAACAACTGGAGAAGCCTCAAGTGTTTCCTTGATCTCAAGCGCGTGATCGCGATCGCGAACCTCACGCTTGGAACGAGCACGCTTGATCTGTGTTACCTGCTTTTCGCCACCACGTGTCCACGCAGTTGCTAGTCCTTGAGGCACTAGGAAGTTACGACCGTAACCATCCTTGACTTCAACAACATCTCCTGGGCCACCCAAACCGGTGACTTCTTGCGTCAAAATAAGTTTCATCGCTCAAATCCCCTTATCGTGCAGTCGAGGTGTAAGGCAGCAATGCAATTTCACGAGCATTCTTTACTGCGTTGGCTATATCGCGCTGGTGTTGTGTGCAGTTACCTGTCACACGACGGGCACGAATCTTGCCGCGATCGGATATGAACTTGCGCAATGTAGCAATGTCCTTGTAGTCAATTGCTGCAGCGTCTTCACGGCAAAAACCGCAAACTTTCTTCTTAAATTTCTTGATTGGTGGCTTAGCCATTGTGGTGCTCCTTAATGAGCCCGGATTTATCCGGAATGGAAGTAATTTTTTAATGAGGTCTGGACTTGGCTTAGAACGGAGGTTCGTCGCCAGATACAGAAGGAGCGGCCCATGGATCTTCGGTTGGCGCAGCAGAACCGCCACCACCGTTGAATCCATTGTCGCTACGGGCAACACGTGAGACCTTAGCTGTTGCGCTCTTTAGTGCTGGGCCGACATCGTCAACTTCCATCTCTACTACGGTGCGCTTTTCGCCTTCCTTAGTTTCGTATGAACGTTGCTTCAAACGACCAGTCACAATAACGCGAGTTCCTTTGGTTAGGGACTCGGCTACGTTCTCTGCGTATTGACGCCAGACGCTACAGCGCAAAAATAATGTGTCGCCGTCTTTCCACTCATTGGTGTTGCGGTCTAACATGCGGGTCGTGGAAGCGACCGTGAATGAAGCAACCGCTTGCCCATTTGGGGTAAAACGCAATTCTGGATCACTTGTTAGGTTTCCAACTACTGTGACAACTACATCGCCCTGTGCCATGACTGACTCCTATTTCTTGTCGAGACGAATGACTTTAGTACGCAGCACTGACTCGTTCAGACTTAACTGACGATCAAGTTCAGCTACAGCTGCTGGTGAGCAATTGACATCAAGCAGGGCATAAATTCCATCACCCTTTTTATTGATTTCAAATGCCAGACGGCGGCGACCCCAAATATCGACTTTGCCAACAGTGCCACCATCGTTCTTGACTACGTTTAGAAACGCATCAAGTGATGGAGCAACCGTTCGCTCTTCGAGTTCGGGATCAAGGATTACTACTACTTCGTAGTGGCGCATATTGATACCCACCTCCTATGGACTAATCGGCCACGGTCTTTCCGCGGCAGGAGGGATCATGCAAGTTTTAAGTGTATTGGCAGATCGGATAAATAGAAACCCTGCGTCCACAGGCGCGATAACCTACAGGCATGGCGAAATTAGCAATCGGGGCACATGTCGGGTTGGAAAACCCAATTGAACACGCAATATCTATGGGATTAGATCATATTCAGATCTTTTTAGGTGCCCCACAAAGTTGGAAAGCGGCCGAATTTCCACATCCAGACGGCGCCGAGGGGTTAAAAGCTGCGGCAATAGCTGCTGGTATCGACATTTATGTTCATACGCGCTACATCATCAATGTGGCCACATCCAATAACAAAGTACGGATTCCGAGTCGCAAGATACTTCAGGGTGATGTGATTGCCGCCGCAGCCATTGGGGCTAAAGCAGTAATTGTTCATGGTGGACATGTCATGGAAGGGGATGACCCACAATTAGGAGCAGATAACTGGTTAAAAGCACTTACCCAACTAGATATGCATGTTCCGGTTTTAATTGAAAACACTGCAGGCGGTAGCCATGCAATGGCCAGGCGCCTTGAGGCAATCTCTCGACTGTGGGACACCGTGGGTCACACTGGAGTTGGTTTTTGTCTCGATACTTGCCACGCGCATGCTGGCGGAATCGACATGAGCAATCTGGCTGAAACCATTCTTGGCATAACCGGTCGCATTGATTTGATCCACTGCAATGACAGTCGTGATGCCTTCGATTCTGGGGCTGATAGACATGCCAACTTAGGGCAAGGAAATATTGCCATGGAAGACATTCTTAACTGTTTGAAGATCGCCAATGCGCCGATTGTCTTGGAAACTCCCAGCGATGGTGTTGGCGCCGATGTTGCTACCTTGCGTAGCGCACTAAATTAATCGAAGTCACAGATAGATTTAAGTCGTGCAGGTTCGTCCAATCACCGCTGAGCAACACTTGGCATACATATCCACGCGCAGTTCTGTGTCTTTTTTACAAACACCAGCCTGGGGAAATGTAAAGGGGCAATGGCGCCACGAGAGTTTGGGTTGGTTTGAAGGTGAAGAACTTGTCGGCGCCGGCTTAGTTCTATTGCGCAAAGTCCCAAAAATAAGTCGTTACTTGGCATACCTGCCTGAAGGTCCTGATTTGAATTGGGAAAATAGTCAGGATGTGCGTGAAGCGCTGGCCGCTCTAGTTGAGTACGCAAAATCCATCGGGGTATTCCAATTGAAGATAGGTCCACATGCTTGGACTAGGCGCTGGTCCGCTGATTCCCTTAAAGAGGCCATCAGCGAGGGCGACGCAAAATCGATAACACAAGTAAGAGCCACCCACACGAATAATGCTGGTGTGGAACTTGTTGAGCAACTTCGAAATTTAGGTTGGTCACAAAATGCTGCAGATGGCACTGGTTTTGGAGACTATCAACCGCGTTTTGTGTTTCAACTCCAACTAACCAATCGCACCAGCGAGGAATTGTTGAGTAACTTCAATCAGCAATGGCGTCGCAATATTCGTAAAGCTGAGAAAGCGGGCGTTGCAATTGAAGTAGGTGGCAGGACTGAATTGTCTGCTTTCCATGATTGCTATACGGAAACTGCGCAGCGCGATAAATTCACACCAAGATCATTGACTTACTTTGAAAAAATGTGGGATGTAATGAAGCAAGAGGCGCCAGAGCGGATTGCGGTATACCTCGCGAAGCACCCTGATCATGATGGAGCAATTGCCGCCACCACCATGACTCGAGTTGGAAAACATGCTTGGTATTCATACGGGGCCTCAACAACTGCTGCCCGAGATCTTCGCCCTAGTAATGCAATTCAATGGGCAATGATCAGCGATGCGCTGGAGTCCGGGGCCGATGTATATGACATGCGTGGTATCTCAGACACACTTGACCCACAAAACCACTTATTTGGGCTTATTCAGTTCAAACTTGGTACGGGCGGCTACGCTCAAGAATATGTTGGTGAGTGGGACTTTGTTATCTCGCCAATTTTGGCTAAGGCTTTCAATTTGTACATGGCAAGGCGGTAACTAAGCATGACTTTTGCGCTAACAGTTGATGCTCATATATTTCGCGAGCACCTAAATAAAATCAGCAGCAATTACAAACTTGTTGGTGCCGAGGTTGTTCCGGTGGTGAAGGGCAATGGTTACGGCTTTGGTCGAGAACTTTTGATCCGCGAAGCTAACCTTCTTGGCGCGTCACAGATTGCCATCGCAAATGTTTGGGAATTGGCAAGTGCTCTAACCCAAACATCTAGTCAAGTGCTAGTTCTTGAACCTTTCGATCCAGCAGATCGGCTTGCCGTTGGGCAATGGGAGTTGGCACTGCGCACAGAGGCTCATCGGGTTACTGCAATTTTGTCTAGCAATGCTCTTGCCGAAGCGAAGAGTGTTGGAATTACAAAAATCCTCTTAGACGGCGCAACTTCAATGCACAGATTCGGTATGGCTCGTCATGAGATGTCTTCGCTCATTCGAGATAACGATAGGCAACTTGAGATAGTTGGTTTAAGTCTTCACTCTCCAATTGCAGAGCCGGTAGTAACACACTTTGCAGCTCTGGAGATGACAGCGGGAATCAATACCCAAAGCACAACAAATCGCGTCCTGGAAATACTTTCTTGGTTAGCCAGTTACCAAGCGATGGCAAAAGAAAATTCACTCCCGTTACGAGCAAGTCTGAGCCATCTAACCAGTAGCGACATAAAGACAATTAAATTGGCTTATCCAGATTTTGCTTTGGATGTTCGCACCGGAACACAATTGTGGCTTGGCTGCCCAAAGGCATTACATGCAACTGGTGATGTGCTGGCCATTCATGAGATTACAAAATCAACTCATGTTGGTTATCGTCAAATAGAAAGTACAAGCAATCAAAGACTTCTGGTAGTCAGCGGTGGTACTGCCCACGGCGTTGCTCTTGCCGCACCTGCTGATCGTTCCACACTTCGCAAAAAGGGAATTGCTCTTGCCGAGGGAATTAATGAGGTGCGAGGAAAGGTCCGTTCACCATTTACTAGGGGTGGAGATAGTTTTATTTTTGCCGAGCCACCACACATGCATGTTTCATTACTTTGGACAAATAGTCTTTCAATAAATGTTGGCGACAGACTCGATTGCATAGTGCGAAATACCACTGCGAATTTTGATGTAGTTGTTGGTCTTTAATTTTTAAAGCGGGCTATTGCTGACTTGGACCAAAACCGAACTACCAATCGCTACCTGGGATCCAGAAGCAGCAGATTGGCTGACTACATAAAGTGGGAGTGTTAAGTCGACGGTCTCATCCAAGGGGACTTCACTCAGGGTCAAACCAGCATTTGCGGCATTTGTCCGGGCAGTCTCAATGTCACCAATCAGATTGGGAACTGAGGCTGTTGGTTGATTTGTTGGACTTGCAGACTTACTTGGCGTTGGCGTTGGCTTTGTCGAGGGAGTTACCGAAGGCTTAACACTCTTTGATGCACTTGGCGAAGGCGCCCACCCACTTGGTTGGTTTGGTGGAAGTGGTGGGAACTTCGTGATTGGCATATCTTTTAAGGCGCCTTGCATATAAGCAGTCCAAATTCGACACGGGAATGAGCCACCGTAAACGGTTTCCAATCCACCAGTGCCACGCAAAGTCATTGGCTGACCATTGGCATCGTCTTTAACCAACATCACTGCTGTGGCAAACTCTGGAGTAAATCCAGCGAACCAAGAAGACATGTTGTCGTTAGTCGTACCGGTTTTACCAGCAGCTGGCCGACCGAGCGCTCGGGCCGGTGTACCGGTTCCGTAGTTAACCACTTGCTGCAACGCATAACTGACAGAATCAGAAATTCTTTGCGTGAAAGCTTTTGTCTTTTCAGGAGTGAGTGTGAATATATTTTCGCCCATAGGAGAGGTGATAGAACGAATGTATGAAGGGTTAACTTGAATCCCACGGGCAGCAAAGGTGGCATAGCTTGCCGCGATATCAATAACTTTTGGACTTGCAGTCCCAAGAGTGAATGTTAAGTTCGGCACAAGTCCCACGGTGTCGCTGGGAATACCAGCTCGAATTGCTGCTTGCTTAACAACCTCTGGACCAACTTTGTCTGCTACCTGAACAAATGCAGTGTTCACCGATTGTTCTGTCGCGCGCAGTAGTGAAATGCTTGATCCAAAAGAAGAGTTGGAATAGTTTGTGACCCTGTAGGTGCCAACTCGAGTTCCATTTATCCCGCTGAAAGAGTCCGCTAACGTTATTTTGTTCTCGAGTGCAGCGGCCAAGGTGAAAGCTTTGAAAGTGGAACCAGCTTGACCAATCGCTTGGGTTGCATTGTTTAGTTGATCTTTTAGAAAATCTTTTCCGCCATAGAGTGCGACAACTTCACCGGTGCCTGGTCGCACTGAAGCAAGACCAATGCGCAAACCCTCGGTTCCGCTCTTTGGACCTTGCGCATTGACTGCCGCAACAGCAGCAGCCTGAGCACGTCGATTGAACGTCGTGACAACACGATATCCTGCACGGTTGATTTCATTTTCTGTGATGCCCTGGGCCAGTAATGCCTTGCGAGTCTGCTCGACCAAATATCCGCGCGTGCCACCATAAGTATCTCTTTGATTAAAGGGTTTTATGCTGGGGAACTTCATGTTGTTGCGTTCTGCGGAATCTAACCAGCCTTGTTTAACCATGCCGTCCAGAACGTAATTCCAGCGTTCGGTGAGCCCGGTGATATTTGTTTCTGGTGCAAGACCGTTAGGGGCTTGCACTAAAGCCGCTAGCACAGCAGCTTGTTCAACAGAAAGTTTGTAAATGGACTTGCCGAAATAGGCGGTAGAGGCACTTTCAATTCCATAAGCGCCTCGTCCGAAGTAGATGGTGTTTAGATAACGCTCAAGGATTTTGTCTTTGCTTATTGTGGTTTCAAGTTTTATTGAAAGTAGGAGTTCCTTTACTTTTCGCACTATTGTGCGGTCTTGGGTTAGGTAGGCGTTCTTAGAATATTGTTGAGTGATTGTTGATCCGCCTTGTGTGGAGGACCCACCAGCATTATTTAGAATGGCTCTACCAATCGCCCTTAGTGAAAACCCTCCGTGTTCGAAAAATTGGCGATCTTCGGCGGAAAGCACAACGCGTTGTGCAAACAGAGGAACTTGATCGATAGTAACTGCGACTCGGTTTGCTTCACCTAGTCGAGCCATTTCGGTGAAGCCATCATCAAAATAAAGAATTGTTGCTTGGGCCTTGGAAAGTTCACTAGGTTCTGGAATGCGAATAAACCTGACCGCAAGCGCCAGGGAAATAAACAGCACAAAGGCGCCAATTAAACCCAGCAAGATAAATTGTTTAAAAGATGGAATCCATCGCTTGAATCCAGTGCGGTTACGTCTTGGGTAATTAAACATTTACCTATTCCAAAATGTCGCGCGGTTTGCGGGGAGGTGTTCGTGGTTTGCCGTCACCTAGAACATACGACATAAATAGGTGGTTCCAATGACATGACTTACATACTTCAACGACATAAACACGGAAATGACCATAATCGTTAGCCATGATGGCGACATCCTGGGAACTATTCACATGTCCGGTGCGAAAACCTAAGTCATCACCAAATGTGTAAGTCACATGTACGAGCTCGCTGCGCGCGCACATTGGACATAATCTTTCGGTTTGCTCACCATGATATTTGGCAGCCCGCAAAAGATATGGGTCGGCATCACATACTTCTTCGCGGGCTAAGGCATCCACTTTCATGTGCTCGATTATTGAACGACGAGCTAAGACATAGTCGATTACATGCCTAGGTCGGGCAGGATCTGCTACATCCTCAGCGGGATGAGGCACTGGTCGGGCAGGTTCGAGTGACATTCCCATGATCCGGGACCCTCTAATTGCGTCGCTAGCCACGCAATAACTCTACGCTGAGGAACAAATCCGATAAAAACTGGTGTTTTGGCGTGTTGAGATGCCTGATGTATCTTAGAGATGTATCATTTAGATACATCAGAAAAAGGATTATTTATGGCTAAGAGATCTGCGGCGTTAGAGCTCGCAGTCCTTGGCGTGCTTTCAGCGAATCCACTACATGGCTACGAATTACGTAAACGCCTTATTTCAGTGCTTGGATTATTCAGCACAATTTCCTACGGCGCCTTATATCCAACACTTAAGAGATTAGTTTCGCGCGGATTTTTAGTTGAACAAGATGAAAATCCAAGCGCTAAATATCCAAAGCGAACTCGGATTGTCTATGCATTAACCGACCTTGGCCGATCACATTTCGAGACGCTAGTCGCTGATAGTGGCCCCACTGCTTGGGAAGATGAGTCCTTTGCGATTCACATGTCATTTTTCGGCCAAACGAAGGCTGCTACCCGAATCCACATTTTGCAAGGTCGTCGTAGTCGAGTTGAAGAGCGACTCGATTTACTACAAACCAACCTGGCAAAAGGGCGTGAGCGTCTAGATGCATACACCCTTGAACTGCAACAACATGGTCTTGATGCACTTGTTCGTGAAGTGCGCTGGCTCAATGAATTAATTTCCCGCGAAGAATCTGGCGGCATCAATGCCACTAGTTCCACTTCACCCACTGCTGTGCTGAATGGTTCAGTTGAGCAGAAGAAACAAAATGAATACCAAATAAATAATTCACTAAATCTTCAGGAGGCTCCACAGTGAATCCAATTAGAGTAGCCATAGTGGGCGTAGGTAACTGCGCTTCCTCACTAGTTCAAGGTGTGGAGTACTACAAGGATGCAGATCCAACCTCATCAGTACCTGGACTTATGCACGTTAACTTCGGCCAGTACCACATCAGTGATGTTCAGTTCGTTGCTGCATTTGATGTTGATTCCAAAAAAGTTGGCCAAGATCTTTCCGATGCGATCTTCGCGAGTGAAAACAACACCATAAAATTCTCAGACGTGCCACCAACTGGCATAACTGTTCAGCGTGGCCAGACCCTTGACGGTCTTGGTAAGTACTACCGCGAAATGGTAGTTGAGTCAGATGAGACTCCAGTTGATGTTGTCCAGACGCTCAAGGATGCCAAGGTCGATGTTCTTGTTTGCTACCTACCCGTAGGTTCCGAGCAAGCAGCTAAGTTCTATGCGCAGTGCGCAATCGATGCTGGAGTTGGATTTGTTAACGCGCTTCCAGTATTCATTGCCAGCACAAAGGAATGGGCTGACAAGTTCACTGCGGCCGGTGTGCCAATCGTGGGCGATGACATCAAGAGCCAGGTCGGTGCCACTATCACTCACCGTGTACTAGCGAAACTATTCGAAGACCGTGGTGTCATAGTTGATCGCACCTACCAACTTAACGTTGGTGGAAACATGGACTTTAAGAACATGCTCGAGCGCGAACGTCTAGAGTCAAAGAAAATCTCAAAGACCCAATCTGTAACTTCACAGTTGCAGCACGACCTAGGCGCACGCAATGTGCACATTGGCCCAAGTGACTATGTCGCATGGCTTGATGATCGTAAATGGGCATTCATCCGACTTGAGGGTCGTGCTTTCGGCGATGTTCCATTGAACTTGGAATACAAGCTTGAAGTTTGGGATTCACCGAACTCAGCTGGCGTAATCATCGATGCCATTCGTGCTTGCAAGATTGCTTTGGATCGTGGCGTAGGCGGACCGATTCTTTCGGCATCAAGTTACTTCATGAAGAGCCCACCAGTTCAGTATGACGATGCAAAATGTAAGCAAGAGGTCGAAGATTTCATCAACGATGTTGCAACTGTCTAATTGTTAGTTTTACAAATGGGGCCATCGAATTCGGTGGCCCCATTTGCATGCTCAATGAGGAAACTTCGGCTTTACCGATAATCTCTAAGTGATGACAAAAGTGCGATTTATTGAAATCTTTCGTCCGGTAAATGCCAGGCGTCTTCTAATCACGCGCGTGCTTGGTCAAGGTGGCGATGGTTTGCTGCAAACGGCACTAGCCACATTCGTACTTTTTTCTCCGGCTCGCCAAGCAGACCCCATGAAAATAACCATGGTTTTTGCGCTGTTGCTGATGCCTTATTCATTGATCGGCCCATTTGTTGGTGTGTTTATTGACAAGTGGTCACGACGCAAAATTCTGATACGCGCTAATCTCATTCGTGTTGCTGCCATGGTTCTGATCGCATTGAGTGTGGCTGGGCACTCAGCCAATGGAGTTTTAGCGGTCTTAGTTTTAGTTTGTTTGGGGGTGAATCGATTCGCCCTTTCAACTCTTTCAGCTTCGTTACCCCACGTTGTCGAGAGAAACTTACTCGTTGCCGGCAATGCAATCTTTCCAACCATGGGAACGGGGGGTGCCTCACTCGCGGCAGCAACCGGATTAGGTTTACAACATCTTTTTGGTAACACCGATGCCGTTAATGCTTCCTTGATTTTGCTAGCAGGGGGGCTAACCCTAGGAGCCTCAAGCATTGCCAGCAAAATATCGCCGAGCAACATCTTGGGTCCCGATCAAGATAATCACGAGGTACGTGATGAATTCCGTAATCTTTTCGTTGGTTTCGTACGCGGTGGAAAAATAATTATCTCTACTCCTCGAGTGCTGCTAAGTGTTGGAAGTGTAACAATCCTGCGCTGCGCCTTTGGGGGAATTACTATGCAGACCCTGCTGCTTTCGCGCCAAGTGTGGAACAGCCAAAGCGCTACCAGCGCTGCATTGCGAGACTTTGGCATCATCGCTGCTCTAGCCGCTGTGGGTTCGTTCTGTGGAGCATTCACAACCGGTGCCCTCTTGCAAAAACAAAAGGAAGTTCTATCTGATTCCGCTCAAAATCAACGAATAATACTCTTGCGGATAACACTTGGGGTGAGTGTTAGTGCTGGTATTTTCTGTTCTGCTGGATTTTATTTTGGTACTCACATTTGGATGTACCTGGCAGCGTTCAACATTGGGCTATTGAGTCAGTTAGTTAAAGTAAATGCCGATACTGCAATCCAGCAAGAAGTAGATGATCTGCATCGAGGACGAGTATTCGCAATCTTTGACATGCTCATAAATTTCGCAGTTGTTTTCGGGGTTGCGATATTCGGAGTTCTGGGCAGTGCGCCGACCCAATCCGTCTTGAGCACATTTGTTATCGGTGCGCTGCTCGGCGCCACGGCTTGGCTGATTTTCAAAATTCTGCGACTAACACCCAAAGCGGATTAATCCGATTGCGAATTCCACCATTTTTTCAAGTAATCGACTGCTTGATCGTATGACATAGGACCTTCATCTAATCGCACATCAAGCATGTACTTGTACGCTTTGCCGACCATAGGGCCTGCTGGCAACGCTAAAATTTCCATGATTTGGTTGCCGTCGAGATCTGGTCGAATTGAGTTCAATTCCTCTTGGCTGGCTAAAACTACAATTCGCTCTTCTAACTCATCATAAGTTGCCGCCAAAATCATGGCTCGACGTTGATTACGAGTTGTGCAATCTGCCCTTGTTAGTTTGTGTAGACGTACTAACTGGTCACCTGCATCACGCACATATCGGCGAACTGCGGCATCGGTCCATTGACCTTGACCGTAGCCATGGAACCGCAAATGCAACTCAATCAGTTGAGTGACTTCATCAACAACCACACCTGGGTAGCGCAGAGCCATCAACCTTTTACGGGCGATCTTTGCACCAACAACTTCGTGGTGATGGAAACTCACGCCACCGCCTTGTTCAAAGCGTCTCGTTTTTGGTTTGCCGATGTCATGCAAAAGAGCCGCAAGACGCAACACCAAATCAGGTTCCATAACTGGCAGGTGGGTAGATTCCAATTCAATTGCTTGCTTTAGAACGATAAGGCTGTGCTCGTATACATCCTTATGGCGATGGTGCTCATCAATCTCCAACTGCAACGCCGGCAGCTCAGGCAAAATCCGATCTGCAATTTTAGTTCCTTCAAGAATTTCTAATCCCAATAGCGGGAATTGACCCATGAGTAACTTATTCAACTCATCACGAACACGCTCGGCTGAAACTATGTCAATGCGATCTGCCATCTCGGTTGCTGCAATGACTACATCAGCAACTAGTGAGAAGCCCAACTGGCTAGCGAATCTGGCCGCACGCATCATCCGGAGTGGGTCATCCGAAAAGGAGAGTTCAGCCGCGCGTGGGGTCTTAATTACCTTTTTAAGTAAATCGTTGATTCCGCCAAATGGGTCCACAAACTCTAGTTGTGGCAACCGAACAGCCATGGCATTAATCGTGAAATCACGTCGGACTAAATCCTCATTTAAGTCTGTGCCGAAAGCCACCTGTGGTTTGCGACTATCTTCCTCATATTTTTCCGCGCGATAGGTTGTGATTTCCATTTCGGTGTCACCGAGGCGAACGCCTACAGTCCCGAACTCAATTCCGACATCCCAAACACTATCGGCCCAAGGTTTTACCAGCGCGATAATCTCTTCAGGGGTCGCATTAGTAGTGAAATCAAGGTCACAAATAGTTCGGCCAAGTAAAAGATCGCGCACTGGTCCGCCGACGATTGCGAATTCAAATCCGGCCGACTCGAACTTGGTCGCGACGCTCAATACATCAGTCATCTCACGCAAAGCAGACATTACGACATGAGTAGCGATGGATTCTGGGCTTGGTTTTTCATTCATGACTTTCCTAGCCTAGATGTAATAACAGGAACTGCGTGGTTGCCCAAGTATTCTTAGTAAGTGGCTTACTTAAAATCGGCAAAGACTAAAGGTTGCGTAGCCATAGCTTTGCTGTTTTTTGTGTCGATATTTTGCGGTCCAGCAGTTGCCGCTGTGGCAAACCCGAAATATAACTCGGCTCAATTGGTAATTACCGATTTTAGTGTCGTTAAGTCATCTGCGGCCAAACATATAGTGACTATTACGGGTTCAATGACCAACAGTAGTGAACAAGAATTGAAAAATGTTGTAATCCAACTTGCCACTAACGGCCCGATAACAAGCCGAGATGAACTCGCCGATGTGCGAAGTGAGCCAACGGGCATTAGGGGCTTTGCCCAGCCCGAGATACGAGACTCGATAAAGATTATTGCTCCTGGGAAAACTGCGAAATGGAAATTGCGATTTTCAGGTGAGAAAATTCTGGGTCTTAATGCTCAAGGTGTTTTTGAATTTGGGGTAAGCGCCGCCACCACAGCAAATGTTTTTAGAGCATCAATAACTGCGCCGTGGACTTATGGGACAAAGCTCTCCGCTAAGACGAGAGTCGCGTTAGTCATCCCGGTGACCGCATTAACTGACAAGTCCCCATATGAATCGAAAAAGACTAAACCGAGCGATGTCAAAAAGCTTTCTAGACTAAACGGCCTAACTGCCACGAACGAATACCAGAAAATCAGTTGGATAGTTGATCCCGCTTTACCCCATTGGGCTGCCTCTTTTGCAGAGTCATCACTATCTTCAGAAAGTGCCATTCTGATTAAGCGGCTGAACAAGATTGCAAAATTTTCTAATCTCTCGCCGTATGCACATGCCAATCTTGCTGGATTAGTAGGTAGTCACAGGCGCAATGAAGTAGCACAAATTATTAAGTATGGTTCTCAACAATGGCCAGTTGGTTCAAGTATCTACAAGAACTCAGATGGAACATTAACTAATCAAACTGCCACAGTTTTAGGCACTAATGCAGTTACGCCCCTGGTTTCCAACACCTTTGTGCACGCGGACGATAATTTCACTACTGACGCTCGAGTCCGGATTTTCCAACAAAAGTCACTGGTCTTTGATGCCAGTGCATCAGCGTGCCTCAGCAATGTCGCGGGAACAAAATCAGCACTTGCCCAGCGAATGTGTTTAGCCAGCGAACTTGCCATGATGAGTTTTGAATCTGCGGATACGGCTCGTTCGGTAATTGTGCTAGCGCCCGCACAATGGAAAATAGGCGACAAAGATCTTTCAGTTCTGGTAAACACAATCGCAAATTCCAATTGGGCAAAATTGGTATCTACTAACAGTCTGCTGGATTCTCAATTCACCCAGGATGTATACCCAGTTGGCACAGCAACTACGGAGAAGGTTTCACCACGCAATATTCGCCAAGCAACTTTGCTGGCGAAATCCAGTGAGATTTCCAATTCAATAATCAGCAACACTGCATGGGTTCGCAACACTAGATTCGCTCGATTTGTTGGCTACAGCGATCTGTGGCCAACAAACAAAGATGCTTTCTCTTTTCTGCATAGCCAACTCAAGGCCAACAGAACGATCATAAATTCCATCACAATTCAGGCTTCTGACCGAATAACAATTGCAGCTGACCAAGCACAAATCCCAATCACTGTTGTGAACTCGAGTAATCATGCCGTACAGGTACGTGTGCGAGTTACGCCCGACCAGCCCATTCGATTACAAGCAACACAGCTTGCTTCTCAACTGGTTCCCGTTGGCGCTCGAGTGACTTTTGCAATCCCAATAACCCTGAGTGGAACTGGAACGATCGGCGTAATCTCGGCCTTGGAAACGCCAGATGGAGTAACTTTTGGCAAACAGAAGAGGATTGAAATCTCGTCAACTGCTTATCGACAAGTCGCCGGAATTCTTGTCAAGCTGGCCTTCGGCTTACTGTTAATTTTAGCGCTCAGCAACTTTGTAAAACGACGTAAGTTGGCAAAGAATCCAGAGAGCACGAACTGATGAAAGTGAGATTCGGACAAACTTCAGGAATGGCGGTTGGGACTCTCGCGAGTCGAATTACCGGTGTGCTGCGCGACGTAGCACTAGTGGCAGCCATTGGTACAGCAGTTTTTTCCGATGGATATTCCGTAGCTAACAGCATCCCAAATATTATTTATATTCTTATCGCGGGCGGAGCCATAAACTCAGTCTTTATCCCAGCCTTGGTCAGACGGATGCAAGATGACGAAGATAATGGGCAAATCTTTGCAAATCGCCTAATAACCCTTATTGGTATTTTGCTCATTGGAATTGTTGCACTAACTATTATTTTTGCTCCGCTAATTATTCGGCTCTACGCAACAGCGGCCTGGAGTAGCTCAGAATTACATGCAGCCACAATCTTTGCGTACTGGTGCCTTCCACAAATATTTTTTTACGGTGTTTACACCTTGGTTTCTCAAGTACTGAATGCGCGCAACATTTTTGCTTTGCCAATGTTTGCACCTATCTTCAATAACCTGATCGTGATTGCAACCGCACTCGGATTTATGGCCATTTCTAATGGGGTGCCCGATGCGCAAAGTGTTAATCCAAGGGAACTTAATCTGTTAGGTGCTGGCACATTGTTGGGGATTGCTGTGCAAGCGGTTTTATTGATGCCGGCACTGCGAAAGTCCGGCTTTCACTACAAGCCGCGTTTTGATTTTCGTGGATCCGGCTTGATGAAAATGGGTGACTTAGCCGTCTGGACTTTTGGCTTTGTCATGATTAACCAGATTTCATTCCTGATTATTTCTAACCTGACCACTTATGCGAATGTTCTGGCCAACAACGCAGGAGCCACCGCAATAGGCTTCACTTCATACCAAAAAGGCCAATTAATGATGATGCTGCCACATGCAATCATCACCGTTTCTCTCATCACCGCATTGCTGCCCCGGCTCAGCAAAAATGCACACATCAGGGATGACCAGGCTTTTGGCGCGCAATTAACAAGCACGGTCCGACTCGTTGCTGCGTTCATAATTCCGTGTGCTGGGCTGTTAGCGATAACTGGGCCGACGGTAGGCATCTTGCTCTATGGACATGGCGCAGCATCAGTGGCCGAGGGTGCTTCAGTTGGATTAATCGCTTCTGTTTTTGCTTTAGGCCTGCCGGCATTTTCGGTCTTCTACACGCTATTGCGCAGTTACTACGCTCGAGAAGACACCCGCACGCCATTCCTAATCAATCTTGGATTTAATGCAATTCATATTTCAATTGCTCTCTTGTTTTTCTACCGAGTAGATTCGCAATATAAAGTGGCTTCCATCGCGCTGGCATACTCGATCGCCTACACAATTGTTTGCGCAATAACCTGGCGTCGGGTCTGTGCTGATGTCCCAGCTCTGGGGGCTAAACGTAATGTCCAAATGATTGCTCGAGTGCTTTTCGCCACGCTAGTTTCTTGTCTAGCAACTTGTGCAATTCACGCATTTATTTTTCAAAGTTACACGGTTGGAAATCTCAACGGGTCAATAGCCAGAATACTTTTTGACACTTTAACTTTTGTCTTAGGTTTTGCGACACTCGCAAAGTTGATTCGGGTCGAAGAAGTCAATGATGCAATTTCCCAAACGTGGCGGAGATTCGCAAAATAACATTGGCAACATGGGTGATACTAATACTCGCTGCTTTGCTCAGCGTTACGAGTTGGACATCCAAATTGATGATTATCTGGGTGCCAAGGTATGGCGGGCATACGATTCCAAACTTGAAATCCCCGTCACTGTGCTTTTGTTGCCTGACGATGATTCAAGATCAGAACACCTAATTAATAGCTGTCTTGAGGCCGCAGAGTTGGAGTCGCCAAATGTGGTGGCTATAAACAACGTGATTCAGCATAATTTTGTAGCAGGCTTTGACGACGGCTCGCAAGATCATAGTTTTGTGGGCATCGTTAGCGAGGAAGTTTCTGGACAGAATCTCACGGAATTATTAGCTAGAACTCGTGATGAATTTTCATTGATTGAAACACTCAACTACGCAAACGAGTTAGCGCATGTCCTGCAATCGACGCACTCTCAAGGAGTCACACATGGCCACTTAAGGACTAGCGATGTCCTTATTACCGATTCTCATACCTTGCGGTTGGCTGGTTTTGGAATTTGTGAGTCGTTGGTTCTTGAAAATCGTGATGCTGATGTTTTTGATGACATCAGAGATTTTGGTCTAGTCACATTTGAGTTGCTAACTTGCGTCAAACCATTTGCTGATTGTGATGTTCGCTGTCTTGAAGAAGATTTGCGACCGAGTATGGTTCGCAGAGACATCCAAATCGACATTGATGAGTTTTTTGCTTGTACCCAAAATGGGACATACGCCAGCATGTCTCAAGTCGTTGAGGACTTAGATTCGTTGGTCGCTAGGTACAAAGGCTTTAAGGTTATTGAGCCGCAACACATTATTATTCAAAATGCCAATTTGGTTGGTGCATTTCTGACCAAAACAAAGTTGCGAGCCGTCACTGCCTGTCTTTTGATCTTGCTTGGGTTCGGGGCTTTGAGTTTGATAATGCTAACCGCAAGCTTTGGTACCAGAGCTGTTCCCAGCGCTATGTTGCCCAGTGATTTTGCTGGACCAACACCCTCATTCACAAATTCCGGGTTCCCAGTTGCTGCCTCAAAGTACTTCTACCCGTCAACCATTTCTGACTATGACCCGCTAGGAGATGGGCAAGAAAATCCAAATCTCGCACGATTAGCCATCGATGGGAATCTTAAGAGTACCTGGCGCACTGAGCACTATAAAGAGATTAACCTTGCAGGCAAAGCTGGAGTCGGGCTCCTTGTTGATCTCGGAAAAACCCTAAAACCAAATGCACTTTTCATACATTTCTACACCCCTGGACATAACGCCAAATTGTTCCTGAGCAACAGCGCGAATGTCGAGGTCGCCGGCGTAAAGCCGTATGGACAGGTGTTTAAGAGCGCGAAACTCAAAATTTTTATGAATGTAAATGCACAATCAGGTAGATACTTACTTATTTGGTTAACGCGTTTACCTAAGGGCACGGATGGGAATTTTGTCGGGGGAGTGAATGAAATACAGGTTCGGTTGTGAGAGTTACTAATTAACTCCACTAAACTCATATCATCCTGTAGCAAAGTTAAGGAATTCTCATGTCTGAAGAGATTCAAGATGTAATCATTATTGGCTCTGGTCCAGCTGGTTACACCGCGGCTATCTACGCTGCGCGCGCCCAATTGAATCCAATCATATTTGAAGGTGCAGTCACTGCCGGTGGTGCTTTAATGAACACCACTGAAGTAGAGAACTTCCCAGGCTTCCCTGAAGGGATTATGGGTCCGGCACTTATGGAATCGATGCGTGCGCAAGCCGAAAGATTCGGGGCGAATCTCATTACAGATGATGTGACTGCGACAGATTTAGTGAGTGAAATAAAGATAGTCACAGATAGTGAAGGAAATGTCTATCGGGCACGCTCGGTTATTTTGGCCACCGGCTCGGGTTATCGCGAGTTGGGTCTAGAAAATGAAAAGCGTCTTTCGGGACATGGTGTCTCTTGGTGCGCCACCTGCGATGGTTTCTTCTTCCGTGATCAAGATATTGCAGTTGTTGGGGGTGGCGACTCTGCTGTGGAAGAGGCAACATTCTTAACGCGCTTTGCCCGCTCGGTGACAATGATTCACCGTCGTGATGAATTGCGGGCAAGCAAGATCATGATTGAACGCGCGCTGAAGGATCCCAAGATTAAGTTTGCTTGGAACAGCGAAGTAATTGATTTGCATGGCGATCCAAAGCTCACGAGTGCCACGTTGCGTGACACAGTTACCGGCGCAACAAGCGAGTTAGCGGTCACTGGGCTATTTGTGGCAATCGGTCATGATCCACGTTCTTCGCTGTTTGTGGGTCAAATCGACCTTGATAGTGCAGGTTATGTTCTAACCGCCCCACAAAGCACTGCCACAAATATTGCTGGCGTCTTTGCCTGTGGAGATTTGGTCGATCACACCTACCGTCAGGCAATCACTGCAGCAGGTTCGGGTTGTGCTGCTGCCCTTGATTCAGAACGATTCTTATCTAGTCTTTAAGTGCATTAACCAATAGGCGCAAAGCCTTTTATTCAATCTATCTATGCTTTAATAGCAACTAACTAAGGAGAACCAATGGGCGCAACAATTGAAGTTACTGATGAGAACTTTCAAGAATTAGTTCTAAATAGCACTAAGCCAGTTTTGGTTGATTTCTGGGCTGAATGGTGTGGACCATGCAAGATGATTGCTCCAATTCTTGATGAAATTGCCTCCACTCATGGTGATAATTTGATCATTGCAAAATTAAATGTTGACGAGAATCCGGCAACCGCTGCAAACTTTGGGGTGACATCCATTCCCACAATGAATGTGTACTCAGGTGGCGAAATTGTGAAGCAAATCATCGGGGCAAAGCCAAAGGCTGGCCTACTCGCTGACCTCGCAGAATATTTGTAAGAAAATACATGGGGTCAATAATCCTGAAGGATGGTGATTCTGGGCCAGCTGTGCGCGATATTGCGCAACGGTTAGTCCGGCTAGGCCTTTTGAGTGAGACTCCTGTGCAGGGTGAGCCAGTTGAGCGCGAATACTTTGACACTCAACTAGCAGATGCAGTTAGGATTTTTCAACAAAGTCGCGGGCTTACCGTAGATGGAGTTGTTGGGCCACAAACTTTGCGACGCCTTGAAGAGGCACGCTGGGCCCTTGGCGACCGGATCTTGCGTTTTATCCCAAGGGGCATTGTTCATGGAGATGATGTTGTACATCTGCAACGACAACTTATCGGGTTTGGCTTCGCCATGGATCGCGTCGATGGAATCTATGGGCCACAAACCGAAAATGCAGTGCGGGAGTTTCAAAAGAATGTTGGTTTAGGTATCGATGGGATATGTGGACCTGACGTCTTCAAATCATTGTCACGCCTTAATCGCACCGTAGCCGGCGGTAGTCAAGAGTACTTACGCGAATTAGTTCGATGGGATCCAAGTCATAGTTCTCGCTCGGTAGAAACCTGCACAATCTTGTTGGATCCAAGCGACTCGGATGTTGAACTACATGGTGGCTCCACGCTTACCCAGGCCAATGTTTGTTGGGATATTGCTAGTCGACTTGAAGGCCGGCTAGCCGCCTCTGGAGCTATGGTGGTAGTTACCCGCTCTCAGAATAGCCCGCTAGGTGATGAGCGAACTCGTGCGCTAATCGCAAATCAACAAAATGTGGATTTAGTACTGAGTTTGAATATGGATGCCAACCCTGTATCAATAGCAAACGGATTAGCGACTTATTATTTTGGTCATGAATATTCACGTTCAGCTACTGGAATGCGCTTAGCCGGAATTATTCAAGATGAGATCATTACTAAAACCCCATTTACAGATGCCCATACTCATGCAAAAACTTGGGACATTTTGCGCTTGACAAAAATGCCTAGCATTAGAACCACGATTGGCTACAGTTCTAATCCGCAGGATGCAACTTTTCTCAGCGATCCAAATTCTCGCGATTTGATTGCAGATTGTCTTTCCTCTGCTGTTAGCCGCATTATGGCACCTAAAATAGGTTGACATAACATTTCAGTTGGCTGAATTATTAGGTTTACACACAGGTTATCCACCTATGTGTAAACCTTTAGTTGAGAGGTTCGCCAAACATTCCAAGAGTCGGCGGATCCACAATAGCCACAATGCGTTGTAGGTCTTCTAGGGTCGCAAATTCAATCATTACTTTGCCTCTTTTGGCGCCTATTGCGATGGTAACTCTGGTATCTAGTCGCTGGGATAGCCGATCGCTTAAGTCAGCCAAGCCTGGAGCGCTAATCGTGCCAGTGGACTTGACTCGAGCCTTCTTAACAGTTTTAGAATCGCCACTAATAGCGACGATTTCCTCGACAGTGCGAACGGATAATCCTTCAGCAACGATTCGGCTCGCTAAGGCTTCCATCGCTGCTGGATCTTTTAATGACAGCAAGGCACGAGCATGTCCGGCAGACAAAACCCCAGCGGCTACTCGACGAGCAACTGCCGGTGGTAAATTCAACAGACGAAGTGTGTTGGAAATTTGCGGTCGGGATCGACCAAGACGAGTCGCAAGCTCTTCTTGAGTACAACCGAAATCCTCGAGTAACTGCTGATAAGCCGCAGCTTCTTCTAAAACAGTCAATGCAGAACGGTGTAGGTTTTCTAACAATGCATCACGAAGCATCTGCTCATCAGCAGTGTCGCGAATTAAGGCAGGAATGCTGGTAAAGCCAGCTAATTTTGAGGCTCGTAGTCTTCTTTCGCCAGCAATAAGTTCATAACCCTGATCTGATGGGCGAACAACAATTGGTTGCAGTAGACCGATTTCCTGGATGGAATGAACCAGTTCCGCTAAGGCATCTTCATCAAATACCGTTCTAGGCTGGGCTCGGTTCGGAACGATTTCATTGATATTAAGTTCGGCAAATCGCAATCCCGCGATCGGAGCTTGCTCAGAAACCAACACACTTGTCGGCGTACTAGGCTGCTTCACAGTTGTAGATTTACCAGAGACTAATGCAGGTTCCAGGGTTGGTGCACCGGGATCTGTTGGCGATGTTTCACGTGAAACATCGGGCATGAGGGCGTTTAATCCCCTACCCAAACTTTGTCGCTTTGCCATTTCTTTCCTTCCTTATGCCCGTTGGGCGATTTCACGAGCAGCCGCCAAGTAGGCGACCGCACCAGATGAGCCAGGATCATACGTCATAACTGCTTGACCGAATGATGGAGCTTCGGCTACATAAATCGATCTTGGGATAACGGCTTCTAACACTTTGGGACCAAAATATCCACGGACTTCGCTAGCCACCGAAGCGGCTAAGTTTGTTGTTGAGTTGTACATAGTTAGCAAAACAGTGCTTACTTCAAGTTCCGGATTCAGCCTCTCGCGGGCGAATTCTATGGTCCGCAATAGCTGTTGCACGCCCTCTAAGGCGTAGAACTCACACTGAATCGGTATCAAAACTTCACTGACGGCCGCCAAAGCGTTGATTGTTAACATACCTAAACTCGGTGGGCAGTCCACAAAAACATAATCAATTTGATTTGCTGTCAGATAGTCATTTAGCGCATCTTTAAGCCTGAAAGGGCGGTTTGCCTCATCAACATTGGAGATTAATTCAATGTCCGCACCCGCTAAATCAAGTGACGCTGGTAAAACCCAGAGTGAGTCATAACCAACTGCAGGGCTAATTGCCTCACTTATTGGCATCTGATCAATGAGGACATCATAGGTACCGATGGCGTCTTCTTGATGGTCTACACCAAACGCGGTTGAGGCATTACCCTGAGGATCAAGGTCTATCAGAAGCACGCGCAAACCCGCTAAGGCCATTGCTGCCGAGATATTAACCGCTGTTGTGGTTTTACCAACTCCACCTTTTTGGTTGGCGATTGTGATAATTCTAGTTTTACTGGGTGCTGGAAAAGTTCCCTTTAATCCACGACGGACAAAAACTGCAGCAGCCGCCTCGGCTGCTAGGGGGGTGTCTGCAAAATCATCAAATGCCATTTGGCTGATCCCCCTCTATGGATAACTACAATAAATTTAAAGTTCGATATTAGTTGAGATTAGCCTATGAGTACGCCTTAATTGGCAAACTAGCAGGTAACCTGCACAACTATGGTAGGTGGGTCTACTAGATTGATTCCACAATGAATAATTTCAACGCTTTTTCCTTTTAATTTCGATTTCGCATCGAGAATTTCCTGTTCAGCCGTAGAGCCCTTCATCGCTAACACCAGCCCATTCTTCCTCGTTAGTGGCAAAGTCCATTCCAGAAGTTTGGCCAAAGGTGCTACTGCCCGCGCAGTTACTACATCTGCGGGCACAAGCTTGACTTCTTCGGCTCTGCCACGAACCACCTGCACCTGCTCGGCTAGGTCCAAGTCAGCAACCACTTCCGACAAAAAAGTTGCTCTTCGCAAGAGTGGTTCAATCAGACTAACTTTCAAATCGGGTCGCACGATGGCAAGAACTATTCCGGGAAGCCCCGCACCACTACCAACATCATAAACTGAGGAATTCTCGGGGATTAATTCGGCAACTGCAGCGCAATTGGCCACATGTCTATCCCATAATTTTTCGACTTCGCGCGGTCCCAAAAGGCCACGCTCAATCCCGGCCCCAGCAAGCCAACCAACAAAGGCTTCTAACTTGGGCATTGCGTGCGGATAAGCCAGGGCAAGTTTTTCATGTTTCACGTGAAACATTCCTCACTTTCAGGCTAAGTGATGTTTCACGTGAAACATCACATTCTTAAAACGGGTGCTCCCGAGATTACGAAGGATGAACCACGATGTGGCGCTTAGGCTCGACGCCTTCTGATGCGCTAACTGCTCCAGCTACTCCTACAGCATCATGCACGATCTTGCGTTCAAAGGCATTCATTGGCTTAAGTTTCACAATTTCGCCTGTTTCAATGGCTTGTGCCGCTGCTTCATTGGCTACCTTAATTAAGCGCTCACGCACTGAGGCTCGGTATCCAGAGATATCCAGCATTAAACGAGAGCGCTCCCCAGTTTCCCGGGTTACTGCCAATCTTGTTAGTTCCTGCAAGGATTCAAGGACAGATCCTTTCTGACCAACCAATTGACTTAACTCTGCTCCGACAATGCTGACCATTGCCCGACCATTTTCAACATCCATGTCAATATCGCCATCAAGATCGGCAATATCAAGCAAACCTTCTAAATAATCAGCGGCCACTTCGCCTTCTTGCTCTAATAATGAAATTTTCTCTACACTTTTTTCTGACATTTGATTGCCTTTCAAGATTGGTTAGGAAGGTGGATTAGGAACGCTTTTTACGTGGTTTGCGTTTTGGTTGATTTCTGGTGGTTGAATCTGGAATAGGTTCTATCTCTGGGGCCAATTCGGTTCCACTACTCTTGGCTAATTTTGTAGCCTTGCGCTGCTCAAGTTGAGCATGCGCTGGGGTTCCGGGTTGTGGACTGTTATGGATTACATAGAACTGCTGACCCATAGTCCAAAGGTTTGTGGTAAACCAATAAAGCAAAACACCAACGGGGAAATTGATGCCAGAAATTGCAAAGATTAGGGGGAACACATAAAGCAAGATTTTTTGCTGTTTAACCATTGGATTATCAGGTGCGGAGTTCTTAACAATCATCTGGCGTTGAGTTAAGAAGGTTGTGAGTGTCATCAAAAAGATCAGGATAACGGTGACTACCAGCGTCACTGACGGATTATCTGTTTCAGCTCGATGAGTGAATGTGCCATACAACGGAGCCCCAAAAATCTTGGCGTTACGTGCCTGAATAACTAGGGAATCTGTCATCACTCCGTATGCCTGCATCTGAGCAATTCCTTGTAGCACATGGAAAAGCGCGAAGAATATGGGAGCTTGGGCCAAAATTGGTAAACAGCTAGCTAGGGGATTGGTCCCGGTTTCTTTATACAGGGCCATAAGTTCTTGAGATTGACGTTCCCGGTCGCCAGCATATTTCTTTTGAATTTCTTTAACTTGAGGCTGAATAATTTGCATATTCCGCTGGCTCTTAATTTGTTTCACAAACAAAGGGATAAGCAAAATACGAATAAGCACTACAAGTCCAACAATGGCTAGACCCCAAGCCCAACCTGTATCAGGACGAACAATCAATGACAGGCCGGTGTGGAAAGTGACCAAAATCCAACTAACGGCTATTTCGAGCCAACTTAAGGGATTCAAATTCATACAAATACTCCATGACATTTCGTGTTAGTTGAAACTTCAATTACATCTTTATTGCGCCACGCTTTACCGCTGGGCACAAAGTCCACGCCACCTGGGGTCCACGGATTGCAGCGAAGCACTCGCCATAACGTCAACAACGTTGCCTTAATTGGGCCATGTTGAGTTAACGCCCCTAAGCCAAAACTTGAACAACTCGGGTAATACCGGCATCTTGCACCTAATACAGGGCTAAGGAATATCTGGTACCCGCGAATAATAGCGATCAAAATAACGGTTAATAACCTGCCTAAAGTTGCAGACCAAACAGCGCGGATCATTATTTAGCCACCTTACGCAGGGCGAATTCCAGATTTTCTTTTAGCTGATCAAAGCTGGCATTGGCAGATCCTGGTAAGGCACGGACAACCACATGGCATCCGGGAGGAAAATGAGGCAATTCTTGACTCAAAATGTGCCGTAACCGACGAGTTACCTTGTGTCTTACCACGGAGTTCCCAACTGTTTTTCCCACTGCAAAAGCCACTTTGGTGTCCATTGAGTCGCCTTTTGCCACAAATATGACCAATAGCTTGGATGTCGAGCGCTTTCCGCTCTTCATCGCGGCCGAGATTTGCTTTGACTTATGCAGACGAGCTGAGGCTGCCAGCATTACTCAAGCAATTAGGCGGAGATGTTTGTGCGACCCTTACCGCGGCGGGCGGCAAGAATGGCACGGCCGGCACGGGTGCTCATGCGAAGGCGAAAACCATGAGTTTTGGCACGACGACGATTATTTGGTTGAAAGGTACGCTTTGACATAATTTATTTCTCCGCAGGAAGGTAGGTTGAGGCGATTGGCCATCGGACATCCACGACATTTACTTCGTGGACATTCGACGAGATTTGCACATCATCTCACTGATAACTTCCCAAACATACGCGCTTAATGGGCATCTGGTCAAACCCGCTTTACTAAAATAGCAACTAAAATACAGGTCAAAGATGGGCGCTTCAACTAGCGACCTTCGGAACCTGTGGAAAAGACTTGTCAGATTGGTGCAATTGGGCGTAGTCTGCTGATTTCGACCTGTGGAAAACTGTGAAAGGCCCAAAATGGACAATGTTGAATTAATTGAAGTGTGGACAAAGACACTTGAATCCCTCACCTCAAATGCAATCACACCTCAACAACGTGCGTTCGTGGCATTAACCAGGCCGCTGGGTCTTATCGGTGATACGGCTCTTATCGCAGCACCAAATGAATTTACAAAATCAGTTTTAGAAAGTCGATTAAGTCCGATTCTCTGTGATGCACTTTCACGAATACTTGGCCGTGAAGTGCGACTTGCCGTAACAGTTGATGAAACTATCGCGCCGGATCTTGATGAAGATGCAACAGACGAGTTGGCTGACTCAACCTATGCAGACATCGAAGTTGTCGGATCTCCATCTGACCCCAAACCTGCCTTACCGCCGCAGGCAAGTCGCGGTCCAGCGCCAGCGCCCAAGAACGCTCAAGAGGGTAGCCGACTAAATCCCAAATATACTTTCGACACATTTGTTCCAGGTTCATCAAATAGATTCGCGCACGCAGCAGCGCGCGCTGTCGCCGAGCAACCGGCTAAGGCATACAACCCATTATTTATTTACGGGGAATCTGGTCTTGGTAAAACTCACCTCTTACACGCGATTGGGCACTATGCCCGAACGTTGTATGCAGGCTCGAAAGTTAGATATGTAAGTAGCGAAGAATTCACCAACGAATTCATTAACTCAATTCGTGATGACAAGGCTAAAGAATTTCAACGACGATACCGTGATATTGATGTTCTACTAGTTGATGATATTCAATTCTTGTCTCAAAAAGTACAAACACAAGAAGAGTTTTTTCATACCTTTAATACTCTCCACAACGCAAATAAACAAATAGTCGTAACTTCAGATTTGCCACCGAAACAATTACAAGGTTTTGAAGACCGAATGAGTTCACGTTTTGAATGGGGTTTGATTACAGATGTTCAGCCACCCGATTTAGAAACACGTATCGCTATCTTAAGAAAAAAGAGTGCGCAAGAAAGATTAAGTGCTCCTGCCGATGTGTTGGAATATATTGCCTCAAAAATGTCAACTAACATTCGTGAACTTGAAGGCGCACTAATTCGAGTAACAGCCTTCGCTAGTTTAAATCGCGCACCTGTTGACCTGGATCTTGCTGAGATTGTGCTTAAAGATTTGGTTACGGATGCTGCTGGTCCTGAAATAACTTCAGCTTTAATAATGAGCCAAACTGCAAATTATTTCGGAATTAGTATGGACGATTTAACCGGAGCAAGTAGATCTCGGGTTTTAGTGACTGCGCGACAAATCGCGATGTACTTATGTCGGGAGCTCACTGAGTTGTCTCTGCCAAAAATTGGCCAGCAATTCGGTGGTCGTGACCACACAACAGTTATGCATGCAGATCGTAAAATTAGAACTCTCATAGCGGAACGTAGAAGTTTGTACAACCAAGTGAGTGACTTAACTTCACGAATTAAGGTTCAAGCAAGACAACTTTAAGTTATGTCATCTCATTAACTTAAGTCACTTATATACACATTGTGCACAACTTGTGCATAAATAGGTATTTGGTTTTGTTCTCACTTTGTTCATAATTTGTTTTCATTTTGTTGGGATAAACTGCGGATAACTCAACAGTTACCCACAAAAAACTGTGGATAGCTGTGGATAACTAATCTGAAATTACTAACTTCAATATTCATGCATTAGTTTTACACAGGTTATTAAATAAAATTATTCCTGAGCCAAGTGAATATTCAGGGGTTATCCACAGTTTCCACAATGCCTAATACGACTAATAAAGATATACATATGAAATCTGCTTAACCCACTGATTTGAGATTTTCGTGGATAACTACAAATAAAAGTAATAAATTGCCAAATAGTAAAATTGTGTAGTGCTGTGATGTGTTCGTCACAAGTACATGGCACGATAGGGGCTCGGAGAACATTATCAAGTTACTTAAGAATAATTATTTCTTAAGTAACTTGAATCAATTTTAGAAGGTGTGAAGTCTGTGAAGTTTAGAGTCAATCGTGACGTTATGGCCGATGCTGTTAATTGGGCAACACGTAGCCTTCCAACAAAGTCAACGAATCCACTTTTAGCTGGATTACATTTAGTTGCTGAGCGCACCGGTTTAGTTTTATCTGGTAACGATGCCGATGTCAGTGCTCGAGTAAATCTAAATGCTGATGTCGCCGAACCAGGAACAACACTCATACCTGGGCGACTACTTGCAGATATAACTAAGTCTCTTCCATCTGCACCAATTGAAATTTCAATAGAAGGCTCACGGGCAGTTATTACTTGCGGACGCTCATCATTTACTTTGCCAACAATGCCTGTTGCTGACTACCCACCATTACCTACTATGCCTGAAATTAGTGGATCAATAGATGGAGCTTCATTTGCTAGTGCGGTTGCACAAGTTGTGGTGGCTGCTTCCCGCGATGAGACGCTACCTGCTTTCACTGGTGTAAAAATAGATGTAGAAGGATCTGTAATTACTCTGGCTGCCACAGATCGTTATCGGTTAGCAGTGAAAGAAATATCTTGGACACCAACACAAACTTCAATTTCAACAAATGCTTTAGTGCCAGCGAAATTTCTTTCTGATACAGCAAAATCTTTATCAAGTAGCGAGCTGGTATCACTGGCCTTCGCGTCTGTTTCCGAGGGACTAATCGGCATCGAAGGTGCTGGCCGCCAAACAACTAGCCGCATGTTAGCTGCAGATTTTCCAAAATACCGAACACTGCTTCCGAGTGAATCAAGCACGATTGCTCAAGTAAGCACAGCGTCATTAATTGAAGCTGTTAAGCGTGTTTCTTTGGTGCTTGAGCGAGAGCAGCCAATCAAAATAACTTTTGGTGCCACAGAAGCAACAATTTCTGGTGGCGGCGGTAGTGGAGACATCGCAGAAGCAAAAGAATATGTTGAGTGCGCAACAGCTGGTGAAGAAATATCTATCGCATTCAATCCAAACTTTTTACTTGATGGTCTTAATGCAATAGATGCACCGGTCACTGTTGTGTCAATGACTGCTGCAGCAAAACCTGCGGTTATCACTGGTGCACCAGATATGGACGCTGATTCACAGGATGGATTCAAGTACCTTTTGATGCCAATTCGCCAGCCCTAAACAATGCGAATCAACTCAATAGCGCTCCACGATTTTCGTAATCACACGGATCTGTCACTCGGATTTCCAACTGGGGTGAGCGCAATAATTGGCCGAAACGGCCGAGGCAAAACCAACATTGTTGAGGCCGTAAATTATTGCGCCATTCTCAGCAGCCATCGAAGCGCTCAAGATGCCCCGTTAATTAGACGAGAATGTGAAGAAGCAGCCATCACGGCCCAGGTACAAAAACATGACCGGACTGCAACTATGAGTGTGACCATCAAATCTGTAGGGGCTAACAAGGTATCGCTTAACGGAAATACACTCACGCGCCCAAGAGACATATTGGGATTAGTGCAAACAGTTATTTTTTCACCTGAAGATTTAGATTTAGTAAAAGGTGACCCAAGTGCACGAAGAAAATATCTTGATGAATTTAGTACCCTACTCACCCCGCGATTTGCTGGCATCCGCCTGGAATATGATCGCGCTCTTAAACAAAGAAATTCGCTACTTAAGTCGTGTGGCAGGCGCGAACTTTCCTCGAGCGTTCGAGAAACATTGATGGCTTGGGATGAGCAACTTATTAAACATGGAAGTGAACTGGTTGCCCAACGTTTAGGCTCGCTAAGAGCGCTGGAAAATCATATTTCGGAACATGGACAAACCATAAGTGGGGACACCGAGCCCCTGAGTGCCGCTTATCACTCAACTTGGTTAAAACCAGATTCAGTAAGCATTGAAGAAGTCGCTTTCGATTTACGAGAGCAACTAGCTGCGCGACAGATGCAAGAACTTGATCGAGGGCTAACCTTAGTCGGGCCACATAGAGATGATTTGGAATTGAATCTAAGTGCAATGTCAGCAAAATCATACGCGTCGCACGGGCAATGCTGGTCAATTGCACTGGCTTTGAGATTGGCAACATTTAGTGTCTTGCGCGCGCGCGATGATGACCCTATTTTAATTCTTGATGATGTATTTGCTGAGCTTGATCAGAAACGACGAGTGCGGCTCCAGGAGGCAATTTGTGATGTGGAACAAACACTTATCACTGCTGCAGTTAAAGAAGATTTACCAGGTAGCCTTGAATTTCAAGAGATTCTATTAGATGACCGTGATCTAGATGCTTGAAAAGCCACAACTTGAGTTCTTGAGGTCCTTGCTCACCAGAGCAAGGTTGCGCACTGGCATTCCTAAAAAGCACAAACGGACTCAAACTTTTTACGACGAGCAGCGCAGCGGGCCAGGACCTGATGAACGTGACCCAGCAACCCTGTCTGGCCTATTAGATAAGTTGGTTATTAACAAGGGTTGGGATTTACAGATTGCCGGTGGACGCTTACGTGCGCGGTGGCCAGAACTAGCGGGTCGCGACGTTAGCGAACACGTTGCGATTGAAACTTTCAACTTAGATCCAAGTGGCCAATCTGGCACTTTGGTTTTGCGAGCGGACTCAACTACCTGGGCCACGCAAATGCGTTTATTGCTTCCAGTGATCCAAGAGCGACTTGATGATGAAATAGGCGTCGGACGCATAACAGAAATAAAAATTTTGGGACCAAATGCTCCCTCATGGAAGCACGGTATTCGCAGCGTTCCGGGACGTGGTCCACGCGACACATATGGGTAGTGAA
>VFKC01000069.1 GCA_009885745.1 Actinomycetota bacterium
GAGGTGCTGCCAAAGTCACGTCGTGGTGCAAGTGTCCTGTCGCCCTACATTCGCCATAACCTCCTCACACTTGACCAGGTTTATCGCGCAGTCAAAACAGCGCCCTACAAAGATCGTGAAAAATTTCGAGACGAGCTCTATTGGCAGGAATACGCTCGTCATCTTTACGCCCGGATTGGCACTCGCTTATTTGAAAACCTGCGGTTTGAAGCTAACGCAACGACCCAAGGTGATGGTTGGAATCGAGACATGCTTTGCGTCGATGAAGTAGTCGCAGAACTAGAGACCGATGGTTGGTTAGTTAATCAAACACGGATGTGGCTTGCTTCGCATTGGACCGTGCGCAACGACGTTGGTTGGCTGCATGGCCAAGAACGAATGTATCGAGAACTGATTGATGGCTCGCGTGCCGCAAACCTACTTGGCTGGCAATGGACAGTCGGGGCAGGAACCGGTAAGCCCTATGGTTTTGCTCGATGGCAGGTTGAAAAGCGGGCGCCTGGATTATGTGGCCAGTGTTCTTTGACTAGTGCATGTCCAATTCAGGAATTTCCAGAAGAAGTTTCCTTAAATCGTCTTGATGTTGATTCACTCTTAGAACGCGATCTAGATCCAGAAAATACTTCAGGGCCAAGAACAGTAATTCAAAGCGATACGCCAAAGTTTGTTTTACTCACCATCGATTCAATGGGTGATAACGATCCAGCGCTTCTGGCGAATCCCGACTTGCCTGGCGTATTCGTATTCAACGAGGACGCACTAAGAAAACTGCAATTGAGTTCGCGCCGACTCGGTTTCTATTTGGAAACTCTGCAAGACCTATCACAGCGCAGACAATTGCACGTATATCTGGGCAACCCATATCAATTTGCGAAAGACAATCCTGTCGCGGTCACTTTTGCGCCAGTGCCTTCGTTTAAGAAATTCCAAGGCTTGGCTCAGATTCATCCATACCCCTGGTTACAACAACCACATTCCGGATCGGTTAAGAGTTTCTCATCCTGGCGAAAGTTCAAGTAGTCAGCGATTTGTAGTTCAGTCCATAGCATCTCCCTGAGCACGGCTCCAGTGTTAGAACTAATAGC
>VFKC01000034.1 GCA_009885745.1 Actinomycetota bacterium
ACTCCACAAACCACATCAGTTACCTGACTAGGTGTTAATCCTGCTTGTTGCAAAACTTGATGAACTAATGTTGCCGTTAGTTCTCCCTGGATCCCATGTGAATCAAGTGATGCCTCAAATACCTGACCGTCAGAGCGAAGCACGGCAACGGTGATGCCTACAGATGTATCTATTGCCAGAATATTCATTAGACGCTCAACAACTGCTTCAAGTTTGACCAGCGCGGTCCATACCCAGTCATGGTTACTTTACGTTCTCCGCCAGCAGGATCAGACTCGTCAAGCGCGTCACTACTTCGATCAATCTCAATTAATAACCACTCATAACCGAGTTCTTGCGCAAAAGATTTTCCCCATTCCATGACTAGAACAAAGTCACCGTGTTGTTCTAAATCAAGATCTTCGAGATCTCTAGCGCCAGCCAGTCGATAAGCATCAACGTGTACGAGGGTGAGTCCAGATGTTGCTGGTTTGTGTACGCGTGAGACTACATAAGTTGGACTGGTCACCAGACCTGAGACACCCAAGCCCTCAGCGAGTCCTTGAGTCAATGTAGTTTTTCCAGCACCCAATGGTCCATCCAAAACAATCACGTCACGAGTTACCAGGATTTGGCCTATTCGTTTTCCTAAGGCATACATCTGTTCACTGGTAACAATTGAAAAATTCATTTTTATCGTGATTCATTTATAAAAGTTCGGGTGATCCGTGGACCGAGCCGAGTCAGAATCTCATAGTTAATTGTGTTTGTAGCGTTGGCCCAATCATCAACACTTGGTTCTCCCTTGGCCGGATCTCCAAACAGCACGACTTCATCACCAAGACTCACAGGCAAATCGCCCACGTCAAGAACAAACTGATCCATACATACGCGACCTGCAATTTTGAGTATGCTCCCTGCGACAAGAACTGGCCCGACATTTGATGCGGCTCGTGGAATGCCATCTGCATATCCGGCAGGTATCAACGCGACGCGAGTGTCTTTTTCGGTTACGTACTGGTGGGAGTAGGAGATTCCAGAACCAGCAGGCAAGTCCTTAATCAGCGCGATCGGCGCACGTAAGGACATAACGGGTGTGATTCCGAGTTCTGCCGATGATCCCAAACTCGGAGTTGGTGAAATTCCATACATCGTCAAACCAGGTCGTACAAGATTGAAATGGGTTTGTGGCAATCCAAAAATTGCAGCTGAGTTTGCCAAGTGAATGACTTCAGGCTCAAAGCCACTTGCTCGGACTAAATCGATTGCTTGGACAAATTCATCGATTTGTTTCGCAACTGTTGGGTGATTTGGTTCATCAGCATATGCAAAGTGCGACATGACACCAGTGACACTTAGGTTTGCCGCATTTAATGGGGTTGAAAGTGTTCGCAAAACTTCGGCAATATCCTTTGTTAGAACACCATTGCGACTTAGGCCAGTGTCGATCTTGATATGCACACGAGCAATTTGTCCTGCTTGCCTTGCGGCTTGGGCTATCTGTTCAACAGACCAAACGCTATTCACTGCCAGATCAATGTCAGCTTTGATTGCCTGCACTAGTTGATCTTGCGGGGTGAACAACCAAGCCAGGATTCGGGTATCAATGTTGGCTTGGCGAAGTTCTAAGGCTTCTTGAATCAGGGCTACGCCCAACCAACTGGCTCCACCCGCGAT
>VFKC01000128.1 GCA_009885745.1 Actinomycetota bacterium
GAGCTACAGGAAAACCTACGCTGCGTCCTAAGAATAGGACGGAATTAGCATTAACCAATTCCTTGGCAATTTCTCGAACACCAACGACAGTATCGAGCACTAAATCAATCTTGTTGGCCATGGTCGCAAGCTCTAGGGCAATTTCACGAGCAGCGGCTTTATCAACGCCACCGCGAGATTGCGCCATGAACATTGCAAACAGATAGCAAGCGACAATCTGGGTTAAAAATGCCTTGGTTGATGCCACCGCAATCTCCGGGCCAGCATGGGTATAAATAACGGCATCGCTTTCGCGCGGAATTGTTGAGCCATTGGAATTACAGATAGCCAAAACCTTTGCGCCCTGTTCCCGGGCGTAACGCATAGCCATCAAGGTATCCATGGTCTCACCAGATTGCGAGATAGCAATGACAAGTGTGCTTGGCCGCAGAATCGGATCGCGATATCTGAATTCGCTAGCAAGTTCGACTTCGCAGGCGATTCGAGTCCAGTGTTCGATTGCATATTTGGCAATCATCCCCGAGTGGTATGCAGTGCCACAGGCGACAATCACAATCTTGTCGATTGAGGCTAAATACTCAAGATCGAGTTCAAGGCCATCGAGAGTTACTGTGCCAGAATCATCAATGCGTCCCAGTAGTGTGTCGGCAACTGCTTTTGGTTGTTCGGCAATTTCCTTCAGCATAAATAAATCAAAGCCACCCTTTTCGGCAGCGGCTGCATCCCAAGTAACTTCATACTCCAAAACATCGACGTGATTGCCGAAGAAATCGGTTACGACAACTTCCTGGGGAGTTAGAACAACAACTTGGTCTTGGCCCAGTTCAATTGCGCTGCGAGTAAATGAGATGAAGGCCGCTACGTCTGAGGCGAGGAAGTTTTCACCATCACCGCGACCCACGACTAGTGGTGAATTGCGACGCGCAGCAACCACTAGATCGGGGCTATCGGCATGAACAACAACCAACGTGAAAGCGCCAGTCAATCGTTGGGCTACTTGGCGCAGCGCATCAGGTAAATTGCCTGAGATTTTCATCTGTGCCGAAAGTAGATGCGCAACAATCTCCGTGTCAGTCTGGCTGAGGAGTTCAACACCTTGAGACCTTAATTCATCGCGAAGAGAGGCAAAGTTTTCGATGATGCCGTTGTGAATTACCGCGATGCTGCCGTCTTCGCTGAGGTGCGGATGGGCATTGACATCATTTGGTGCGCCATGAGTTGCCCAGCGAGTGTGACCTATACCAGTTGAGGAAAGGCTCATTGGTTCGGCGATAAGTTCAGCCTCGAGATTTGCTAATTTGCCAGCTTTTTTACGGGATTCGATTTTGCCTTGGCTGACAACCGCTATTCCTGCCGAATCATAACCTCGATATTCAAGACGTCGAAGCCCATCGACTACAACATCTAAGGCTTGGCGAGGTCCGACATAGCCAACGATTCCACACATAAGGACAATCCTAAGGTTTAGCCAAGAGAGCAGTGCACACGGACAACTTGCGCCAATGATTCTGCTGCGCTTTGGGCTTGTTCGTGGGTCTGTGCCTCAATCATTACTCGAATGAGTGACTCTGTCCCGCTAGGACGCAAAAGAACGCGACCAGTAGTTCCTAGTTCAGCTTGGATAGCATCGACTGCGGCCGCTACTTCAGGCTTATTTATTGCTGCTTTGTCGACTCCGCTGACATTAATCAGAACTTGCGGTAGACGGCGCATAATCGCGGCTAATTCGGTAAGAGTTTTTCCTTGTGCCTTCATTTCTGC
>VFKC01000103.1 GCA_009885745.1 Actinomycetota bacterium
GGAACGTGCTGGACGATCATCACGATTCGGACGGCTCGGGCGATCATCACGATCGAAGGAACGTGCTGGACGATCATCACGATTCGGACGGCTCGAACGATCATCACGGCCGAAGGAACGTGCTGGACGATCATCACGACTCGGACGCGACTTGTGGACATCAGTACCGTCAGCGCGCTTTCTGCTGGGACGGGCTTGGGAAGGGTCACCAAACTCAACGCGGAGTTCAGTTTTCGCACGCTTCTTGGGCTTCTTTGCGGCAGCTGCTTTGGCTGCATCATGACGAGTGGATGTTTTTTTAACAGCCTTTACATCATCTTGAGCTCGGTCACGCTCTAATTTTCGGGCGCGCGGCTTTTTCTTAGGACTTTCGGCTGTAGGCATTTCACTCTTTCGTTAGACCTCTTAACGGTAGGTCACAAGCACTCGTTTACCTAATCCCAACAGCCAGATATCGGCTTTTGTCAGACTCTCATGGCACACTTACACTCATGGACACCACCTCAATCGCCTTAATTATCGCTATTTCCTGTGTATTTACTGCTCTGACGACAGTTTTTGCCGTTTCTCGGCTTCTAGGAAATAAATCTGGCTTAACCCCTGATCAAATTCGTCAACAGGTTGCCGATGCCACCAACGAACAGTTGATTCGCGCCCAGCAGATTCTGGAAAATTCCACAGAAATTCGCCTTACATCCAATTCTGAAGCTATTTCGGCACAGAATCTCCAGACTTCCCAAACTATAGGTGCACTTGTCGCACCCTTACAGGAATCTCTTAAGGCCTTAGATAATAAGGTGGCAGATTTAGAGAAGAATCGGGCTACTGCCTACAGCAAGTTAGACGAACAGGTGGTCAACACCCATGGAATTCTGACGAAATTGATGACTGAAACCACCACTCTTTCTGGCGCCTTACGCCGAAGTGATACCCGAGGTCGTTGGGGTGAATTGCAACTGCGCCGCATTCTAGAAATGCTTTCAATGACTGAACAGGTCTCATTTTTAGAGCAAAAGCAGGAACAGGGTGATGGTGTGGGTCGTCCCGATGTAACTGTCCTGCTTCCGGGCGATCGGGTTCTCTACATCGATAGCAAGGCGCCAATGGCCGCTTATCTCAATGCCTTAGACGAAACTGACCTGGACAAACGTAATGCTCACTTTCTAAGTCACGCGCGCGCCCTCAAAGATCATGTGTCTGTATTAAAGAAGCGTGACTATACGGCTGGGGACAAATCACTCAACTACGTAATTATGTTCATCCCGACAGAATCATCATTGGCTGCGGCCTGTGAAGTGAACCCAAATCTGATTGAAGATGCGGCTCGAGACCGAGTAATTTTGACCTCTCCTACCGCATTAATTGCTGTTTTGAGCAACATCTCAATGCTGTGGCAACAAGATAATCAAGCTAAGAACTCTCAAGAAATTGCCAAGGAAGCCGGGGAGTTGCACACAAGACTTTCAGTATTTATCGGACATTTTGGCAAAATTGGCGCCTCGCTCGGCAAAGCGGTAGACCACTACAACTCTGCAATCGCCTCGTTCGATTCACGAGTTATGCCAACTGCGCAACGCGTTGCAACTCTGGGCCGATTTGATAAGGAACTCTCTCCACTTTCCAAAATCGATGTAACAGCAAACGAATCTCGCAAGAATAGCGGCCTGGAATCAGTGTCCGATGAAGAAGTCTCTTAAGAAAATTCATAGAAATGTGATTATTTGTAACACGAATTGCACACTTTTGTAGGCTACGTGCTCTAGATTTTGGCTATGGATAATTCACCGACCAGTATCGATAATTCTGGACTTGATCTGACTGCTGCTGCGCTAGAGGAAAAACAGCACCTACAAAAGCATTTTGGGCGGAAAGAAATTCTTTTCTTCACAATCTGCACACTTGTAGGTATTGACACAATTGGAGCCATCGCATCAGCGGGCGCCCAAGCCTTTTCGTGGCTAATTATTTTGGCTCTTGTTTTCTTTATTCCAAGCGCCTTACTCTTTGCCGAACTAGGTACCGCCTTTCCTGAAGAGGGTGGCCCATACATTTGGTCGCGGCTAGCCTTCGGACGACTGCCCGGTACTATCAACAATTTCCTCTACTGGATCACAAATCCAGTCTGGATGGGTGGAACATTAACGTTAGTTGTTGTTTCCGCTGTTGAAACATTCTTGCGCAATGGAGAACCGCTCAGTACGTTCTGGTTTTATGCAGTTGGATTGGTCTTTATCTGGGTCGGCATATTTGCTTCAATCCTGTCGTTCCGAGTTGGTAAATGGATTCCAATAGCTGGCGCGTACGCAAGATTTATTGTGCTGGGACTTTTCACATTCTCAATCATTTTGTACGCAAATAAGTTTGGTATCAATGGACCAAGTTTCCATGATTTTGGCGTATCCTGGCCTGGACTGGTCGCTGTCATCGCGCTAATCCTGTTCAACTTCGTTGGCTTTGAAAATCCAAACAGTGCGGGAAGCGAAATGAAAGACTCCCAAAGAGATGTTCCATTTGCTGTATTCCGATCCGCTATCGTGGCAATTGTTCTCTACGGCGTTCCAATCTTTGGCGTAATTCTGGTTCTACCAACCTCGCAAGTATCTGGACTTGGTGGCTTCATTGATTCGGTTAAGGCCACATTCCGAGTATTTGGTGGAACCGTTGCTGCTGATGGCACAGTCACATTGACTGGATTCGGCTTAATCATGGGTAATCTAGCCGCTGTCCTGTTCATCCTGTGCGTATTATCATCTGGCGTTGCTTGGTTGATGGGCTCGGATCGCGCTCTTGCGGTTTCTGGCTACGACGGTGCTGCTCCGCGTTGGCTTGGAGTGTTCAGCAAGAAATACGGCACACCTGTTCGGGTTAATGTAATTTCTGGAATTGTGGCCTCGGTTGTCTTAATCGCAGTTCGAATCCTGAGCGAAGGAGACACAGCAAAATATTTTGGGGTTGTACTTAATGTTGCAATCTCAACAACCCTCATGTCATACATTGCAATTTTCCCAGCATTGTGGAAATTGCGAGTCTCCCACCCAGACACTCCACGCGTCTACCGTGCGCCTGCTGCCAGATTCTTGTCAGTCTGGCTCACCTTGGTTGTAGTTTTTGCAACAGTACAGGTCTTGGCACCTGGGCTAGGTGACGAGTGGTTCGGCGCAGACTATCTGCCTGAGGGCTGGACTCAAGATGAGAAGTGGCGTTATTTGTTGATTGAACTAGTCCCATTGACTATCTTCATTGCCATCGCCACAATCTTCTGGGCAGTAGGAAGACGCGAACTGAAACGCAAATAGTTGAACCTTGACTAAAAAATTATTGGCGCATCCGCTTTGGATGCGCCAATAATTTTTCTCTGAATACTTTTACTCAACATCAGGCTCAGTTGCAGTCGTCTCTTCCGGGGAATCCGTTTGAGGCTGACCCTTCTTTGCCTTCCTAGTCGAAGGTGGTGTGGCAACTACTTCATCTGTAGTTTCAATAACACTTTCAGCTTCAAGAACAGCGCCCTGTTCGCCAGAGCGATAGGTGTATAGCGTAAGTGCCGGATCAATACTTGCGTTTGTCATTCTACGAGCCGCCCTGCGGCGTTCACGGTTGCTTAGCTCTGGCTCGCCATCAACAGACTCTCCGTACCCATAGCCATAGCCGTAGCCGTACCCATAGCCATAGCCATAGCCGTACCCGTAGCCAGTGCTACCACTTGGCACGAAGTTAATAATTGGACCCAATAACCTTGCGCCAATTCCATTGAGCATCTCTGTCGCTCTAAACAACTGTTCGTGTGTGGTACGACCGAATCTAATGATCATAAGTACGCCATCAGTGACTTTTGCTAAAATTGCAGCATCCGTAACAGGTAAGAGCGGGGCACCGTCAATCAACACATAATCAAAGTCTTTTCGCAAATCACTCAGCATGTGGACCATCTGTTCGCTCGCTAAAAGCTCACTTGGATTTGGCGGCACTGGCCCGGATGGCAATACCGAAAGCATGCCTCTATTCCAATTTATCAGCGCCTCTGATAACGGCACTTGTCCAGCAAGCACATTCGTCAAACCTACTGTTCCGTCGATTCCTAAGAATTGCGAGATCCTAGGTTTACGCAAATCCGCTTCAACTAGACAAACTTTTTGACCTGCTTGGGCAAAGGTAACCGCTAAATTAAGGACTGTTGTGGTCTTTCCCTCACTTGGCAAGGCGCTAGATACAACAATGACCTTGGGCGGATGATCAACATCAACGAATTGCAAGTTTGTTCGAATTGCCCTGAATGCTTCGGCCCGAGCGCTTCGCAAATCGAGCGTAGCAATCGGAGTCTCGCGGGCATCCGGGTCAAATCCAATGATTCCGATCGGATTCACTCCAGTTATTTCCAAAACGTCAGATAAGTGACGCACTGTGTTGTCAAGAGACTCCCAGAGCAAAATTAATCCGACTCCAAGAAGTAATCCCAACAACCCGCCGATTAACAGGTTGAATCTTGGTCGAGGTGAACTAGGTGCGGATGGTTCGCGAGCTTCTTGGACAATACTGGCCTTGATAGGGCTTTGAATTCCCTTATCAATTGGTGTTTCTAATGTTTGAATAACTTCGGCAAGTTGCGCGGCAACCTCATTAGCAATCTGAGCTACTCGCTTTGAACTTGTGGATTGTGCTGAGATATTTATTAGTACTGTGCCGCCGGTAGCTTTGGCATTAACCTGACCAGGATCAATGTTGTAGCCCAGTTTTTTGGAAACGACACCCACTACCCCTGGGGTCTTAACTAATGCGCAGTATGTCTTTATCCGATCGCCGGAATATTGATTGCCTGAAATCAAGCCCCCAAGGTTTTCGGCATAGCCGCTTGTGGATATGTACAATTTTGATGTTGATGTGTATTTCTTTGGCAGTAGCGATGTGATCACGCTGGCCGCGATCAAGGACAAAATAAAAATTGCGACCATGTGCTTACCGCGCTTACGCAAGGTCCGCAAAATTTGTTGTATGTCCATGATTAATCCTTTAGTAGGTTGCGGACTTTCAACAACTTAATAATCATCATCCTAAGCGCGACAATACCTTGACATTGAGAAGGTCGCAAGACCCTTATTAGCCACTACCCAATGGTAAATGAAAAATGTGGGTACCTCTGAACTTACAGAGGTACCCACATTTTCTTTACGAAATTTTACTTGAAACCAACTACATTCTTTTCGAAAGACAAATCGCCCAAATGGACTCTCACAGAGTTACTGCCCTTACGAAGCTTATTGGCCGGTACATAAAGCGTTCCAAAGCCACCATTGTTCACAACACGTACCGTTACCGGGATGTTGTTCACAACTACTGCGAAAGGAGTCCCTGGCTTTGCGCCCTTGGTCCTGATTAAGAAGCCCTTGGAGATTTTTTGGGTGCTGTAAACAACTGGCTTGGTCGGGCGGTAGATATAAACAGTCTTCTTTTCGCTACCCACAACAGTGGTGATGATGGTCCGCCCAACTTTACCGAGTGACCGCGTGAATGACGTTGAACCAGCCACTGGAGTTCTGGAAAAACTCTTCTTGCCATTTACCCAAACATAAACCTTTGAAGATCCCGCATTTGTCACGGTAAAATCGATTGGAGTTGTGGGATTGTCCCAATCAGCGACTTCCCGAGAGGCCGATAGGTTTAAGTTAGTTCCCGGGGGGTAAGCAGCAGCGGGAGTCGCCAAAAGGCCGGCTAAAACAAATGAGGCTCCGAGTATAGAAGCAACTAAAGACTTACGATTCACTATGAACTCCAAAATATGAACGAATGATTCATCACTAAACTTATGGCTTGTTTTATCCATCGTCAAGTTTGAAAGGTTAAATCCTGATAAATTCTGTGAATCACCAAAATTTGCAACTTCATTGGGTCAAAATCCTCGCTAGTCCTTGGCTAAAGTCGAAAATTGCTGTTTCTAGCAACTCAAATGACTCGTAGTGGCTAGCTCGATCTTTATCATGAGGATCAGGAATGTCATTCTCGCCAAATTCACCGACATCCGAAGCCATCGGAACTTGACCTCGCCACGCATCCAATTCCGCCAAGAACCAATGCCAACGCGCATTTGGTGATTCTGGCAAATCTGGCACTGCCGCCAAAGGAGAAAATTCGAAGCCCTTAGTTGCCGATTCTAAAGTTATAGTCTTCGAAGCCACATCCAGAACCAAGCCGGGACCTGAAAGATGTTTTGCCAAAGAACCGGCATCGCGAAGCGTGAATAGGCGATTTCGCAAAATCGGGTTTTCAGCGACGATCTTTCCCCGATGCGTGCGCTCCATTGTGAGAATCAAATCAAATGACTCGAGATCAACATCGCCAAACTCTCTCGATGCATTGTGTGAGAAAGGTCCGGCAAATGAGATGCTCTCAGGACATCGAGCCGAACCAGAAACAGCGTTTGTCCCAACCGATGAGATTTCAAAATCCATAGCTATTTCTTGAAACTCTGGACTTTCAGTAAGTTGCCGGCGCAGTAACTCTTCACCTGCTGGGCTACGACAAATATTGGCCGAACAAACAATCAATATTCGGGATACTGCCTTCGAGTTCATGGCTACCAATTTTCTTGTCACCTGACTTTCACCAAAGTCGTCGCGCTAAGTTTTTCAAGTCTTCAGAGAATTCAGGGAAAAGTTATATCCCCTTGACTTTTCCTGTGATTGTGACAAGCGTACCGAGCAATAAACTCACTTGGTTGTAGCCCTTTTTTAAAGTGGAAGCTGGGATCACAACTTTAGAAATACCAGTTATGCTGGCACGCACTGGCTTCACCTTTGAGATTATTTTTCCGCCGAGTTTAAAGGTCACGACATATCCCGCTGGTAAATACTTCACGTATAAAGTCAAAGGGCGTTTGATTATCTGCTTCTGGGGAATTGGAACGGCCCCTGGAACATAAACTGTCGTGCTCCCTGATTCGCCACATGTGCTTACTTTGACCGTATATTTTCCGACCTTCAATGCTTTAATCTTCAGCGTGCCTTTTCCTTTTACTGATGGAATTGACTTGTAAAAAACACCATTTAGAAATACCGATGCTCCTCGGCTACAAAGATTTGTCAGCGTGATAGTAGGCGGCGAAACCCCCGGCTTCACAACAAGATTACTTAAGGAGAATTTAATTTTTGTGCCTGGAGGATAGGCGGATGAAGGACTTGTGTTGATTAAGAGCGTGAGAAGTGTTCCGAACAGGCAAGTAGAAATCAGCCTTAACAATTGTTTATTCATCAGGAAGTGATTCCTTTCTCTTGCTAAAAGTTTTACACTTCATGCCTCAAATTTAGACCATAAAGCCTTACTCTAATACCCACAGGTTTGCCCTAAGTTTATCTGCGTTTTCATCTCAATAGCCATAGGTTGAATTCCCATCTTAAATTTCTCGTTCTCACCTATGGTGGGCTCGTTATATTCAATAGTCACAACTCGTTTTGAATTTGCTGGCAAAACAACGTCTACCTCATACACAGTTCGACCGTGGTCAGTGCCCTGCGAGATCAACTCCACTTCACGACCAGCGATTTGTGCGGAAACAAATTCAGAGCCCGCAGGAATATGAAAATAGACAAGCATTTTTGTGGAGCCTGGATTTTTACCAGATAGTCTCCGGCCCAGATCATTTCGGGGTGTTACATAACTTGGCAAGCCAGTTTTAGGGGCCTTGTTGGTGATCTGAACAGACATTTTGGCTAAGCGAAAAGGTGCATCTGCTAGGCACTGGCCCGCATCATAGGAAACCTTCGCAGAAACGTAGGCATCTATCTTGTTACCAGCACCATTTATTAACACAGCCATGTGTGATGGCGCATCAGGACCCTGCATTGAGCCCGATAGTGATGTCCGGGAAATTAACGCTTGAACACTTGAATTGCTCGACCAAAGGTGCACTCTCTGGCGAGAAATGCTTGGTACTAGCGCTCGAGCTATCCGCAATTCATTGACGTTGCCTCGCGTTAATTTGTTAAAAACTACCCGAGTTATTTCCATTACTACCTGGTCTTTGATAGCTGGATTTGGATAATCCTGATAGACACCTTTAGTCATATAATCGGCTACATTGCTGGCATCCAATCTTTTGCCAGCCACGACTACTGGACCAACAGCAGTCAAAATTCCTGCAACAGTGAACTGATCAACCGTTAAAACTCCATCTACCTGCCGACCAGTGTGCTGCCGATAAAGAGCATTCATTAATGCTGCATTCGTTGGATAGTCAGGACTTAAATTCATGTCAGAAAGCTTGGCTAAATCAGAGCCGTAAAGACTTGCCACATCTGCTGGGACATATCGTTTCCAGTTGGCTAAGGGCCGAGAGTTAATAGCAGTATTTGTTTCGATGTGCGTTAGCTTGAGCCTTCCACCACTTGCCTCAAGTGTTCCCCAACCACCGGGCATTCCGCCAGTGGCACGAGCCTCGGCTCCATTATTCATAATCAAGAGCCAATTTTTTGGCTTATTCAAACCCAATAAGAAAGGGGCGATGTCAAGGAAGTCTTGACCCTGTTTAACATAGGGCACGACACCAACGAACTGATTTTTCACCTGCTCCACAGGATCTGCGAGCACGCTGGGGACACCGGAAAGATTTAAGTTGGACAGATTACGCTCACCTATAAGAATATGTGGCCGCACGTCTGCAATGATTCCTGAGGCGATCTTGAGAAGCTTGGGATCAATTAAAATTTCTTTGTTTCGCTTGAAATTTGTCAGAGCAATTTCAGATTTGCTTGTGGCATTAAGGACACTGTTCAGCGAATCGACTGTCGTCACAAGTGCCATCGGTGTTCTGCCAACATACGGAATACGGGTAACAATCCACCACACTGGGTCATGGACTCGAGAACTTGCACTAGCCAAATCTGATTTAAGGTTCTTTATAACTTTGACTAATCGACTTGGATCCTGACCAACACCGTACAACTGGGTCGCGTGCTTACGGGCATTACTTAAATCTTGCTGGGCCAATGCTGCCCCATAGACCATCCAGAGTCCCATTAGAGCTGAAATCATAATGGTGAGGCATGAAGCCCAAAACACTCGCCTAATGGTCACCATCTGTCCCCCGCCAAAGTCAAAACGAAGCGCTATTTTTCAAATTGCGCATAACAATTACCTACAAAATAGCCTAGATCTATTTAAACATTCTCTCCCAAATTCACAGATGCTCCGGCAAAGTGTACGCTCCACATATGGTTGTCGTTGACAAAATGGAGCGGTTGCTTGCCGCACACAGACTCTCCGTCCTAATCTCACTGTCTACATTGTGTTGGTCAGGAAGTATTTTTGGGTTCTTTTTTCTCAGATACGTGGACGTATCCGAACGCGCACCCTGGTTACACGCGATAACTGGCGCCTTTTTGGCAAGTGTTATTTACATTGCAATTGGTTTGAAGCTTCACATTTTTCAGGGTGGCTACATCATCGGTAGCAAAGATGAAATATTTGCAATTTCAAAGGCTGTCGGTCTCACTTCCCTGATTCTTTTTTTCATCTCGAATCTTTGGCCTTCAACTGAGTATCTTCTTGGGCAACTGCTACCTCAATCAACAGTAATTGCTGGCTCATTGGGATCCTTAGTTAGCATCCTGGGCGTCAGCCTGTTAATTAGAATCCGCCGAGAAAATTCTCAACGACCAAAAGGTGCGGAACCTGCTCTTATCTTTGGTGCCGGATCGGCAGGGCAACAACTAATTGACAGTTTGTTGACCGATGCGAGTTCACCATATCTGCCCGTTGGCATTCTGGATGATGATGCAAGTTCCAGTTACATAAAGATACGCAACATCCCTTATTTTGGCGGAAGATCCAATGTCGCAGAAGCAGTAAAGAAAACTGGGGCAACCACTCTGATCATTGCTTTGGCAAAAGGTCCTGGTTATCTCTACCGAGAACTTAATGCCGCGGGAACAGCGGCCAATTTAGTCGTTAAGACTCTTCCACCACTGGCAGAACTAGTTGATGGTCGAGTTGGATTTCGGGATTTGAATTCCATTGACATCAACGACTTCCTAGGTCGTCAACAAATTGACACAAATGTCGAGAGTATCGCGGGATTCATAGCTGGCAAACGAGTGCTAGTCACCGGTGCAGGTGGCTCTATCGGTAGTGAACTATGCCGACAATTGCGACAATTCAATCCTGCTGAACTCATGATGCTTGATCGTGATGAATCAGCATTGCATTCCTTGCAACTTTCATTAGAGGGACGCGCACTACTAGATACGCCGGACACGATTCTTGCTGACATTAGAGACTCAGAAACTCTGAATGAAATTTTTGAAAAACGTCAACCACAAGTTGTTTTTCATGCAGCCGCACTCAAGCACCTACCAATGCTTGAGAACTACCCCACAGAAGCTTGGAAAACTAATGTGTTGGGGACACTCAATGTTCTTGAGTCAGCTAAGAGTTGTGGGACCGAAGTTTTTGTGAATATCAGCACAGATAAAGCGGCTAGCCCTGCGAGTGTGCTTGGGCATGCAAAGCGACTCGCTGAAAGACTAACTTCAACATTTGGGCAGAGCCAGACAAGCAAATTCGTGTCAGTACGGTTCGGCAACGTATTGGGCAGCCGCGGCTCAGTCTTAACCACATTCGCTAACCAGGTTGCCAGTGGTGGGCCAGTAACCGTCACACACCCAGAAATCACGCGCTATTTCATGACCATTCCCGAGGCTGTGCAGTTGGTAATCCAATCGGGCGCTTTAGGGGAAAACGGGGATGTTTTAGTGCTAGACATGGGAACTCCAGTAAAGATTGTCGAACTCGCTAAGCAAGTTATTGAGTTATCCCACGCCGATATAGAAATTGAATTCACAGGTTTGCGTAGTGGCGAAAAATTACATGAGGAATTGTTCAGTGTTACTGAAGTGCCTCGCGAAACAAGTCACAGCTTGATTTCTCGGGTACAAGTGCCGCATGTTTCGATTGCCAACATCCGAAATAGCGAATTGAAAACCTGCACTGACTTCGCTCTAACTGAATTGGAAAATAGACGAGCAACCACATGAGTTTCGACATCTATCTATCTCCGCCGAATGTAGGGGCACTTGAGACAAAGTATGTAATCTCTGCGCTTGAATCTGGTTGGGTCGCCCCTCTCGGACCCGATGTAGAAGCATTCGAATCTGAAGTAGCCGACTTCGTTGGCGTGAAACACGCGGTTGCACTTTCAAGTGGAACCGCTGGACTACATCTGTGCTTACTAGCATCCGGTGTTTGCCCAGGTGATGAGGTAATTGTTCCGACGATGACATTTGCAGCCACTGCCTTTGCAGTGACCTATGTTGGCGCCAAACCAATCTTTATGGATTCTGAAACACAGAGTTGGAATGTGGATCCGAATGTCTTGCAAGATTTCTTACAAAAGCGCGCCGAACTTGGTGACATTCCAAAAGCCATAATCGTCGTAGATGTTTTTGGTCAAGTTGCCCACTATGAGGAAATCGCCACCATTTGTGAGACCTACGGGGTAATCCTGATTGAAGATGCAGCCGAAGCGCTCGGTGCCAGTGGTGCCGGAAAAATGGCTGGATCATTCGGCCAAGCTGGAGTCTTCTCCTTTAATGGCAACAAGATCATCACCACAAGTGGCGGTGGCATGGTTGTCTCAAATGATGAAAAATTCATAGATCGAATAAGGCACCTCGCAACTCAGGCGCGAGAGCCTGTGCATTGGTATGAACACAATGAAGTTGGCTACAACTACCGGCTCAGCAACATTTTGGCCGCAATTGGGCGCGCGCAACTTTCCAGACTTCCACAAATAATCGCATCCCGGAAGGCAGCACTAGAGCATTACGTAAACTACTTCTCCAGTAATGAGACAGTGACAATTCAACAAGATGCGCCGTGGAGTGTTGGCAATAACTGGATTACCATCGCATTGTTTAAAACTGCCAAACAAAGTGAAGACATGCGTGTCAAGTTGGCACAGAATCGAATTGAATCGCGATCCGTCTGGAAACCGATGCATCTTCAGCCAGTTTTTTCGGCCGCACAATTTATCGGGGGAAATGTGGCTGTTGATTTCTTTGAACGGGGTCTTTGTTTACCTGCTTCGAATATCGAAACTTCCCAAGCAGTTACAAACGCCATTGATAGTTCGCAATAGAAAATTTAGAAATTGGAAAATTTAGGTAAATCAAATGACTGAGCCGCTCGTTTCATTTTTATTACCCATTGCTCCCCGTTCCCCATGGTTAGCGGAAACTCTCGAAAGCATTAAAAATCAGTCCTACAAGAACTGGGAATTGATTGCCGTACTTGATGGTATTTCTCCTCATAATTTAAATGTGATTTCTCAAGCCGCAATAGAAAATCCTGTACAAATATTGACGCACGATCTTTCGCTTGGAATTTCGAAATCATTAAACGATGGACTTACCATTGCGAACGGGGAATTAATCGCTCGGATAGATGCGGATGATATAAATCTGCCAACTCGTATCGAGCAACAAGTCCAGAAATTTGCGGAAAATCCAAAACTTGTTCTGCTTGGGGGCTCCGCACTGGTGATAGATGAAAACGGGATGGAATTAGAAGAGTCAAAAATAGTTCCAACAGGATGCCAGTCCATAACTTCGCGTCTGCTGCTGCGCAATGCTCTCATTCATCCAACCGTCATGTTTAGAAAGAATGTTGTCGAACTTGCTGGTGGATACAATCCAACATGCACTAGAACTGAGGACTACGACCTCTGGTTAAGAATTGCCACCATGGGTCAAGTGGATAACTTATCTAATCCAGTACTTAAATATCGAGTCCACTCAAACCAACACACGAGTGGAAGCGCAATAATCACTTACTCAGAAGCGAAACAGATTTGGCAATCCAGAAAAGCGCTCGGCAGGAAATTGGGTTCTAGTTATCTGAAAATTTTGATATTCCAACTAATCTGGTTTGGTAATCGATACCTAAAGAAATAGTGACTTTGAGCTGATGCATGTCAACGAAGGTTGAGTTTTCGTAAAACGTCTCCGACCTGTGCCTTGCGTTTTTTGTGCCACGGAATCCAACTTGCCATGAAGTGGTTGACGACTACGCTCTGTTCGCTCTGGTGACACAAAACGGTACTCGGATAAACAGTTAGTCCATTTGGAAGAATTTGTTTACTGTCATGCATTTTGAGTCCCATGTCATCGATCATGAATGACTTTAATCGCTGACCCATGGGTGTTACATCTTGTTTTCCATTCTCGAGAATAAATTGTGATCGAGCAAAAATATCACGAGCACCGACAGCAAAAGGGTGACCAGGAATAGAACCAAGTGCAGAGGTCACTGGGATCAATGTTCCTTTGAACGTTTCAAATCCGGTAAAGGCCTGATCGTTTAACATCTCTTCAAATGGTTTGATTGCCTGCATGTCCAAGTCAAGATAGATACCACCGTGTCTTGCGAGTAGGTCAAAACGGAAGTAATCAGATACGAACGCCCAACGTTTGCGCTCAGCGGCCTGCCTTGTGAAATCAACCACATCTAAATCGCAATTCTGACTGTTCCATTCCACAATTTCGTAATCATGAAAAATTTTGCGCCACGACGCAAGGCATTCTTGGACCAGTGGAGGTTTTTTCTCGCCGCTAAACCAGGTGTAGTGAATCACCTTAGGAATCATCAATACCCCCGACCAGATAAGTTAAATGTTAGGACTGTGTTACTCGTTAGTCCTAAAAGTACCAAATTAGATGAACGTGTCCACACACTGCACTAGCAAGAGTTAAACAGACTCGTAAATTTCCAAATAACCCATCCAGATATCTTCTGGGTTAAAGTCTTGCACTGCGCGAACACGTGCCGCTTGACCCATAGCAGTTCTGCGCTCTGGATCAACGATTAAAGCGCAGATTGCTTCACGAGTTTGTGTCACATTATTGACATCTACGAGCAACCCAGTCACACCATCAACTACTGAATCCACTGAACCCGTAGCTCTCGTGGCTACAGTTGGAACTTCGCATGCCCCAGCTTCAATGACAACATTGGGAAATCCTTCTCTAAAAGTTGGTAGCACTAAAATATCAAAAAGCGGATACCAATTTTCGAGATTGTCCCTTACCCCCATGAATCTAATAGCGTCTGGAATTAAAAGGTTTTCCTCATTTGAGCCAAATGCCATTGGGACCACATTTTGATTTTTCGCACATATTTGAGTTAGCGCGTCGCAGAAGACACTAAAACCCTTATCCTCAACTAATCTTCCAACGAATCCAACGACTATCTGATTGGGCAAGATGCCAAGGTTGGCTCTCGCTGATTCTCTTTGTTCAAAAGTGAGTGGACGAAAACGATTTGAATCAACCCCGTTGCTACTTCCCGAACCCACAAATCTTATTTTCTCCTTGGGGCTCAACCCAAGCTTTGCGAATTCCTTTCCAACACTCGCACTTACTGCAATTACCACATCGCAATTCGCAGTTGCAATTTTTTCCATTAAGGCGAGTAGGCGCCTTTTTAGTCCGGTCTCTGTCGAAAGCCTCAACCCCCGCAAAAGATAAACTCTCTTGGGCACCCTGAGAATCCGCGCAACCATGAGCCCTAGGAAGGCTGCTTTAGGAGTGCTCGCGACTATTACATCGGGACGAACGGATGAAATAACTCTTGCCAAATTGAATGCACTTAATACATCACGAAATGGAGAAATCTCTCGAGTCATTGGCACTTCATGGTGTTTTTGGTTGAAGGACTCGCCATCTTGATGATCAATCTGACCAGTAGAGGCTGTATGAACTTCAAATCCTTTGTCTTGCATCCAACTAATTTGCCCACGCATCAAAACCCTCAATGTGGGGGCGATGGTCACAACATAAAGGAATTTTCTACTCATTTTGTTGACTCATTAGCGCGATTATCATCACTCGGTAATCCTATGTTTTACTTAGCGGAAGGATAAAGTTTGTACAGATGCGGACAGCTTCTAATCCGACTCTACCGAAGATAAATTGGGAATCGAGGTGCAACGAGTATCCGAGCTAAATATAAGTATCGCAAGGGCGCGGTTTTAACCCAATCAAAAAGTTCAAATGGCATTCTGCTTTCAGTACTAATTATTTCCACTTGTCTGGCTTCGTATAGGCGTACAAGTCTCGGTGCTGCTCCTGCAGACATACCAATTTTAGTTGCATTGGCTCTTGGCCTCTTTGCGAATATCAAACATCCGCACTATCCAATTTGGGCAAAAACTTTACGTCCCGTTATGTTTGCAATTGCTTTTTATGCGATAGTTTGTGTTTTACCGGCATTGTCTGGCGGAAATTTCTATCTACTCCAAACGGTTAAAGACGTATTCTCTTTCCTAATTTTCCCTGCAACCTATCTTGCTATTGCAAAAATTACAGATCGCAAGATTGCTGATCGGGCAATCGCAATTGGTTTGGGCGTGTCCATTTTTTTGGTCGCAAGCACGGCGCTATCGAGTAGTGGTCTTAGAGCCGATGGTGTTTTTGGCAGTCCAAATCTTGGCGGCAACTGGGCCGCGCTCGTTATCGTTTTCATGATTATGACCAAGCGACCGTTAAACAATTTCATCAGATATGCAGCAATTATTACTATGCTCATAGCAAGTTTGCGGATGGCCAGCCTAGGTGGGATTTTATGCCTAGCGGGATCAATTGCATTTTGGCTCCCGCGTAAATCATCAACCAGTAAATTCGGTAAATACACAATTCCTATTCTTCTGCTTCTTGGTTCACCGTTGCTCTTGCAAGCATTCGATGGATTAACCGGTTTGGACCGATACTCGCGAAGCTCCGGCGGGCGTCAGGCTATTTGGGGTAACGCTATTTCCAGTTGGTTTGAAAACCCTCTTGGTGTAGGAATTGGCAATTTCTCTTCTGGTGCAATCGGATCTGAAGCGCACAATGACTACATTTCCTCGCTCGTTGAACTTGGGATTCTCGGTCCAATATCACTAATTCTTGTTTGTTTTGCAATGGGCAGATACGGGGGAGTCATGACCCGAAGTATCGTGCTCTTCTATGCGATTAGCGCTATCAGCCATAACTCCATCAACTTCAGACACATTTGGGTTTTCATGGCTATCTGTCTGGCTTATGAAACATTGCCAATCTTTGCAACCAATGCGGATCTCGAGCAACCTACAAAAACTGCTCGAATCAAGAACATGAGGAAATACAGGTACTCATCTGGCGTTCAGGTTGGGCTGCCCGGAAGCAAAGTGGCGCGCATTGGCGTTGATACTCCAATACGCTTGAACACATGAAAGTTTTGATCACTGGCGGCGCTGGTTTTATTGGGGCCAATCTTGCCAAACAATTTATTTCTCTTGGAGATGAAGTCACGATCTTAGATGATCTAAGCACTGGCTTTATCGAGAACCTAACCGGCCTAGATATTGAATTTGTTCAAGGATCAATTCTCGATACAGAACTACTACACAAGATTGCATCTGACAAGGAAAGCATCGTTCATCTTGCCGCAATTCCTTCGGTACCTCGATCGGTTGCTGAACCATTTCCTAGTCATCATGCAAATGCCACAGGCACATTAAATGTGCTCGAGGCTGCTAGGCACAACAACACTCATGTGATTGTCGCCTCATCATCTTCTGTCTACGGCGCCAATCCAACTTTGCCTAAAACCGAGGACTTGCGCCCAATGCCAATTAGTCCTTACGCAGTGAGCAAACTTGCTGGTGAGTCGTACACGGTGGCATGGAACGCAACTTACGGCCTAGATACTCTTGCGTTTCGCTTCTTCAATGTTTTTGGACCCTTGCAAAGAGCCGGGCACGCTTATGCGGCTGTAATCCCTTGTTTCTTGGACAATGTGAGTCGCAAGTTGCCTGTTGACATATATGGCGATGGTGAACAAACTCGAGACTTCACTTACGTCGGAGATGTTGTTCAAGTTCTAGCCCGTGCATCACGTGAAAGAAAATCAAGTACATCGCCGGTCAATTTAGCATTTGGCACAAGGCGTTCACTAAATGAACTAGTTCCTATAATGCAAAATGTTACAGGGGAAACTATCGAGATAAACTATCGCGATCCTCGGGTTGGTGATGTCCGCGATTCGCAAGCTTCCTCTAAGCTTCTTAATGAAATATTCGATAACCTGACGCCTACTGAATTTGAGACTGCTCTCAAAATTACATCTGACTGGTTCATGACCCTGTAACGAATTCAAATGCTGCAATCATGAAAGGTTCACCAATGTCTGATTACTCGACTACGCCAAACGTCTTAATTACTAGTGTCGGACGTCGTGTTTCTTTGGTGAAACTTTTCCAAGAAGCCACCAAAAATGTGAGTGGCGGAAAAGTTTTCACAACTGATTTCTTACCAGCTATGTCGGCTGCCTGTCACGTTAGCGAGAAATCGTTTGAGGTGCCACGTGTAAATGATCCTCGATATCTAGATGTTCTGCTGCAGATATGTAAAGACAATGAAATCTCGCTGATTGTTCCAACTATTGATACTGAACTTGAACTACTCGCCAACGTGCGCGATGAATGGAAAAGCCAGTATCAGATAGAGATAACAATTTCTGATTCTAATTTGGTGAGAATTTGTAGAAACAAGCGCCAGACTAGTGAACTTTTTCACTCTCTAGGAATCAAATCTCCTACTGAGTTGGCCCCAGATTCCACTATCTTCCCCCGGTTCATAAAGCCCATAGCCGGCAGCCGAAGTATAGACATTCACAGAGTCGATTCTTCAGACATGATGCAGAGCAAATACCTAGATCCTGCAAAATACATTCAGCAGGAATTGGTCGATTTGAAGCAATATCGCGAATTTACTGTGGATGGTTTCTACACATCTGATGGCAATCTTATTTGCTTAGTGCCAAGGGAACGACTTGAAGTAAGAGACGGTGAAGTTTCTAAAGGGCGAACTCACAAGGGCCTCCTCGTAAGTATTTTGAAGCAGAAACTTTGTAATTTTCCTGGAGCTCGCGGCGTAATTACATTTCAATTCTTTGTGAAATTAGATTCAGAGCAAAATCCGACTGAAATTTTAGGAATAGAGATAAATCCTCGTTTTGGTGGTGGGTACCCGTTGACGCATTCTGCGGGTGCAAGTTATGTGGATTGGTTGGTTTCTGGACACTTTGAAAACGAAAAATTAGAGTATCTTGATAGCTGGCAAGATCAGTTAATTATGCTTCGCTACGATGCTGAGATATTCATCTAATGACTCAAATTAGTCAAGGTAGCATTGTCATTTTAGATTTGGATGACACTCTTTATTCAGAAAGGAGTTTCCAGCGCTCCGGGTTCAATGCATTACTTTCTGAGTTAAACCTCACGTCGTTTGCAGATGCTGAATCCTTAATGCGAGTAAGTATGCATGGAGAAGATATATTTCAGTACCTAGGGCTTAACGATCATGATAAAGACACAGCCCTAGAGATCTATCGAAGTCACATTCCGCAAATTGAACTTTACGAAGATGCTGCAGATTTCATTGCCCTTGCCAGAAACAAATATTGCTCAATAGTCATTGCCACAGAGGGAAGATCCAATACTCAACGTAACAAGGTGACTGCCTTGGGTCTCGATGGATTAGTCGATTTGCTCTTAATAAGTGAGGAAATCGGATGCACAAAAGTAGATGATTTTTTCTACGAATCCCTTGAAGTGAGTGTCGGTATCGAAGTTGTGATGATTGGAGATAATCCGATTAAGGATTTCCTGATTCCAAATAACTTAGGTTGGCAAACTGTGATGTTGGCAGAACGTGGAAACAATGTTCATGACCAACACATCGAGGTTGAAGCAAGCTATCGAGCGCTTCTCACGATAAAAACATTCAGCGAACTGGAATTTATTTAGCTCAATGAATACTTGAGTCTATTCGCCGAACTTTGGCATTGAGCCCCCGTCGATAGGATCAATGCCCTCTCGTTTGAAAACTGCCACAAATGTTTTGAACAGAATTTGCAGATCTAGAAAAAGAGTATTTTCATCGACATACTTCACATCCAAGTCAAACTTAGTTTCCCAATCCAACTCGTTTCTTCCTTGGGTTTGAGCGAGCCCCGTGATGCCGGGACGAAGTTCATGCCGGCGCATTTGATGTTTGTTGTAGTGCTTCAAGTACTCAGGAAGTAGCGGTCGGGGGCCCACAATGCTCATGTCCCCCTTCAGGACATTCAATAACTCTGGGAGCTCATCCAGACTCGTTGCGCGTAGAAAATCACCAAACCTAGTTCGCCGCATCGAGTCCTCTAGGAGCTCTCCTGTTGTATCTCTTTTACTTGTCATTGATCGAAATTTGTAAATCCTAAATAGTTCTGCATCTCGCCCAGGTCGCACTTGAGTAAATAAGATTGGTCTCCCATGAATTTTGAGATTTATAACAGCGATAAGAGCAAGAACAGGTGAGAGGAATACTAGACCCGTAAAACTAACGAGAATATCGAATGCGCGCTTGATTATGCGGGATACTAAGCTCTTCATTTTCGCCACGTTCCATAGACTTTAACCGCAGTTCCAATGCCTAAGTTCGCATTCCAAATCTTTTTTATCGCGCTGTGTAACATGCGCACACAGCCATGACTTGCTGGCGCAAAGCCAACTAATGAATCTGTTGCTGAGCCATGAAGTGCTTGCCCGCCATCGAAATACTTTGGACGATACATCATTGAGCCTTCATAGATATCTGACTCTTGCCATTCATCTCTTTGAGCATAAATACGGTGCGTTCCGATACGAGTGGCAAATTCAGACATTCCAGTAGTCGCGCGAAAGACCTCACGAATAGTGTGCTTGTCCGTTCCTGGGTCTTGTTGAACCCAAATAACCACTTGGCAGGCGATGCTTACGTTTAAGCCGACAACCAATCTACTTGGTACTTTCTGAGGAGTGCCTCGATTCAGTAAGAACCTCTCTCGCAAACTGGGTTTAGCCCAACTGGGATTTCGTCCAACTAAATCTCGCCATACGCATAGTGCCTGGGAAGTATTTATCGTGAAAGTACCATCTACAGCACCAGTTGGTAATCCGTATGCCTGGAGTACGGCTTCGACTCGTGTATTGGATACCCATTTTTTTGTTTGCGTTTCTCTTGATTGTGCAGGCTCTGAAATAACACCAAGAATCGACATAGCGAAAATCGATGAGACCACAATGCTCGTTGTTCGTTTCATGGACATGTATTCAATTATCTAAGTAAAGTGGTCAAACATTGAACAAAGGCAGTGCCTAGTCAGCCACGCCAAGTACCGTAGACCTGAACTTCTGTTCCGATTCCAACCCCAGCTGCCCATAATTTATTTACAGAGCTATGCAAAATTCGAACACAGCCGTGGGAGGCAGGATACGTCTTCACAAGGGAATCACTTGCCGAACCATGAATTGCCCTTCCGCCATCAAAATACTTGGGTCTATACATCATTGCCCCAACATAGATACTGGACTCCTGCCAAGCATTAACCTGAAAAAAGATGTGAAAAATTCCATTTGGGGTTGTGTAGCCAGACATGCCTGAAGATGCCGCAAACACGTCTTTTACCTCTAATAGGCGGGTAACTGAATCACGCACTACCCAAGTTATCGATTGGCAAGTTTTGTTCAAGTTCAAGCCAACATTCAAATTCGCGGGTACTCGCAAAGGATTGATTACATTGATTCGATTGCGTTCCGAAATGCTCAACAGGTGTCTTGTTGGTCTTTGCCCGGTCAGCTCGCGCCATTGGCAAAAGGCTCGCCGAGTTGACTCGTTGAAGATCCCGTCTACTCTGCCAACAGAAAGTCCAAGATGTCTAAGCGTGTTCTCCACTTGATAATTTGAAATAGTACTCACGGTAGTTGCACGTGCTGGAAACTGAGGTAGCGCGAGCGTCAAAAGAAAGCCGAGAGTCAATCTACCTAGCGTGCGAGCGTTCATATTTCATTGTCCATTTTTTTATCGCCGAAATCTGTGGTTTGAAGATTTTCTTGAGTTGCCTAAAACTAGGCTCTAGAAATGGATCATTAATCCTTGGAATCTCCTTTTCATAACAAGTCTGGCGATTTCCTATGTTTAGGTGGCCTTGGCGCCTAGACGAGAATATGCGCATGTATGTAGGCGTAGCCTTAATCTGTGAGTTCAGGTTTGCCAGTTAGTTGGGCATCTAGGGGGAGCTAAGTGATATTTCATAAGCGAAACATTTTCATTGCACTGATTGTGTTTATGATTTCTTTTATCTCATCTCCAGCTCATGCTACTAATTCGGCTCCAAAACAATTCTTCAAATCTGGGGTTTTATACTCATCGGACATCACAGTTGGAGTTAGGCAGGCAACACTTACAAAAGTTCCCAGTGCCCCGATTATCAGCAACATCAGCACAGCCACCAGCCAAACAGCAGTAGTTTCTTATACGCTCGGCAACTCTAACGGTGCCTCGATAACCCGTGTCGAATATTCAATCACTAACGGTTTAACTTGGATACAAAGTTATTCAAGTCCTTTGACAATTTCGAATCTCACTAATGGCGCAAGTTACACGATCCAATTACGCGCCGTGAATTCCGTTGGCATAGGCGCAAAAACATCAAAGTCTGTTCGACCCGTGGCGACGGCTAACTCAATTTCATTTATCCAGCCAGCAGACATGACCTACGGAGATGAAGATCAAACTCTTATCGCGAACTCAAGCGGTGGCGAAACAGTCATCAGTACTCTCACTACCAAGACTTGCACTGTGGCGGCAAACAAATTGCACGCTCTCACCCCGGGTAAATGTAATTTGCGTGCCACAAGTTTAGGTAACTCCTTATACGCAAAAGCCCTATACGTTAATAGATCAATAACGATATCCAAACGAAGTCAGTCGTTAATTTTCCTAGAGCCAAGCGATATGGCGCTTAATCAGGCTGACCAAGTTTTGATTGCATCTGTAAATGCAGGAGCGGTGACATTTACGAGCAAGACTCGAACAGTTTGCACTGTTATTTCCAACGCAATTCATGTGTTGCGTGTTGGGACTTGCACAATTACGGGTGCCCATGCCGGTACTGTTCGCTACCTGCCGGCTGCTAGTGTCGTGCATTCGATCCTAATCAGGGTCTCGCTCCCGACACCAACACCGACACCAACACCGACACCAACACCGACACCAACACCGACACCGACACCAACACCAAGTTCAATTGCGTGCTCGGCTAATCAGCAACAGGCATGTGCACCGATTGATGCTTTATCGGTCAGAAGTGGTGACGTGAATCTTGCAATGGCTGGTGGAAAAATTTCTCCTGTACCAGGTCAGGACCTAACCTTCACCTACTCCGCAGGCGCAATCAATGCTGGTTTGCAACTTCAACTAACCTGGTTTGATCTTTCTTCTGGGCTAACAACCTCAGTGCAAAATAATCCCTTGGGTTCGCCATGGTCAAGTAACGCTTGTTATCCGGATGGTTCAAACTCACAATGCCAGATTCGCCTTGATGCAAATGGATCATTCACTCTGACCATCCGCTTCACCGGCAATACCCAAGGCGCTTCGTTCAAATATCACGTTGTCGCTGCAGGCTACAGTTCTTCAGTCATCACCGCTTCTTTCGGAGGGCCGACACCAAGCAGCATGCCTACACCTTCTCCTTCCTCCTCAACACCTAATGCCGTGTGGAACGAGATGACCACATTTAAGATTGAGAATTTAACAGGAGGTCAGTGGAGCGACTCTGAGGTTTTCTGGGCCATTGTCGGCAAGGACTGGGCAACAGGGAAATTCATTTGGGTAGACAAGAATGGTGCCTTTATCCCAATGTCTGTATCAGATAACGGTGCTCTCACGAAGAACAATAATCTTTATTCCAATTATTTCCACACCATAGCCGAAAGTGGGTCTGTGACAATCCCGCCAATAAATTCAGCTCGCATACTTTTCTCAGTTGGTAGCCCGATGTACATCCAACCCAATGTTGATGTGAATGGACAGATTGGTTACGCGGGAGCAAATATCGAGAATCCCGCGGATCCAAATCAAGATGTAACTTTTGATTTTGGCGAAATGGCAATCTTGCCGAGAAGCAGCGGGAATCCAGGGATCTGGGTTAACACCACTCGGGTTGACCAATTTGGTTTCCCTTTGCGGTTGCGTGTTCAGGGTGCGAATGGCTACGACCAAACTGTTGGTGAGAGTCTTTCAGAAAGTCGCGCATCGTTGTTTTCCCAATTCATCGCGGCGATGCCCGATGCATTCAAGGGTTTAGCTCAAGGTGCACATTCAGCCAACCGTATTACGGCACCTGCGCATCAAAGTTTTCAAGCTGGTAAAGCCAATGCAAATTATCTTGCTCCTTACATTGATGAGATGTGGGAAAAATACAAAACCAAAGATTTAGTGTTCACATTACAAAATTTAGGTACATTCACAGGACGGGTCCAGGCGAACAACACACTGCGACTCACTGGTGGAGTACAAAACGGAACTTACACAATCAATGGCAAACCGACTACTTCAATGGTCATGCTTGGTGATGGGCTATTGAATGACGCCGTGGGTGGCACAAACGTTGGCACTCAACTTCAAATTCAAGCTCAGGTTTGTGCCGCGCTCAATAGACATGTTTTTGATAATCCTGCCAATTGGCATAATTCTGCTTACTTCTATCCAAGCGGTGGCTTAGCCAATGATTACGCAAAGTTTTGGCACCAGCACAGTATCAACGGTTTGGCCTATGGCTTTGCCTACGATGATGTTGGCGACTTCAGCCCATCCCTGTATACGTCCGCTCCAACTACAGTGACATTCTCAATCGGTTGGTAATACAGATCTCCTGAGTGTAGGCAAGCTAATAATTTTTTAGTGACGGCCATCTAATAAGGGAAGATCTCTCTGCCATACCTGACCTGTTTTCGCATCAGAGCGTCTTCTTGCCATACCTGAAAGCACTTCAAGTACTACGCGATTGCCTAGTAATGCCGTGATGTCTGCGTGATCGTATGGTGGTGCTACTTCAACAATGTCAACACCCGCAAGAGGTACCTCGTATGCAATTCTGCGCACGGAATCTAACAATTCGCGTGACGAAAGTCCGCCTGGCTCGGGTGTGCCAGTGCCTGGGGCAGAACCAGGATCAACAACATCGATATCGACGCTTAAAAATATTGAGTCACATTCTTGTTGAGCATAAGTGATTGCCTCATCTAGACATTCTTTTAGGCCACGTTCCACGATTTCTGTCATTTCGTAAGAACGCATTTCTTGGTCTGCCATCCAGGCCAAAGTCTCAGGTGGCGGCCAGTAGCCACGAAGTCCTACTTGCAAAAAACGATTTCCCTTGACCGCGCCACTTTCAATCAACTGTCTCATCGGATGGCCGTGACCGATCAATGAACCAAAAGTGATGTCACCAGTATCGGCGTGTGCGTCAAAATGAATCACGCCTAACTTGCCCCAAGCATCAGATCCACGAGCCACACCTGTGATGTTTGGCCAAGTGACTGTGTGGTCTCCACCTAGAACTAGTGGGATGACTCCTGCCCTGGAAATTTGCTCAATAACTATTTCTAATGCTGCACATGATTTGACTGCATCACCAGAAAACATTTCAACATCGCCCATGTCTAAAACACGCATGTCTACAAGTCCATCGACCCGCATCGCCAAACTTGGGCGCGAGCCATCATGAGGCAAATAGCAAGTTTCTCGCATCGCTTTAGGTCCGAAACGAGCGCCTGATCGATAGCTCGTCCCGCCATCAAATGGGGCGCCAACGATAACGACATCGGCGCCGTGCCATGTTTCTGGACGCTCTAAATCACATTTATCTACACCTAAGAATGTGATATCAGGACCAAACATTGCACCAAAGCGAGACATGGTTTTAGGCTATCTCACACAATGTCACTTTGGGGTTGATTAATTTGGTTACCTGGAATTACCAGATCACGGGAATGGCGATCACGCCATCTGGGCAACTTCCAAAGTTCACCCCATAGTTTTTCGTAACTAGAGGGATTTATTTTGCTGCGGCCCCTTCCCGGGTACGGCGTGAACTCCCCGAAAAAGACATCCTCCGCAACGCTGTACAAATCTATTCGCATGTAATCAAATTCAGCAGCTAGCTGCTCCGCTATGCTGACCATATCTTGGTAATTGTCAGGCAAAGGATCTACTTGATCAGGCACCTCGAACTCATATGAGACTGGAATCAAGTCACCTGCTCGATTGAAGCAGGCTCTTCGATGATCTTCAAAGCGGCTATAGTCAACTCCACAAAATGCCACTTGCCCTGAAAAGACATGGAACTTGAAATCTTGAGGGATTTCTACTGAGATACGGCGCTCAATAAAAAAGCCTTCACGAGCCATAGACAATGCCCAAGAGTTCTTCTTTGAATGTCTATTGTCTTTTGGCCAATGGGCAGTTTCATGTTTCATTTTTGCCAAGGTGGTTGAATCGATTGGTCCGCTGCCGAAATAGATTCGTCCGCTGCCAGATATTTCCTTTAAGACCCAATCGCCAGACAGATCCGAATATAGAGATTCACTTAAATTGTCCCCAACCCAAAGTGTCTCAGCGGCTAAAAGGTCTGGACACCTTTCTAGTGCCAACTCTTTTGTAAGTAATTTGTCACAGGTAGTCGCAAGTAAGCTCCTTCTGTCAAAAAACATTCGCCAAATAATTTTTTCAGTAAATTTCTTTGGTCTGATGATGTTTGGAAAGCTTGAATGCGATCGACGGTATTTGATTATTTGATCCAGTTTGCCAAACCTGTGGAGAATGTGAAACCAAATGCGATTCAATTTAAAACTCCAAGTCAATAGTCGATGGACAATTAAAGCCTAGATGATTTTTTCAAGCACCCTTCGCTATTTTTACACCACAGCATGGTGAGTTTACATCAATTAAAAATATCGATTTAAGGCTCGGTTGTTTTTTCTGGATTTACAGGAGCAGTTGAATCTTTTCTAACTTTGATGTAACTAGCGATGCCCGCGATAACCAATACCGATGCAATTACAATCAAACTTGTGTTTGTTGAAATTTTAGGAATGGACTCAGAGCGTTCATGCGCATAGATCAAGACCAGCTTCACACCAATGAACATCAAAATGACTGCTAGGCCAATCGACAGATAAACAATTTTGTCGAGAAGTCCTTTTAATAGGAAGTACAGTGCCCGTAAACCAAGCAGAGCAAATGCATTGGCGGAGAACACTAGGAACGGTTCTTCAGTAACGCCAAAAGTTGCTGGAATTGAATCTAAGGCAAAAAGAAGATCGGTACTGGCTACTGCAACCATTACAAGCAGCATCGGGGTGGCCATCCGCTTGCCGTTCTGTCGAGTGAATAACTTGTTACCTTCGAGTTTGTCGCTGACCGGTATGAATTTACGAACAAGAAGAACAAAGGAATTATCACCTGGTTCATCATCTTCATCCCAATGGCGTAGGAGTTTGATACCCGTGTAAATCAGCAATGCGCCAAAAAGCACGAATGTGAATGCAAATTTGTCCAATGCCACTGCGCCTACGGCGATGAAAGCTCCTCGGAAAACTAGTGCCAGGACAACACCAACGAGTAATGCCCGCTGATGATAGGCACTAGGAATACCAAAATTCGCAAAAATTAGGGCAAACACGAAAAGGTTGTCAATCGATAGCGATTTCTCAACTAGATAGGCGGCAAAGAACTCATTTCCATATTGAGCTCCTGCTGTTGTCCAAATCCAAATGCCAAATGCAATCGACACCGCGATGTAAAAGGTAGACCATGCTAGTGACTCCTTAAACATTGCATCATGGGGCTTTCGACTCACTGTGAAAAAATCGAGGACCAACAAGAATGCAAGAACTCCGGATAGGGTCAACCAAATGCCCAGCGATACGTCCAACTTAAATCTCTCCTATTAGTCATCGTCACACAGTAAAGGCGACATGTATCATGGCATGACAGAGTCAATACGCGTGAAAGTTATTACCAGTATATACGGTTCTAAACACAAAAGATTTGACCGCACTGGGCGTTTGCAGGATTTGTTAAAGCGGTAGATTATCAACATGTTTAAGCATGGCCGAAGAATTATTCTTAGTCTGATAGCAGCGAACTTTGCCCTGATTTTGATACTTGTTGGGGTGGCCGCAGTTATGGGTGGTACAGACTGGCCATGGACTGAGAACGGTGAGCAGGCTTTCTGTTTAGATAACCCCCTTAGCGCTCAAAGTATGCTCGTTGATCAACAAGTGAGCACCTTAAAACTGTTCAGCCAGCCTGACTTAGTGAGTTGTACATGGAATGAGGCTGGAAGAACGGTTGTCACCACATTCGGTAGCTGGCCGCAGACGCTAGTCCAGACCTCGCTGATGTACCTGGTCATCTGGGCACAGTATTCGATAGTTCTAATGGTATTAGTCGCACTGATAAGTGCCCTTGTCTGGGCTTGGAGGGCAGTAACACGGAGAACTTAGTTGGGCTGTGATTAATCTGCTCATCGGGGAACCGTCGCAAAAAAGCAAAGAACTAATTTAATTCCGATTACAGCAATCCCTACGGATTGCGCTAATCGGCTCCCAAATCCATGGAGCGTCCCGCCGAATTGCAAAAGCAATTCTGCGGGCCGCCTCGGGGAACCGTCGCAAAAAAGCAAAGAACGAATCTAATTCCGATTACAGCAATCCCTACGGATTGCGCTAATCGGCTCC